>NZ_MOWM01000001.1 GCF_016082275.1 Variovorax sp. E3
GTTGGCCAGCACCGCCGTCAGCGGCTGGTTGAGTTCGTGCGCCAGGCCGGCCGACAGCTCGCCCAGCGCGTTGAGCCGCGCGACCTGCCCGAGCCGCAACAGCTCTTCGGCCCGCCGCCGCGCAATGCGCTGGCGCTGCGCGGCCCACAGGCCGGCCAGCAGCACCGCCATCGCGATGGCCCAGGCGCCGATGCCGCGCCACGGCAGCTCGTCCCAGCCGACCTGCCGCTCGGCCACGAGGTCGAAGGGCTGGCTCGGCGACGCCAGCGCTTGGTCAGGCCGAAATGCCAGCCGCCCGTGGCGGGCCGGCCGGGTTGCAGCACCAACTGCTGGCCGTCGCGCTGCAGGCTCAGGCGCACCGGGCTGACCTGCGGGTTCATCGGCCAGTCGCGCCAGGGCACGGAGCCGGCCAGGTCGATGTCGAGCGCATAGCTGAACGGCGTGGCGCCGATCACCAGCACATAGCGGCCGCGCGCCAGGTCGATCGACGCAAGATCGGCGCGCTGCTTGCCGCGCGAGCGCGCCTCGGCGGCGGCCAGCACGGCGGGCGTGACACCGGCCGGGCCCGCGTCGGGCCAGGGCTCGTCGCGCTCGCGCCGCTGCACGCGCAGGATCGACGAATAGACCGACGGCAGGCGCTGCTCCGGGTGGTCGGCGCCGGTACTGGGCTCCAGCAGCGCGAGCGTGGCCAGCACGGCGTCGTACTGCACCATCTGCTGGCTCATGAGGCGGTGCGCGATGCGCACGTCGGTCTCGAAGTCCTGGTGCATCTGCGCCAGCTCTGCACGCGCGATCCATACGGCGCCCACGGCGGTGAGCGCCAGCCATGCCAACCACCAACCACCTTGCGCGCGCAACCACTGTTTCATGGCGCGGATTGTGCCCGCCGCTGCAGGCCCGCTTCGGGTTCGCCGAGAATGCGGGCCCAGACATGGCTGAAGTACAGGACTCCCTTTTCCCCGATCTGCCGCGCCCGCCCGAGGCGCCAACGGCTGCGCCCGCACCCGACACGGAAGGCGCCGAACCGGCCGCCGCCAAGCGCAAGTCGCGCACCGGCACGGTCGAGCCCGCGCCCACCGACCCGGCGCTCGTCGAACTTGCCGCCACGCTGCCGCCCAACCTGCGGCTGGGCACTTCGTCGTGGAGCTACCCGGCTGGGCCGACCTGGTGTGGAACGGCGAGTACGCCGAGTCGGTGCTGTCGAAGAACGGCCTCTCGGCCCTCGCGCAGCACCCGCTGTTTCGCACCGTGAGCCTGGACCGCAACTTCTACCGCGCCCTCACCGCCAGCCAATACGCGCGCTACGCGGCCATGGTGCCCGACGACTTCCGCTTCGTGGTGAAGGCGCCCAGCCTCGTGACCGACGCCACCGTGCGCGACGAGAGCGGCCGCGGCATGCAGGCCAACCCGGTGTTTCTCAGCAACGAGATCGCAAGGCAGGAGTTCGTGCTGCCCGCGCTCGAAGGGCTGGGCCATCGCATCGGCGTGCTGGTGTTCCAGCTGAGCCCGATTCCCGGCCACATCCTGGCCGACCAGCCCGCGCTGCTCGCGCGCATCGCCGACATGCTGGGCGCGCTGCCCGACCTGAAAGAGACCGCGCCCGACGCCGTCGTCGCCGTCGAGGTGCGCGACCCGCAGCTGCTGAACCCCGCCTTCGCCGACATGCTGCGCAGCGTGGGCGCCACCTTCTGCATGGGCCTGCACGCCAAGATGCCGCCCATCGAAGACCAGTTGCCGATGCTGCGCGCGCTGTGGCCCGGGCCGCTGGTGTGCCGCTGGAACCTGCACCGACGCCACGGCCGCTTCGGCTATGAAGACGCGGAAAAGCTCTACGGCCCGTTCGACAAGATCGTCGATCCCGACCCCGAAACGCGCGCCGCGTTGGCCAAGGTGATTGCCGGCACCACGCGCGCGGGGCACAACGCCTTCGTCACCGTGAGCAACAACGCCGAAGGCTGCGCGCCGCTGACCATTGCGCAGCTGGCGCGCGACCTTGCCGGCCTTGCGCCGAACTAGCCGATGTTCTGCTTGGCGGCCACGGTCATCTCGACTTCGACCGTCGCGTTCTTCGGCAACTGATACACGCCGACCGCCGTGCGCACATGCACGCCGGCTTCGCCGAACACGCGGTGCAGCAGGTCGGACGCGGCATCGGCCACCTCGCTTTGCTGCGTGAAGTCGGCCGTGCACTGCACGAACACGCCCACGCGCAGCACCTTCTCGATCGCGTCGAGCGAGCCCAGCGCGCGGCGCAGCAGCGTGAGGCTGCGCAGGGTGGAAATCTGCGCGCCCTCGCGTGCCTTGTCGAGCGACACCGCGTCGCCCACGCGGCCGGTGACGACCACCGTGGTGCCCACGCGCGGCACCTGGCCGCTGAGGTACACGGTGCGGCCGTCGCGCACCAGCGGCACGTAGTGGCCGCCGGCAATGATCTCGCCGTCGAAGCTGTGGCCGAGTTCGGCGGCAATCTGGTCGGCGATCTGGTCCCGGGTCTTTCTGTCATGGCTGTTCCGCAAAAATGAGCGTCATTGTCGCCAGCCCCTTCACGGCGGAACAGATACAGACGGCGCCGATCCGGGGCAGAACAGATCAGCCCTCGAACGCCAGGAACACGCGCCCGCCCTCGATCTTCACCGGGTAGCTGCGCAGGTCTTCGGTCAGCGGCGCGCACATGGCCTTGCCCGTGCGCACGTCGAAGCGGCCCTGGTGCAGCGGGCATTCGATCTCGTGGCCTTCCAGGAAGCCGTCGCACAGCCGCGCATGGCCGTGAGTGCAGATGTTGTCGGTGGCGTGGATGCCATCGTCGGTGCCGTACAGCGCGATGTCGCGCCCCTGCACCTCGATGCCGACCACGTCGTCGGAGGGAACGTCGTCGACCGCCGCGGCGTCGACCCAGGTCATCGTGCTCATCGTGGATTCCTTGTTCGTGGTTTTCAGTTGTCGGGCTTGAGGCCGGTGCGCTCGATCACGGGCTTCCAGCGGCGCAGTTCCTCGCCCATGAACTTGCCCAGCGCCTCGGGCGTGCTGCCCACGGGGTCGAAGTACGCGGTCTGCAGGCGCTTGACCGTCTCGGGCTCCTTCAGTGCGGCGGCAATCTCGCGGCTCATGCGCTGCACGATCTCGGGCGGCGTGCCCTTGGGCGCCATGTAGGCGAACCACGGCACGGCCTGGATGTCGGGCAGGCCCGACTCGCGCAGCGTCGGCAGATCGGGCAGCAGCGCCGAGCGTTCGGCAGAGGTCACGGCCAGCGCCTTCAGGCGTCCGGCCTTGGCCTGCGGCATCACCGAGACCGGCGGCAGGCAGGCGTACTGCACGTCGCCCTGGATGATGGCCGTGACCGCCTGGCTCGACGACGCATACGGAATGTGCACCGCGAACGAGTTGGTCTTGAGCTTGACGAGCTCCACGCCCAGGTGCGAGATGGAGCCGTTGCCGGTCGAGGCGAAGTTGAACTTGCCCGGGTTGCGCTTCATGGCGTCGAGCCAGCCCTTGACCGAGTCGACGTTCATCGAATTCGACACCGCGCACACGTTGGGCGTGGTGGCCGCGAGCGACACGGGCACCAGGTCCTTGAACGGGTCGTACGGCAGGTTCTTGTAGAGGATGGTGTTGTAGACCAGCGGCGCGTTCACCGACAGCAGGAAGGTGTAGCCGTCGGGCTGCGCCTTGGAGACCTGGTCGGTGCCGGTGTTGCCGCCCGCGCCGGGCTTGTTGTCGACGATCAGCGGCTGGCCGATGCGCGCGGCGAGCTTGTCGTTGACGATGCGCGCAAGGATGTCGGGCGACGAGCCCGCAGCGAACGGCACCACGATGCGAATGGGGCGCTGCGGCCATTCCTGCGCGTGCGCGGCCACGGCCATGGCGGTGGCAGCGAGAGCCATGGCAAGGCGAGCCGTCGTCATCGTCTTCATCGGCGTCATGGCTTCGCCTCCACGGCGACCATGCCCACGTGGTCCTGCTGCTCGCGCGCGATGAAGCCCGCGATGAGCGCGCGGTAGGCGGCCTCGACCACCTCGGGGTAGGCCCCCTCCTTCTCGGCCAGCGCCTTCACCTTGTCGATCACTTCCTGCTGGCGCTGCGGCGCCGACACCTGGAAGGCGTCGCGCTTGAAGCGCGCGGCGTCCTTCACGTAGCGGCCGCGCTCGGCCAGCAGCGCGACGATCTGGCGGTCGAGCCTGTCGATGTTCTCGCGCACCCCGGCCAGGTTGTCGCACAGCGGCACGTAGGCGGGGTCGGTGAAGCGGCGCAGCGGCGCGCCGTGTGTCTCTGGTTCTTTTTCCTGCATGGCTCTGCTCAAGTTTCAGATGGGGTAAATGATGGAATTCGGAATCATCTCGCTGTCGAACACGCACAGGCGCGTAGCGAACTTCAGGCCCTCGGGCGTGGGCACCACGGTGTCGATGTAGCGCCCGACGTTGAACACCGTCGAAGGCCCGTCGAGCTTGGTGCGGAACACGGCGTAGTTGGCCTCGCTGTGGATGGTGCCGTCGCCCTCGACCTTGTGCACCAGCGGCAGGCCGACCACATGGCGCTGGTAGTAAGGGTCGTGGAACAGCGTCTCCTTGATGCCATAGACCCGGTCTTCCAGCATGCCCCGGCTCTCGAAGGAGAGCGTGGCCAGCGGCAGGTTGCGCTCGTGGTTTTCACGCGGCTGCAGGCGGTAGCTGCACTGCTCGACGAAGAACGCGGGCCACAGCTCCCACTGGCCCGAATCGACCGCGTGGGCATAGGCCGCGTACAGGCGCGACAGATCGAGGTAGGCGTTGGCGTCGAGGGTCTTCATGCTTCCATCACCTCGCGCCAGTAGCGGTACATGCCGCGAATGAGTGTCTCGGTCACCATGTGGTCGGTGTTCTCCACCTCGCGCCCGCCGAGCTCGGCCAGCGTGCGGTGATAGGGCTTCTGCTCGAAGCCCTGCTGCGAGAACTCGATGACCTCGCCGTCGTCGGCCGAGACAAAGCCCGCCGGGCCGAACAGGTTGGCCTGGCGCAGGCGGCGCTGGGTCATTTCCTCAGTGTCGTCCTCGAAGCCGAAGTGCGTCCACACGAAATCGAAGGCATCGTGGCCCACCGGCTGGATGTGCCGGGTCGACACGCTGTTGACCTGCTGCTGCAGGATGAGGCTGGGAAACAGCGTCATCAGCACGGCCGTCGGGCCCTTCCACCAGTCTTCCTGCACGATGTCCAGAAAGCGCGGGTCCTTCAGCTGCATGCTCTCCTTGAAGCTCGACACCTGCGTGACCTGGGCGGCCTTGCCGGCGCTGCCGCGCGTGGAAATCATCGCGGCGTGGCGGCCGTGCGCGTCCATCTTCAGTTCCGACTTGTTGTCGCGCGCCAGAGCCCGAAGGTCACGAACCAGGTGTGCAGCAGGCCCGGGTGGTACGGGTCCTTGATGTTCTCCTGCATGAGCTTCCAGTTGCCCGGAATGCGCTGGCGGTTGTAGCCCAGGATCTTGAGCTTGCGGCCGTCGAACAGGCGGTCGAAGTAATGCAGGATGTCGGGTCCGAGAAAGTCTTCGAGCGACTCGACCTCATGGTCGAAGCTTGCGAACACCACGCCGCCGCGCGACGCCACCTTGAGCTTGTTGAGACCGTGCTCCTCGGTCTTGAAGTCGGCGGGCATGCCGCCGTTGACCTTGCCGTCCTGCTTCACGCCGCGCCGGAACGGCACGCCCTGCAGGTCGCCCTTGAGCGTGTAGTTCCACTGGTGGTAGGGGCAGACGAACTCTTTCTTGTTGCCGTGGCGCTCGCGGCAGAACTGCATGCCGCGGTGCGCGCAGACGTTCTCGAACACATGAATTTGGCCCGCCTCGTCGCGCGACATGATGACCGAGCGCTCGCCGATGGCGGTGCGCTTGAAGTCGCCCGGGTTCGGAATCTCGGCTTCCAGGCCGACATAGCACCAGTGCTTCTCGTAGAAGAAGCGCTGCAGCTCTTTCTTGTGCAGCGCCTCGTCGGTGTAGGCCATGAAGGGAATGCGGCTGGTCTTCTCGCTCTCCCATCGCAGTTCGATGGGGAACACGGCTTGCGTGGTCATCGGGGGTCTCCTTTTTTTGTGTTCGCTCAGGTGCCTTGCAGGTAGAAGGCGTCGGCGTGCGTCTGCTCGGGCGCAAGGCCCCGGCCGCGCACCAGCTGCGTCACGGCCTCGACCATCGGCGGCGAACCGCACAGGTAGGCGCGCCAGCCGTCGAGGTTGCCGGGCCAGTCGGCACGGATCGCGTCGGTGATGAGGCCCACGCGCTGGTCGGCATGCGCCGCGCCGGTGACGACGACCACATGCACGTTCAGGCCCGGGTGCCGCGCCTGCAGCTCGCGCAGTTCCGGCAGGCCGTACACGTCGGCCTCGGAACGCACGCCCAGGTACAAGTGGATCGGCTGCGTGAGCCCCGCCGCGATCGCGCCGCGCACGATCGACAGGATGGGCGCGAGCCCCGTGCCGCCCGCCGCGCAGAGCATCGGCCCGCGGTGCTTCGTGCGCAGGTAGGCGGTGCCCAGCGGCCCGCTCACGCGCACCGGGTCGCCCACGCGCAATTGCTCGAAGATGTGCGCCGTGACGCGCCCGCCGGGCACGCGGCGCACATGGAACTCCAGCTCCGCGTCGCGGTTCAGCCCGGCCATCGAATACGGCCGCGCGAGGTCGGGCGCGAACTGCAGCTGCGCGTACTGGCCCGGAGAAAACTCCAACGGCTTGTTGGGCTTCAGGCGCAGGCGGCGGATGTCGTGGGTGAGCACGTCGATGCCGGTCACGGTCGCCTTCAGGATGCGCGCCGGGTGCACCACCACTTCGTCGGGTTCAGGGATCTCGATGGCGCAGCTTTCGGTCAGCGTGCTCTGGCAGGCCAGCACGTAGCGCTCGCCCTGCCCGTCGGGGCGGATCGCGTCCTGCCCGGCATCGAGCACCTGGCCCGACACCACCTTGCAGCGGCAGGTGCCGCAGCGCCCCGACATGCAGCTGTACGACACCGGCACATGGTGCTCGCGCAGCACTTCGAGCAGGTTCGCGCCGGGGCGGACCTCGAGGGTGCGGGCAAGGGGGTGAATGTGCAGGTCCATCGTGGGTTTTTTCTCTCGCGCCGGCGTGGGTGCCGGCTTGTCTCTGGCGGCGATGATGCGCGGCCTCGCCCGATTGACCAATAGAATCCGGTGAATCCTCTTCATCACTGCGCTGAATAAAGGTCCGCCGTGCAACTCAAGGACATCGACCTCAACCTGCTGCTGGTGTTCGACCGCATGCTGGCCGAGAAGCGCGTGTCGGCCGTGGCCCAGTCGCTGGGCCTGTCGCAGCCGGCCATCAGCAACGCGCTGGCGCGGCTGCGCAAGCTGCTGGGCGACGAGCTGTTCCTGCGCACCGCGCGCGGCATGGAGCCCACGCCCTTCGCATTGCAGTTGGCCGAACCGGTGGCCTACGCCATGGGCGCGCTGCATACGGCGCTCAACCAGCAGGTGGTGTTCGACCCCGCCACCAGCACGCGCAGCTTCACGCTGGCCATGACCGACATCGGCGAGATCTACTTCACGCCCAAGCTCATGGAAGCGTTGTCGGCCGCCGCGCCCGGCGTGACCGTGAGCACCCTGCGCAACAACACCGCCACCAACCTGCGCGACGAGCTGGAGGCCGGCCATGTCGACATTGCCATCGGCCTGCTGCCGCAGCTCAAGGCCGGAGTGTTCCAGCGCCGGCTGTTCTTGCAGCGCTATGTGTGCCTGTTCTCGGCCGTGCATCCGCTGGCGCGCAAGCGCAGTGTGTCGCTGAAGGACTTCAGCGCGGCCGACCACGTGCAGGTGCAGGCCGCGGGCACCGGCCACGGCAAGGCCGACGACGTGATGGCGGCGCAGGGCATCCAGCGGCGCATCCGGCTGCGGGTGCCGCACTTCGTGGCGATCGGCCACATCCTGCAGTCCAGCGGCATGATCGCGACGGTGCCCGAGCGGCTCGCGCAGAGCATCGCCGCGCCCTTCGGGCTGGTGTGGCGCCCGCACCCGGTGGCGCTGCCGCAGATTGCCATCAACCTGTTCTGGCACGCGAAGGCGCACCGCGATCCGGGCAACCAGTGGATGCGCGGATTGCTGTTCGACAACTTCGCGGATGCGGCGGTCTAGGAGCCCGCGCCCGGCTAACGGGCGTTCAAGGGCTCGATGCGATCGGGCATGCCGTGCCGCGCGAGCTGGTCGACATTGCGCAGCAACGTCGGCACGCGGTACGGGCCGTGCATGCGCAGCACCTCGGCGGCGGCCATCGACGGGTCGATGCCCACGGCCGTGACGAACAGCGGCGCTTCGCTCTGGCCGCGCCGCACTTCGATGGCATCGGTCGCGCTGTGATAGCGCGTCTTGGCCACGCCGACCACGGGCACCTTGCGCTTGAGCGCGTCGTGCAGATGCGCGCCAAGACCCGCATGGCCGGGCGCCAGCGTCACGTAGCCGTCGACCACGATCAGGTCGGCCCGCGGGCCTTCGCGCAGCACGCCCAGCAGGCAAGGCAGCTCGCGCCTGTAGAACGCGCCGGGCTCGTAGGGCGCCACCCCGCTGAAGCCGGCCACGGCCTGCGCCTCTTCGCGCTCCGCGGTCCAGCCACGGAACCAGACGCCGGCCGCCACGGCGATGCCTTCGGCGCGGTAGTCGACGTCGAGGCAGACCACGAGCGGCGCGTCCATGTCAGGCCGCCATCGCCTCGGAGGCCGGCACGGGCCACTGGCCGAGCACTTCGTGCACGCCCTCGCCCACGTGGCTGTCGATCAGCGCGAGCGAGCCCGCGCGCCAGCGCACCGGCTCTTCGATGGCGTGCTTTTCGAGCTTGCGCCTTGCGTACACCAGCGTCATGTGCGGCGTGAAAGTGCGCTTGGGCTTGAAGCCCGCGTCGGCGAGCGCTTCGCCCAGGCGTTGCCTGAAGGCCATGAGCGCACCGGCGCCCGCCTCGTCGCCGTACAGCACGAGCGCGTTGTTCTTCGCATAGCTCACGGCCTCGTCGAACACGACGTCGAAGGCCGGCGGCGGCAGCGTGGCCGCGGCGGCCAGGGCCTGCTCGACCTTGTCGCGCGGCACCACCGCGTAGTCGCCCAGGTCGAACAGCGTGACATGCAGGCGGTGCGCCTGGACCACCGTGCCCTTCAATGCGTGCTGGAAATTCATGCGCTCGGCGAGCGCGGCGATGGATGCGGCGTCTTGCGCGCCGGGAAGCAATGCGAAGAAGAGCGAATGCGGCATCGGCTCGGCGCGGCGCGCCTTGCTGCGGGGGCGCGGCAGGGGCCGCGGCGGGGGATCGATACCGGGAAGAAGAAGCTGTTGAGACATCCCTCGATCATCGCCCATCGACCGGGCACCTTCATGTGCTCTTCAGCAAGCCCCAAGCTCTTCTTCAGACTGGAATTCGAGAATCGTTTCACGCTGACGGCACCACACAAACGGGCCGCCGGCACCACCGATCCCATCGACTCCAACCAGGAATTTCATCTTGACGAAAACGCAAGCCCGTACCGCCCTCGCCACCGTTGCCGCCCTTCTGCTCGGCACCGCTTCCATGGGCACCTACGCGGCCGGCCCGCAACAGGACACCGGCTTCTACGCGGGCGGTTCCGTCGGCCGTTCGAGCTACAGCCTGTCGTCCTCCAACAGCGTGCCCACGCCGTGGGGCGGCCAGAAGAGCAGCAAGGCCGGCACCGCCTACAAGCTGTACGGCGGCTATCGCCTGACGGAAAACTTCGGCGTCGAAGTCGGCTATGCGCGCCTGGGCCGCGTGAGCCAGTGGACCTATACCGGCGCCGGCTACTCCACGCTGCAAAGCGGCTCGGGCCAAGCCTTCTACGCAGCCGCCACGGCCCGCATGCCGCTGGGCGACGTCTTTGCACTGAACGGCCGCCTGGGCGTGTCGCGCGGCCGCATCTCCGGCGGCGACAACACCTGGGTGTCGGGCGACCGCCGCTTCTCGGGCAGCTCGACGGGCCTGATGGCCGGCTTCGGCGCCGAGTACCGCGTGACGCAGAACCTGGCGATCACCGCCGACTACGACTACTTCGGCAAGCTGTCGAAGCAGGCCAAGGGCGGCATGCTGTCGGTGGGTTTGAAGGCCAGCTTCTGATCTGAGCCAGCCGGCTCACTGCGGGCCGGCTGCGTTCATCGAACGGACGCGACGTCGGTGGTTGCGCGGCCGACCGCTTCGCCCGTCCACTCGCGCACGAACGCGTCGGGTGCGTTTCGCTCGGGCGCGTTCGTCGCCTCCTTCGGTGTGCCCACGTACAGAAAACCCAGCAAGCGCTCCGTGGCCTGCAGGCCCAGTGCCTGTTGCACGTTGCGGTCGTAGCTGTTGAGCCCCGTGGCCCAGAAACCGCCATAGCCCAGCAGGTGCAAGGCGTTGAGCATGTTCATCGCGGCGGCGCCCACGGCGAGCACCTGTTCCGATTCGGGCACCTTGTGCGGCGCCTGCACGCGCGCGCAGATCGCGATGAGCACGGGCGCGGCCATGGCCTTGCCGCGAAAACGCTCGCCGTCGTCCTGCGGGTCGCGCAGGCGCGCGGCGTTCGCGAAGACATTCCCCAAGGCCACCCGCGCATCGCCACGGATGAGCACGAAGCGCCAAGGTTGCAGCTGCCCGTGATCGGGTGCGCGCAACGCGGCCTGGAACACGAGGTCGAGCTCCCCTTCGGATGGCGCGGGCTCGGTCAGCGGCCACGGCGAATGGCGCTCGAGCAGAAGATCCAGCGCACGGCGTTGGTCGGAGCGAAGCGAAGAAATATCCGGGTGCATGTCAGCGTCCTTCGAAATTGGAAGAGCGCCCCACGGCAGATGGCTGATGCTGGGAAGGACTCAGTGGCGGGCTGGCTCGCTGGCGCGAGGTGGCTGGCATCCGGCGTTTGCATGTTTCGCATGAGGCGAAGAACAAAGCCGTTGCACCGTCGTTCGACAGGGCGACGAACAGGCGGTCATGGTACCGACGACGCATTGCCCACTCACCCGGCGCGTGTACGCGCAGTGCCGGCGATTGCGTTGCCTTACAGCCGCCCGGCCGCGATGGCGCGCGAAATCAAATGCCGGACACCCCATTTGTGGAACGGGATGATGAAGAACAAATAGAGTCTTCCGAAGGCGTTGTGCGTCGTGCATACGGTCGAAATGACTGCGCTCATGGCTTTGCCGTTCGGCTCCTTCAGCACGGAGAGCCTGAAGTCCAGATGCTTGTTGTCTCGACCGGCCACAAGTTCGCTTGGGCTCAGGAAGAAGATCGGCCAGGGGCCGATCTTCTCGCCCACGTTGTAGCTTCGCTTCACGTCGGGTCTCATGATCTCGGACGCAGTTGCCGCGTCCAGCCCGCACAGGGAAGCAACCCGGTTCCGGGCAATCAGCATGCGCTTCATCCACAGCGGATGATGACCAAAGACACCGAAGAAGATCTCGATGACGCTGGCTTGCGTATGGGCCAGCGGTGTGCGATAGGAGTCCCGGAAGAAGGCGGCGTCGACCACGCGACGATCCAGAACGCTGAGATCAGGAACGTCGCATTCTTCGATCGGCATACAACTCCCGGATTTGTTGCGCAATACCCTGTCGGCCGTGCGAGGCAGGCGGGGCGCCTTGGCGCCCCTCCCCTTATTCCGCAATCACGGAATAGTTGCTTATTCCCACTCGATCGTCGCCGGCGGCTTGCTCGACACGTCGTAAGTCACGCGGTTGATCCCGCGCACTTCATTGATGATGCGCCCCGACACCTTCTTGAGCAGCGCATACGGCAGCTCCGCCCAATCGGCCGTCATGAAGTCGCTGGTCTGCACCGCGCGCAGCGCCACCACGTAGTCGTAGGTGCGGCCGTCGCCCATCACGCCCACGCTCTTCACCGGCAGGAACACGGTGAAAGCCTGGCTCGTGAGGTCGTACCAGGTCTTGCCGGTCTCGTCCTTGAAGTTGCGCAGCTCCTCGATGAAGATCGCGTCGGCGCGGCGCAGCAGGTCGGCGTATTCCTTCTTCACTTCGCCCAGAATGCGCACGCCCAGGCCCGGGCCGGGGAACGGATGGCGGTAGACCATCTCGGGCGGCAGGCCGAGCGCCACGCCCAGCTCGCGCACTTCGTCCTTGAACAGGTCGCGCAGCGGTTCGAGCAGCTTCAGGCCCAACTGCTCCGGCAGGCCGCCCACGTTGTGATGGCTCTTGATGGTGACGGCCTTCTTGCTCTTGGCACCGCCCGACTCGATGACATCGGGGTAGATCGTGCCTTGCGCCAAAAAGGTCGCGCCCTTGTGGCCGCCGTCGCCGGCCTTGAGCTTGGCGGCCTCCTGCTTGAACACGGTGACGAACTCGCCACCGATGATCTTGCGCTTGGCTTCGGGGTCGCTCACGCCCGCGAGCTTGCCGAGGAACAGTTCGCTGGCGTCGACGCGAATGACCTTCGCATGCAGCTTGCCTTCGAACATTTCCATGACCATGTCGCCTTCGTTCAGGCGCAGCAGGCCGTGGTCGACGAACACGCAGGTCAGCTGGTCGCCGATGGCGCGATGAATGAGCGCGGCGGCCACGCTCGAATCGACACCCCCCGACAGGCCCAGGATGACTTCTTCGTCGCCCACCTGCTCGCGGATCTTCTGCACGGCTTCAGCGATGTGGTCGCGCATGACCCAGTCGGGCTTGGCCTGGCAGATGCCGAGCACGAAGCGCTCGATGATCGCCTTGCCCTGCACGGTGTGCGTCACTTCAGGGTGGAACTGCACCGCGTAGTAGCGGCGCGCCTCGTCGGCCATGCCGGCGATGGGGCAGCTGTCGGTGCTGGCCATGAGCTTGAAGCCCGGCGGCAGTTCGGTGACCTTGTCGCCGTGGCTCATCCACACGTTGAGCATGCCGTGGCCTTCGGGCGTGGTGAAGTCGGCAATGTCCTTCAGCAGCGCGGTGTGGCCATGGGCGCGCACGGCGGCAAAGCCGAACTCGCGCTTGTGGCCGCCCTCGACCTTGCCGCCGAGCTGATGGGCCATGGTCTGCATGCCGTAGCAGATGCCGAACACGGGCACGCCCAGGTCGAACACGGCCTGCGGGCACTTGTCGGTGGTTTCTTCGTACACGCTGGCGTGGCTGCCCGAAAGGATCACGCCCTTCAGGTGGCCGTCGGCGGCGTATTCGCGCACCCATTCGTCGGTGACGTCGCAGGGATGCACTTCGCTCAGCACATGGGCTTCGCGCACGCGGCGTGCGATCAGCTGGGTGACTTGCGAGCCGAAATCGAGGATGAGGATCTTGTCGTGTTGCATGGTGCGAAAGGACTCAGAGCGTTGAAATGTCGAGCAGCCTGACGCCCGCTTGCGGCGCAGCCTGGATGAGTCGCTCGTCGAAGGTGGCGAGCGGGAGATTGAGCGATTTTGCGAGCCAGAGGTAGCCCGCGTCGTACTGGGACACGCCGGCGTCGATGGCCACGGCCAGCACGGCCTTGTGCTGCGCGGGGGCGAGCTCGTGCAGCTCCACGCGGTGGCGGATGGCGTCGAGCACGCTCCACAGCCCCTCGACCGCGGACGAGGGAATGCGGCCGCTGCGCGCGCCGTTGGCAATGATGTTGGCGCACTCCCACTGCCAAGCATTGGCGCCTGCGGCTCGCACTCGTCGCGGCGGATGGCGGCGTAGAGCTTGCGGGTGTGTTCGTTGGCGTGGTCGGGCAGCAGCCACGCGGCGGTGACCGAGGCGTCCATGACGAAGGCGGTCATGGCTGGCGCCCCTCGTTGCGCAGGGTGCAGGCCGCGGGGCCGGGCCGGATGGTGGCGTGCAGCGCGTCGATCTGGCCGAGTTCGCGCTGGATCTGCTCGTCGGTGATCACCGGCTTGCGGCGCACCGGCAGCATGCGCACGACTTCCTTGCCGTGGCGGGTGATGCGAACCTCCTCGCCCTTCTCGACCGAGTCGATCAGGGCCGAGAAGTTGTTCTTGGCTTCAGCGATGCCGATGGATTGCATTTGGGCCAGAAAATTTGAATCTGGCCCAAATTCTAAACCCGATCTGGCCTGACTTTCAAGGTCTGGCCAGATTGGGCTTAGGCCGGCGCCGGGCCGCCCCAAGGCGGCCTGCGGCCCCCTTGGGGGGCAGCGCCCCACACGCAAGTGGGGGCGCGTGGGGGCCACATTATTCCGCGCGGTAGTTTGGTGCTTCTTTGGTGATCTGCACGTCGTGGACGTGGCTCTCGCGAATGCCGGCCGTGGTGATTTCGACGAACTCGGCCTTGTTCTGCATGTCGGCGATGGTCGCGCAACCGCAGTAGCCCATGCTGGCGCGCACGCCACCGGCCATCTGGTAGACGATCGAGACGATCGAGCCCTTGTAGGGCACGCGGCCTTCGATGCCCTCGGGCACGAGCTTGTCGGTGTTCGGGTTGCCGGTGGTCGACTCCTGGAAGTACCGGTCGGCACTGCCCTGCTGCATCGCGCCGATGGAGCCCATGCCGCGGTAGCTCTTGTAGCTGCGGCCCTGGTACAGCACGATTTCGCCGGGTGCCTCTTCGGTGCCCGCGAACATGCTGCCCATCATCACGGTGCTGGCGCCGGCCGCGATGGCCTTGGCGATGTCGCCCGAGTAGCGCACGCCGCCGTCGGAGATCAGCGGAATGCCCGTGCCCTGCAGCGCGGTGGCCACGCTGTCGACCGCCATGATCTGCGGCACGCCCACGCCAGCCACGATGCGGGTGGTGCAGATGGAGCCGGGGCCGATGCCGACCTTGACCGCGTCGGCGCCGGCGTCGGCCAGCGCGCGCGCGGCGTCACCGGTGGCGATGTTGCCGCCGATGACGTCGACCTGCGGATAGTTCTTCTTGACCCAGCGCACGCGCTCGATCACGCCGGCGCTGTGGCCGTGCGCGGTGTCGACCACGATGGCGTCGACGCCGGCCTTCACCAGCGCCTCGACGCGCTCTTCGGTGCCGTCACCCACGCCCACCGCCGCGCCCACGCGCAGGCGGCCGTTGGCGTCGCGCGCGGCATTGGGGAAGCTGGTCTGCTTGGTGATGTCCTTGACGGTGATCAGGCCCTTGAGCTCCCAGTCGCCGTTGATGACCAGCAGACGCTCGAGCTTGTACTTGTTCAGCAGCGCCTTGGCTTCGGCGAGCGTGGTGCCGTCGGGCACGGTGATGAGCTTCTCGCGCTGCGTCATGATTTCGCTGACGGGCACGTCGTAGCGGTTCTCGAAGCGCAGGTCGCGCCCCGTGACGATGCCAACGACCTTGCCGGCGTCGACCACCGGGAAGCCCGAGATGCCGAGCTGGTCGGACAGCGCCATCACCTGGCGCACGGAGTGCGTCGGGGTGATCACGACCGGGTCGCGCAGCACGCCCGATTCGTAGCGCTTCACCCGTGCCACTTCAGCAGCCTGCTGCTGCGCGGTGAGGTTCTTGTGGACGATCCCGATTCCCCCCTCCTGCGCGATGGCGATCGCGAGGCGGGCTTCCGTCACGGTGTCCATGGCCGCCGAGACGAGCGGCAGGTTCAGCGTGATGTTGCGGGAGAATTTGGTGGCGAGGGTGGTGTCCTTGGGCAGGACCTGGGAGAACGCTGGCACCAACAACACATCGTCGAAGGTGAGCGCTTTGCCGAGAAGGCGCATGGGTGAAGCTCCAAAAGACGGATTGTAACGAGGGGGCCGTGGGGTTTGCCGGCCCAGGCCTATTCGAAGCGTTGCAAAAGCACCCAATCCGGATGTTGCAAAAAGTAAGGGGAGGCTAAACTTCGGGGATGAAATTCGTGCACTGGCTGCTACTGGGATGTGTCGTTGCAATGCCGCTTTCGGCGAATGCGCAATGGCAATGGCTCGACAAGAACGGCAAGAAGGTCTTCAGCGACCAGGCGCCGCCGCCCGACATTCCCGAGAAGAACATCCTGCGCCGCGTCGGCCCGCCGCCGGCGGCGCGCTCGACCGCGAACCCGAACGTCGATGCGCCGCCCGCGGAAGGCGCGGCCGACGCCGCTGCCGCGCCAAAGGCTGCCGCCGCCCCGAAGCCGAGCGGCGTCGACAAGGAACTCGAGGAAAAGACCAAGAAAGCCGAGGCCGAAGCCAAGGCCAAGCAGGACGCCGAAGCCGCCAAGGTCGCGAAGGCCAAGGCCGACAACTGCGCCCTCGCCCGTCAGGGCAAGGCCACCATGGACAGCGGCATGCGCATCGCCAAGGTCAACGCGCAGGGCGAGCGCGAGATCATGGACGACAAGGCCCGCGCCGCCGAACAAAAGCGCATGCAATCGGTGATCGACGCCGACTGCAAGTAAGGCCTCGGCCCGGCCTCTGCGGGCCTGGCCTCAATACCCGGCCTTGCCGCCCTTGCGGCGGTTCGCAAAAAGGCCCGTGCCCTTCGCCCCCTGCCGCTGGAAGCGCTGCCGCCGCGCCACCTTGGGATCGACCGTGAGCGGCCGGCACAGCTCGATGCGGTCGCCGTCTTTCAGCGTCTGCTCCCACTCGACCGCCCTGCCCCAGATGCCCGGCGTCATGGCATGGCGCCAGTCCAGCTCGGGAAAGCGCTCGGAAAGACCGCTCGCCTTCACCGCATCGACCAGCGTGGCATCGGGCGCGAGCCGCAGGACCTGCTCGAACACCTCCCGTGCCGCGGGCGAGCAGCTCAGCGTGACCTCGATCATCAGGTGCTGCCGTAGACCTGCTCGGCGCGCTTGACGAAGGCCTCGACCAGGCTCGACGCGATGGTGTCGAACACCGGCCCCACCAGCGCCTGCAAGGCGAAATTGCTGAAGCCGTAGCTCAGGTGCAGCTCGACACGGCAGGCGCGTTCGCCCGCCTCGCCCACGGGCGTGAACTTCCACTTGCCGTCGAGGTTGGAGAACGGGCCGTCGACCAGCTTGAGATGCACCTCGCGCCCCGCCACATGGGTGTTGCGCGTGGTGAAGCTCTGGTGCAGGCCGGCGAAGGCCAGGCCGACTTCGGCCGTCATGCCGGCCTCGTCCTGCTCGATGATTCGCGACTTGTCGCACCACGGAAGAAACTGCGGATACTTGGCCACGTCGGTGACCAGCGCATACATTTCTTCGGCGCTGTACCAGATGAGGACGGACTTGTTGACTGTTTTCATAGAATCGGCACAGCGTGCGCGACGGATTGTATTGAAGCCATGCAGCCCCAACATTCCCGAGTCATGGCCACCAAGAAACAAGATACCTCCTCCCGCATCGCCGACAACAAGAAGGCCGCATACAACTATTTCTTCGAAGAGCGCTTCGAGGCCGGCATGGTCCTCGAAGGCTGGGAAGTCAAATCGCTGCGTGAAGGCAAGGTGCAGCTCACCGACGGCTACGTCGTGATCCGCAACGGCGAGCTGTACGTCGTCGGCTGCCAGATCAACCCGCTCAAGAGCGCGTCGACCCACGTCAACCCCGACTCCGTGCGCACCAAGAAGCTCCTGCTGCACAAGGAAGAAATTCGCCGCCTGATCGGCAAGGTCGAGCAAAAGGGCTACACGCTCGTGCCGCTCAACCTGCACTGGAAAGCCGGCAAGGTGAAGTGCGAGATCGCGCTGGCCAAGGGCAAGGCCGAGCACGACAAGCGCGACACCATCAAGGACCGCGAAGGCAAGCGCGAGGTCGAACGCGCCATGAAGAGCCGCAGCCGCTGAATCTTTTTTTGCGCGCGATGGAATAAAAGACGGGCTGCGGGCGTTTGTGCGGTTGTCATCGGATCGCCGATGGCAACCCAACCACCCAGGAGTCCTTCCATGTCGCGCATTCGTGTCTCTCGTGCCTCTTCCGTCGGCCTTGCCGCCATCCTGATGAGCGGCGTGCTCGCCCTGCCGGCCCTCGCCCAGCCCAAGCCCGCCGACGGCGCGCTGGTCGGCCCTAACGGCATGACGCTCTACACCTTCGACAAGGACACGGCCGGCAACGGCAAGTCGGTCTGCAACGGCGCCTGCGCCACCAACTGGCCGCCGTTCATGGCCGCCGACAGCGACAAGCCCGCGGGCGACTTCACCGTCGTCACGCGCGACGACGGCAAGAAGCAATGGGCCGCCAAGGGCTGGCCGCTGTACTACTGGGCCAAGGACACCAAGCCGGGCGACAAGACCGGCGACGGCGTCAACGGCACCTGGAAGACCGCCAAGCCCTGATCCGCGCCCCCGACCCGACCCTCGCCTGAATTTCGCCCATGGACGCCCGCCTGCTGGTCGAGCACATCCCGAGCCTGCGCCGCTACGCGCGGGCGCTCACGGGCAATGCCTGGGCGGCCGACGACCTGGTGCAGGACACGCTCGAGCGTGCCTGCAGCAAATGGCGGCTGTGGGTGGCGGGCAGCGACCTGCGCGCGTGGCTCTTCACCGTCATGCACAACATCTTCGCGAGCCAGGTGCGGCGCACGCCGCCCCCGCATGCCGTGGTGCCGCTGGACGACTTGGCGCACGAGCTGCACGGCGGCGTCGACCCCGGCCGCGGCCAGGACACCAGCCTCGACCTGCAGCGCTGCCTCATGCAATTGCCCGAGGAGCAGCGCGCGGTGCTGCTCCTCGTGACGCTCGAAGACCTGTCGTATGCCGAAGTGGCCAAGGTGCTGGGCATTCCCGCCGGCACCGTGATGTCGCGCCTGTCGCGCGCCCGCGTGCGGCTGCAGGAACTGATGGACGGCGCCTCGGCGCCCGTTCGCCCCGGCCTGCGCCGCCTCAAATGAAACCCGCCGCACCATGAACCGCCCCGCCCCGCCCCCTACCGACGACGAACTGCACGCCTGGGTCGACGGCCAGTTGGCCCCGGACCGTCATGGCGCGGTCGAAGACGCCATTGCGCGCGACCCGGCCGTGGCCGCCAAGGTCGCGGCCTGGCACACGCAGCGCGACACCCTGCGCCGCCTGCACGGCGAGCTGCTCGACGAGCCGGTGCCCGACACGCTGATGGCCGCGCTGGACCGCAGCCTGCCCCACCACGCGCAACGCGGCGCCTGGATGCGCTGGGGCGGCATGGCGGCCGGCCTGCTGGTGGCCTCGCGGCCGGCTGGCTCGGCAATGCGCAGTGGTCCGCGCCGAACGCCGGCGCGCGCCAGCAGCAACTGGCTCGCGCCCCCGCCCTGCGCGAGTTCGTGCACGACGCGTCGATCGCGCACGTCGTCTACACCCCTGAAAAAAGGCACCCGGTCGAAGTCGCCGCCGCCGAGCAGCAGCACCTGGTGCAATGGCTCTCCAAGCGCCTGGACAGGCCGCTGAAGGTGCCCGATCTGTCCACCGAGGGCTACACCCTGGTCGGCGGCCGCCTGCTGCCTGGCGAGACCGGCGCGCGCGCCCAGTTCATGTTCGAGGACGCCGCCGGCGAGCGCGTGACGCTGTACATCGGCACCCTGGACGCCAACGCCGCCGGCGCCACCGCCGCGCGCGAGACCGCCTTCCGCTTCGCCTCCGAAGGCCCCGTGCCCAGCTTCTACTGGGTCGATCAGGGTTTCGGCTACGCCCTTGCCGGCAAGTTGCCGCGTGACCTTTTGCTCAAACTCGCGACGCTGGCCTACCGCGATTTGTCGTAACGAACGCATAAACTGCCGGCTCGCGTAACGCGCCCGGCCTGTCACCTGGCTTTGATTTCGCGATTGATTTATCAACTGAAGGAGAAACTGCATGAAATTGCTCAGCGCCTCGATCCTCGCGGCGGCCCTGCTGGCCGGCTGCGGCAGCATGTCCAAGGCCCCCGACACGCCCACCCGCACCGCCGACGGCATCCTGGTCGGCCCGAACGGCATGACGCTGTACACCTTCGCCAAGGACACGGCCGGCGCCGGCACCTCCGCCTGCAACGCCCAGTGCGCCACCAACTGGCCCGCGCTCGGCGTGGCCGAAACCGCCAAGCCCATGGGCGGCTACACCATCATCATCCGTGAAGACGGCAAGCGCCAATGGGCCTACAAGGGCTGGCCGCTGTACTACTGGTCGAAGGACGCCAAGGCCGGCGACAAGACCGGTGACGGCGCCCTGGGCGGCGCATGGAAAGTCGCACGCCCCTGATCCACCCCGGGATCTGACGCAAGAAACGCCGGCAACCGCCGGCGTTTTTGTCCGCATCGTTTGTTTTGTGCGCTTTCGCCGACGCACAGGCCGCCGGGGCCCACGGCAGAATCCCCGCATGACTTCTGACGCCAATCCGGACGCATTCCTTGCCCTGCTGAACCAGGGCCTCATCAGCGATGCGCAGCACGACGCCGTGCTCGCGCACCCGGAGACCTGCGCCCTTCCCCCGCTGCCCGGCCCGGCCCACGCGCTCGCCTGGATGCGCGTGAAGGGCCTGATCACCGAGGAGGAGCAGGACGCCGCGCTCGAACGCATCGAGGCCGCCACGCCGCCCGACCCGCATGTCGACGACGCGGTCGACACCGCCATCGACGCCGACGACCTCATGGAATGCGCCGAGCAAGGCATCACGCACGAGGCGGTCCAGGCGCTCTACACGAACGGGCTGATCGACGCCGAGACGCGCGACATGGCGCTGCAGGAAACACCCGTGAGCGGCACCGTGCCCGCCGCGCTCGGCGTGACGCTGGCCTGGCTGGTGACCGACGGCCCGCTCGAGCGCGAGCGCTTCGATGCCACCCGCGCCCAGGTCGCCGCCGAACCCGCCTTTGCGATGGCCGCCGAGCGCGCGCGCATCGTGGCCGAGGCGCAGGCCCTGCTGGACGCCGACGACCAGGCCACGAAGGCCTGGCAATCCCGCGCGCAGCGCACGCGCCGCGTCGGGGCCTGGAAATTCATGCTGACCGTGCTCGTGATCGGGGGCGGCCTGGGCTGGTACCTTTTCGCGCCGGACAGCGTGCCCGCGTGTGACGCCGGCTCCACGCGCAAGACGCTGAACAACATGATGTTCCGCGTGTCGATGGACGTGCGCATGCGCACCTTCGACGCCGAGAAGCGCGCCGAAATCCACACGCCTTCGGTCGGCGGCATCCGCGAGGTCGGCTACCGCAAGGACCAGCGCGTGCGCGGCTGCATGGCGGAACTGACGCAGGGCGACACCAAGGACACGATGGCCTTCACCATCGGCGCGGTATCGCCCAAGAGCGACAAGATGGTGGTGCGCGGCGCGGACGCGGCCATCGTCGAGGCGCGCTTCGGCCATCTCGACACCGACGGCAAGCCGCGCTTCAACGCCGAGCCGATCGGCCGCGAGGCGCTGGAAACCGCCTTCCGCGAGGGCGCGTCGTCGTTGTCGTCGCGCCTGTCGCCGGCCATGGCCCGCATGCTGGCGCAGCAAGGCGCCGACTCGACCCTGCTGGACCGCGACCCCGACCGTTCGCGCGAGATCGCCGACATCGAACCCACGGGCCCCTGCCGCGCACTCGACGGCGGCGCGCAGGCCTGTCCGCTGGTCGTCGAATACAACGACCGCCTGCTGGGCGCTCTTTCAGGCAGCGGCGGCATGTCGCTGCCGCTGACCGGCGAATTCACCTTCGTGCAGGACAACGGCACCTGGCGCGTGAGCGACGATTTCGCACAGACCTTCCTGCGCAAGACCGTCGAGGCACGCATGAACAAGCTCGGCGCCACCGACATCGCGATGCCCACGTTCCCGACGCCGCCACCACCGCCCGCGCCGCCGAAGCCCCTGCCTTCCCGCTGAGGCACGCCCCCCAAACGACAAAAATCACCTGCGGCGGCGGCACCATGAAGATGCCGTGCCAGAGGTGATCTCTGAACAGTGCACCCGCCGTGCGTCAGCCGCACGGCGAGGCGCAGAAGGCGATCAGCCTTGCGACGTGTCGCGGCCGGCGCGCTTGCGCTCGTGTTCCTTCAGGAAACGCTTGCGCAGGCGAACGCTCTTGGGCGTGATCTCGACCAGCTCGTCGTCCTCGATGAATTCCACGCCGTATTCGAGCGTGAGTTCGATCGGGGGCGTGATCTTGATCGCGTCTTCCTTGCCGCTCACGCGGAAGTTGGTCAGCTGCTTGGTACGCGTGGCGTTCACCACCAGGTCGTTGTCGCGGCTGTGGATGCCGACGATCATGCCTTCGTACACCGGGTCGTTGGCGCGCACGAACATGCGGCCGCGGTCGTCCAGCTTGCCCAGGGCGTAGGTGAAGATTTCACCGTCGTCCATCGAGATCAGCACGCCGTTTTTGCGGCCGCCGATGTCGCCCTTGTGCGGCTCGTAGCTGTCGAAGATGTTGCTGATGAGGCCCGAGCCACGCGTCAGGTTCAGGAATTCGTTCGTGAAGCCGATCAGGCCACGCGCCGGAATGCGGTACTCCAGGCGCACGCGGCCGCGGCCGTCCGGTTC
Organism: Variovorax sp. E3; assembly: GCF_016082275.1. Classification (GTDB taxonomy): domain Bacteria; phylum Pseudomonadota; class Gammaproteobacteria; order Burkholderiales; family Burkholderiaceae_C; genus Variovorax. Next base: position 22,179 of record NZ_MOWM01000001.1, read on the forward strand.
CATGTTGACGAGTTCGCCCTTGCGCTCGCCCAGTGCCTGCATCACGCCGCCCTGGTGCTGGTCTTCGATGTCGGCCGTGACCAGCTCGATGGGTTCGTGCTTCTCGCCGTTGACGGTGCGGAACACCACGCGCGGCTTCGACACGGCCATTTCATAGCCTTCGCGACGCATGTTTTCCAGCAGGATGGTCAGGTGCAGTTCGCCGCGGCCCATGACTTCGAAGATGCCTTCTTCGTCGGTCTCGTTCACACGCAGCGCCACGTTGTGCTGCAGTTCCTTTTGCAGGCGGTCCCAGATCTGGCGGCTGGTGACGAACTTGCCTTCACGGCCGGCCAGCGGGCTGGTGTTGACGCAGAAGTTCATCGTCAGCGTGGGCTCGTCGACCTTCAGCATCGGCAGCGGCGCCGGGTTGGCCGGGTCGGTCACGGTCACGCCGATGCCGATGTCGGCAATGCCGTTGATCAGCACGATTTCACCGGGGCCGGCTTCGGTGGCCTGCACGCGGTCCAGGCCCTGGAACGTCAGCACCTGGTTGATGCGGCCCTTGATGGACTTGCCGTCCGGACCTTCCATGACCACGACGTCCGTCATGGGCTTGAGCGTGCCCTGGCTGATGCGGCCCACGCCGATGCGGCCGACGAAGGTCGAGAAGTCGAGCGCCGAAATCTGCAGCTGCAGCGGCGCGGCGGGGTCGCCCTTTTGCGACGGCACGTGCTTCAGGATGGTGTCGAACAGGGCCGACATGTCGGGGCCCCACTGCTCACCGGGCGCACCCTCTTCCAGCGACGACCAGCCGTTGATGCCCGAGGCGTACACCACGGGGAAGTCCAGCTGTTCGTCGGTGGCGCCGAGCTTGTCGAACAGGTCGAAGGCGGCGTTGACCACCTTGTCGGGGTTGGCGCCGGGCTTGTCGACCTTGTTCACCACCAGGATGGGCTTCAGGCCCAGGGCCAGCGCCTTCTTGGTCACGAAGCGCGTCTGCGGCATCGGGCCTTCCTGCGCGTCGATCAGCAGCACCACGCCGTCGACCATCGACAGCGCGCGTTCCACTTCACCGCCGAAGTCCGCGTGGCCCGGGGTATCGACGATGTTGATGTGCGTGCCTTGCCAGGTCACGGCGCAGTTCTTGGCCAGGATGGTGATGCCGCGTTCTTTTTCGATCGCGTTGTTGTCCATCACCGTGTCGACCACTTTCTCGTGATCGGCAAAGGTGCCCGACTGGCGCAGCAGCTGGTCGACCATGGTGGTCTTGCCATGGTCCACGTGGGCAATGATGGCGATATTGCGAATTTGCTTGGTACTCATGGTGTCGCTTCGGTCTGTTGTGCGTTCAAAAGAATTTGCTGGATTTCGATGGGGTTCAGCAAGCGCCCCGGGATCAGTTCGCCGGCCGTGACATGGGCGGTGCCCAGGAACGCCTGCGGGTCGGTGCCGAACACGGCCACCTCGTCGGCATCGGCCCAATCGCCACGGCGGCGCAGACCCGAGAGAAAGCGTGCCGCATCTTCCGCGCCGAGCGTGACGCGGCTGTGGCCGTCCACCAGCGTTTCGGCAGGCAGGAGTTGTGCCAGGCGCTCTTCCTCGTCCATCGCTTCCAGCGCTTCGAGCGTGATGCATTGCGCCTGGCCGAAGCCGCCGGTGGCGGTGCGGCGCAGCGAGCGCAGGTGCGCACCGCAGCCCAGTGCCTCGCCGATGTCTTCGCCCAGGGTGCGGATGTAGGTGCCCTTGCTGACGGACGCGAGGATGCGGATCGTCTGCGCGTCGACGGGCTCGAGCGCGAGCGTGTGGATGACCACGTCGCGCGGCGCCCGCTCGATCTCGATGCCCTCGCGGGCATATTCGTACAGCGCCTTGCCGTCTTTCTTGAGCGCGCTGTGCATCGGCGGCACCTGGCGGATCGGGCCGGTGAATTGCGCCTCGACGCGCGCCAGGTCTTCGGGGGTGACATGCACCGCCCGCTCGGCGATCACGTCGCCCTCGGCATCGCCGGTGGCGGTCTTCACGCCCAGGCGCGCCGTGGCCTCGTAGGTCTTGTCGGCGTCCAGGTGGAGCTGGCTGAATTTGGTGGCCGCGCCAAAGCACAGCGGCAGGACACCCGTCGCGAGCGGATCGAGCGTGCCGGTATGGCCCGCCTTTTCAGCGCGCAGCAACCACTTGGCCTTCTGCAAGGCCTGGTTGCTGGAGAGTCCCAGCGGCTTGTCGAGCAACAACACCCCATGCACAGGGCGCCGCTGCACCCTTGTGCGTGGCGCGTTCATGGCTAGTCGTCTTTCGAGCGCGAAGCGACGGCTTGCGCGATGAGCGCGTTCATGTCGGCCGCACGCTCGGTGGTGCGGTCGAACAGGAAGTGCAGCGTGGGCACGGTGTGGATATGCAGGCGCTTGAACAGGCCGTTGCGCAGGAAGCCCGCAGCCTGGTTGAGCGCGGTCGTGGTTTCTTCCACGTCGCCTGTGAGCATGCTGAAGAAGACCTTCGCATGCGCATAGTCGGGCGTGACCTCGACCGCCTGGATCGTGACCATGCCCACGCGCGGGTCCTTCAACTCGCGCGCGATCAGCTCCGTCAGATCCCGCTGGATCTGGTCGGCAACCTTGAACGCGCGGTTGGGTGCGGCGGCTTTTCTTTTCGGCATGGACGCTTTCGCTTCGAACGCTTACAGCGTCCGGGCGATTTCCTTGATCTCGAAGAATTCGAGCTGATCGCCTTCCTTGATGTCGTTGTAGTTCTTGAGCTTGATACCGCACTCAAAACCTTCGCGGACTTCGCGGACATCGTCCTTCATGCGCTTGATCGAATCGACTTCGCCGGTGTAGATCACCACGTTGTCGCGCAGCAGGCGGAAATGCGCGCTGCGGTTGACCGAGCCCGAAGTGACGTACGAACCTGCGACCGTACCGATCTTCGATGCCACGAACACCGTGCGGATCTCGGCCGAGCCGATGATCTCTTCGCGGCGCTCCGGCGCCAGCATGCCCGACATCGCGACCTTGATCTCGTCCACGGCGTCGTAAATGATGCTGTAGTAGTTCAGCTGCACGCCATTGCCTTCGGCGAGCTTGCGCGCACCGGCGTCGGCACGCACGTTGAAGCCGATGACCACGGCCTTGGAAGCGATGGCCAGGTTGATGTCGTTCTCGCTGATGCCGCCCACGCCCGCGTAGACGATCTGCACCTTGACTTCTTCGGTCGCCAGCTTGAGCAGCGACTGCGCCAGTGCTTCCTGCGAACCCTGCACGTCGGCCTTGATGATCAGGCGCAGCGTCTGCACTTCGCCCGCCGACAGGTCGGTGAACATGTTCTGCAGGTTCGCGGCCTGGGCCTTCGCCAGCTTGGTGTTGCGGAACTTGCCGGCACGGTAGGTGGCGATTTCGCGCGCACGGCGCTCGTCGCTCATCACCATGAACTCGTCGCCCGCTTGCGGCACTTCGGTCAGGCCCTGGATCTCGACCGGGATCGACGGACCCGCGGCCTTGATGGTCTTGCCGTCTTCGTCGAGCATGGCGCGCACGCGGCCATAGGTCGAACCCGCCAGCACCACGTCGCCGGTCTTCAGCGTACCGGACTGGATCAGCACGGTGGCCACGGGGCCGCGGCCCTTGTCCAGCTGCGCTTCGATGACCAGGCCCTTGGCGGCGGCATCCACCGGCGCCTTGAGTTCCAGCACTTCGGCTTGCAACAGCACTTGTTCGAGCAGGTCGTCGATGCCCTGGCCGGTCTTGGCCGACACCGGCACGAACGGCACGTCGCCGCCGTACTCTTCGGGCACGACCTCTTCGGCCACCAGTTCCTGCTTCACGCGGTCCAGGTTGGCGTCGGGCTTGTCCACCTTGTTGATGGCGACCACGATCGGCACACCCGCCGCCTTCGCGTGCTTGATGGCTTCCTTGGTCTGGGGCATGACGCCGTCGTCGGCCGCCACCACCAGGATCACGATGTCGGTGGCCTGCGCGCCACGGGCACGCATGGCGGTGAACGCCTCGTGACCCGGGGTGTCGAGGAACGACACCATGCCGCGTTCGGTTTCGACGTGGTACGCACCGATGTGCTGCGTGATGCCGCCGGCTTCGCCCGCGGCAACCTTGGCGCGGCGGATGTAGTCCAGCAGCGAGGTCTTGCCGTGGTCGACGTGACCCATGACGGTCACGACCGGTGCGCGCGGCAGGGCTTCGGCGGTTTGCGCCGACACGTCCTCGTCGGTGAAGGCTTCCGGATCGTCCAGCGCGGCAACCACGGCGTTGTGACCCATGTCCTCCACGATGATCATCGCGGTGTCCTGGTCGAGCGACTGGTTGATGGTCGCCATCATGCCCAGCTTCATGAGCTGCTTGATGACTTCCTGCGCCTTGACGGCCATCTTGTGGGCCAGTTCGGCCACGGTGATGGTTTCGGGCACATGCACTTCGAGCACGCGTGCCTCGACCGGTGCGGCCGGCACGTGCTGCTCGTCGTGACCGCCGCGGTCATTGCCGCGACGCCCACGCGGGCCTCCGCGCCAGTTGCCGCGACCGACACCACCGCTGGCATCGCCGCGGGTCTTGATTTCCTTCTTCTTGGCAGGATCGCCAGCCCAGCTCGACGAGAGCTTGGCGGACTTGACTTCCTTGCCCGCGCCGGCGGCGCCGGGTGCTGCTGCGGCGCCGGGCGCGGCAGGCGCACCGGGACGCGCGGCGGGCGTGGCCGGCTTGTGCAGCGTGCCCTTGACCGCAGCCTTTTCGGGCTGCGGCTTCTCGGGCGCTTGTGCGGCACCAGCACGCGGGCCGGTGCGTTCATCATGGCGCGAATGGCTTCGGCTTCGGCCAGGGCCTTGCGGCGACGCTCGTCCAGGTCCTTGGCGCGCGCGGCTTCCTCGTCGGCACGGGCCTTCGAGTCGGCGGCGGCCTTGGCCTTCGCGTCTTCCTTGGCTTGCGTGGCGGCGGCTTGCGCGGCGAGCTTGGTGTCGGCGGCCTGCTGCTCCGCGGCAGCGGCGGCGACGGCGGCTGCCGTCACGGCCGCAGCGGGTGCGGCGGCGGGCTTGGCTGCCGATCGGGAGGCGGCATTGACTGCCGCGGTTTCCGCGATGGCCGCAGCCTTCTTCTCGGCGGCGATGCGCGCGGCTTCCTGCTCGGCTTGTTCGGCCTGCTCGGCGCGCTCGGCCTTTTCAGCCTGCTCGCGTTCGCGGGCTTCGGTTTCTTCGCGCAGACGACGCTTCTCGGCCAGTTCTTCTTCCTGGCGACGGATCAGCTCGGCCTGGCGGCGCGCTTCTTCCTCGCGGCGGGCCAGCTCGGCCTCGTCGATCTGGGGCGCGGCCGGTGCGGCAGCGGGCGCTTCCGCCACGTGTTCGGCGTGCTCGGGCGTGGCCGGATGGCCGTCCTCGCGCTGGATGAAGGTGCGCTTCTTGCGCACCTCGACCTGGATCGTGCGGGCGCGGCCGGTGGCGTCGGCCTGCTTGATCTCGCTGGTCGACTTCTTGGTCAGCGTGATCTTCTTGCGCTCGGGCTCGACGGTGCCGTGGCTGGCCTTGAGGTGGCCGAGCAGGCGCTGCTTGTCAGCCTCGGTGAGTGCATCGGTGGCGGCCGCTTTGGGCACACCTGCGCTCTTGAGCTGGTCAAGCAAGGTTTCGGGAGTCTTCTTGAGCTCGTTCGCGAACTCGGCGACAGTGGTACTGGACATATTGGTTTCGTGCCTCCATGACCGTCACTCTTGGCCGGCGAACCAATGTTCGCGGGCTTTCAAGATGAGGGCTTTGGCGTCATCGGCGCTGTGGCCGGTGATCTCGGTGAGTTCATCGACCGCGAGGTCGGCAAGATCGTCACGGGTGTTCACACCCGCTTCAACCAGCTTGGGAATCAGCTCGGGGTCGAGCCCTTCGAGGTCGTGCAGGTCTTGCGAGACCTGCGGCGCACCCTCGACGCCCTCTTCCTTGGCGATTTCCATGGTCAGCAGCGCATCCTTGGCACGCGTGCGCAGCTCATTGATGGTGTCTTCGTCGAAGGCCTCGATCTCCAGCATCTCGGAAATCGGCACATAGGCGACTTCCTCGAGGCTGTTGAAGCCTTCGGCGATCAGGATGTCGGCGATTTCCTCGTCGACATCGAGCTTTTCCATGAAGAGCTTGCGGCTGGCGTCGGTTTCGACGGCCTGCTTCTGTGCGGACTCGTTCGCGTCCATGATGTTGATCTTCCAACCGGTCAGGTCGGAAGCCAGGCGCACGTTCTGGCCGCCGCGGCCGATGGCGATCGCGAGGTTTTCCTCGTCGACCACCACGTCCATGGCGTGCTTTTCTTCGTCCACCACGATCGACGAGACGTTGGCCGGGGCCAGCGCACCGATCACGAACTGGGCCGGGTCTTCGCTCCACAGCACGATGTCCACGCGCTCGCCGGCGAGCTCGTTGGTCACGGCGTTGACGCGGGTGCCGCGCACGCCGACGCAGGTGCCGATGGGGTCGACCCGCTTGTCGTGCGAGAGCACGGCGATCTTGGCGCGCGAACCCGGGTCACGGGCGCAGCTCTTGATTTCGAGCAGGCCCTGTTCGATTTCGGGCACTTCCTGGCGGAACAGCTCGATCATGAACTCGGGGGCCGAGCGCGACAGGATGATCGGCGCGCCGCGCAGCGTCAGATCGACTTCCATGATCATGGCGCGCACGCGGTCGCCATTGCGCAGGTTTTCCTTGGCGATCATTTCGCTGCGGCGCAGGCGGCCTTCGACACGGCCGGCCTCGACGATGATGTCGCCCTTGTCCAGTCGCTTGACGGTGCCCACGAAGATCTTGTCGCCGCGCGACATGAAGTCGTTGAGCAGCATCTCGCGCTCGGCGTCGCGGATCTTCTGCAGGATGACCTGCTTGGCGGCCATGGCGCCGATGCGGCCGATCGGCACCGAGTCCACCGCTTCCTCGATGTACTCGCCGACTTCGATGTCCGACATTTCTTCCTTGGCTTCGAACAGGAGGATTTCCTGGTCGGGCAGCTGCAGGCCGGCTTCGTCCGGAACGACGTGCCAGCGGCGGAAGGTTTCGTAGTCACCGCTGTCGCGATCGACCGAGACGCGGATGTCCACGTCGCCCTGATGGAGCTTCTTGGTGGCTTGCGCCAGCGCGGACTCGACCGCGCCGAAGACGACGTCGCGCTCGACGTTCTTCTCGCGCGAGATCGCATCCACCAACATCAACATTTCGCGATTCATGCCACCACTCCTCTGTCATTCCGGAACTTGCGTTCCGTCGTCAATATCCGAAAAACCCGGTTGGGTTTTGGCCTTGCGGCCCTTGAAATCCACAATGGGCGCGAGCCGCGCATCGCGCAGCTCGTCCAGCACGAAGCCCAGCGCATGCAACGGTGCAGGCGCGCGCTTCTTGCTCACTTTTTGACCCGGCTTGGGCTCCGGCGCATCGCTCCAGACGATTTGCCAGCCCGGGGCTGCGTCAGCCCCCTCGGCCCCTTCGGGCTTTGCAGCACGCTCCAGCGTGCCGCGAAATTTCTTGCGGTTGGCCGACACCTGGCCCGCCGCGGCGGCGCCCATGGGCGCCTTGAGCGTGATGTCGATCACCTCGCCCACGAAACGTTCGAAATCCTGCTCATTGCGCAGCGGCCGGTCGATACCCGGCGAGGACACCTCGAGCCGCTTGTAATCGACACCATCGACCTCGAGCGCGAACTGCAGCTGGCGCGTGACCTTCTCGCAGTCTTCCACCGTCACGAAGGGCTCGGGCACACCCGCCGCGACATCTTCGGAGGTGGGGGCCGTCCAGGGCAAATCAATCGTCACGCGCAGCAATCCCCCGGCGGAGCGATCGATCTCTACCAGGTCGTAGCCCAGACCGGCTACGGTTTGTTCCACTATTTGCTGCAATGCCACGTGTTCGAAAGTGCCTTTTTTAAGAATCGGTTCCAGGTTTTCCATGCCATCCGCGCCCCACGGATGCCACCTGCATGAATAACGCCTGAAAGCTCAAGAATGCATAGACCAAAAAAACGGGCGGTTGGTACCCGCCCGTTTGGTCGTGAGCCTCGAATTATATGCTATTCACGTGATAAATGAAGGGCCACGTGCGCTCAAACCGCCGCAAGACGGCGAGATTTGGACCAGACCAGCGCAAATAGGACCGATCCGAACGCCAAAGCCGCCGCCGCGACCAGCAGGGGTAGCTGAAAAGACCCGGTGCGCTGGGCCAGCGGCGCTGCAAAGAGCGGCCCGACGATCTGCCCCACCCCGTAGGACGCGGTGGCATAGCCGATCAGGCCCGCCGCCGCGTTGCCGCGCAGCCGGCGCGCCTCCCGCACCGCGAAAAGCGTGATCGCGGTGAACGGCATGCCCAGCAGCAGGCTGCCGAACGCGAACCCGATGATGGTCGGCCACGCCACCGACAGCACCACGCCCAGCGCCTGCAGCGCGTAGGCCACGGCCAGCAGCAGCCGGTTGTCCCAATGCGTCGGCGCACGGGCGCCGATCAGGGCGCCCGGAATGATGGCCAGCCCGAACAGCGGCCAGAAATAGTCCGGCCAGAATGAATCGGGCAGCGCCTGCCGCGCGATCACGGGCAGGAAGGTGGCGGTGATGATGTAGCCGAAGCCCGCCAGCCCGTAGAGCGAAACCAGCCAGGCGGCGTCGCTGCGGTCGGAAGCTGCGCCCCCGGCGCTCGGCGCCGCCACGGCCGTGGGCGCCCCGCCCTTGCCGGCAACCAGCTGGCCGTCGTCGAACACCCGCCAGATCACGGCGATCAGCACGAAAGCCAGCACGCCCAGGCCGATCCACCCGGCCTCCGAACCCCAGCGCCCGAGCGCGCCGCCCAGCAGGCCGGTCATTGCGATGCCGATGCCGGGGCCGGTGTAGATCACGCCGCCCAGCGCCGGCGCGTTGGTTTCGGCCAGCCGCCGCAGCCCCCAGCCCGACGCGAACACGAAGACCCACGCGCTCATCACCCCCGCCGCCGCGCGCAGCACGCCCCAGCTGGCGTAGCTGTGAAGCAGCCCCATGCCGACCAGCAGCACCGCCGTCGCGATCAGCCCGCCGCGCACCATGGTCGGCGCCTTGACGCCGATGGCGGCGCAGCTGACCGCCCCCAGGAAATAGCCGAGGTAGTTGAGAGACGCCAGCACCCCGCCGGCCGCCAGCTCCAGCTTTCCCTCGTGCAGCATGATGGGCAGCATGGGCGTGAAGGCAAAGCGCCCCAGGCCCATGGCCACCGCGAGAGTGACCATGCAGGCCAGCGCCGCGCGCCAGGCCTCGCGCCGGTCGCGTCCGATTTCCGACATTTCTTGCAATCTCCGTTTATTCCAGCAGCGTGGCGGCCACCAGCTTTTTGTGTAGGGGTGCGCGGGCGCGTCGAGCACGCGCTCGACCGGCCCGGTTTCGAGAATGGCGCCGTCCTTCATCACGATGACCTGGTGCGCCATCGCGCGGATCACCTCGACGTCGTGCGTGATCAGCAAATAGCTCAGCCCGCGCTCGCGCTGCAGCCGCTGCAGCAGGCCCAGCACCTGCTTCTGGATCGTCACGTCGAGCGCGCTGGTGGGCTCGTCGAGCACCAGCAGTTGCGGATCGACGATCAGCGCCCGCGCAATCGCCAGGCGCTGGCGCTGGCCGCCCGAGAACTCGTGCGGATAGCGGTCGAGCAGTGAAGGAAACTGGGTTTCGGTCAGGCCGACGTCGGCCAGCGCCGCGAGCGAGCGGGCCCGGCGCGCCTCGGCGGCGAGTTCGGGGGCGTGCACGCGCAGCCCCTCGCCCACGATCTGCTCCACCGTCATGCGCGGCGACAGCGACGAGAACGGGTCCTGGAACACCACCTGCATCACGCGGCGCAGCCCCAGGTCGGACGCCCGATCGACCGCCCAGCCCTTGCCCGCGACCTTCAGCGTGCCCTGGTGCTTGAGCAGCCCCAGCGCCGCCAGCGCGAGCGTCGACTTGCCCGAGCCCGATTCGCCGACCACGCCCAGCGTTTCCCCCGGCACGATGCGAAAGTCGGCGCCCTGCACCGCCACGAACTCGCCCTTGCGGAACCAGCCGCCGATGCCCGGCCTGGGCACCGGGTAGATCACGCGCAGCGCCTGCGCCTCGAGCACGGGCGCGGTGTCGGGGCGCGCCGCCACGGCGGCCACATCGCGCTCCGGATGGCTGTCGATCAGCTTGCGGGTGTACGGGTGCTGCGGGGCATCGAACACCGGCGCCACGGCACCGTGCTCGACGATGTGGCCGTTTTCCATGACCACCACGCGGTCGGCGAAGCGGCGCACCAGGTTCAGGTCGTGCGTGATCAGCAGCACGGCCATGCCGTATTGGCGCTGCAGGTCGGCCAGCAGTTCCAGGATCTGCGCGCGCACCGTGACGTCCAGCGCGGTGGTCGGCTCGTCGGCCAAAAGCAGGCGCGGCTTGCAGGCCAGGGCCATCGCGATCATCGCGCGCTGGCGCTGGCCGCCCGAGAGCTGGTGCGGAAACGCCCTGGCCCGCCGCGCCGGCTCGGGAATGCCCGTGTCGGCCAGCAGCTGCACGGCGGCCGCCTGCGCGGCGCGGGCCGACAGCCCCTCGTGCAGCTCGAGCACCTCGCGATCTGGTCGCCGACGCTGTAGAGCGCGTTGAGCGCGGTCATCGGCTCCTGGAAGATCATCGCGATCTCCTTGCCGCGAATGCCGCGCAGCTCGCGCTCCGGGATCGACAGCAGGTCGCGCGGGCCCTGTGGCGATGGCTGCTGCCGGCGCTCGCCGCCGAAGAGCCGGGCCACGCCGGACAGGTCGGCGTTCTGCACCAGCCGCAGCAGCGACAGCGCGGTCACGGTCTTGCCCGAGCCCGACTCGCCGACCAGCGCCAGCTTTTCGCCGGCGGCGATCTGGAAGTCGATGCCGTGCACCACCTCCTTGCCGCCGAAGGCGACATGCAGGCCCTTGACGTCGAGCAGGGGTTGGGGGCGTTCGTCGCTGCGCATCACTTGTCGGCCTTCCGTGGATCGAGCGCATCGCGCAACGCGTCGCCCATGAAAGTCAGCAGCATCAGCGTGACGACCAGCACGCCGAAGGTGGAGATGGAAATCCACCAGGCGTCGATGTTGGCCTTGCCCTGGCTCAGCAGTTCGCCGAGCGACGGCGTGCCCGGCGGCACCCCGAGGCCGAGGAAGTCGAGCGAGGTCAGCGCCAGGATGGCCGCGCTCATGCGAAACGGCAGGAAAGTGACGACCGGCACCATGCTGTTGGGCAGGATGTGGCGCCACATGATCTGCAGGTTGCTCACGCCCAGGCGCGCGCGGCGCGCACGTAGTCCATCTGGCGGTTGCGCAGGAACTCGGCGCGCACGTAGTCGGCCAGCCCCATCCAGCCGAACAGGCTCAGCAGGATCAGCAGCAGCGACACGCTGGGCGCGAAGATCGCGCTGAAGATGATCAGCAGGTAGAGCTCCGGCATCGAGCTCCAGATCTCGATGAAGCGCTGGAACGCGAGGTCGATCTTGCCGGCGAAGTAGCCCTGCACCGCCCCCGCCGCCACGCCGAGCACGGTGCCGATGGCTGTGAGCGCCAGGCCGAACAGCACGCTCACGCGAAAGCCGTAGATCAGCTGCGCCAGCAGGTCGCGGCCGCGGTCGTCGGTGCCGAAGAAGTTGTCGCTCGTCGGCGCGGCCGGGCTCGGCGCCTTGGCGAAGTAATTGAGCGTCTTCGGCCCGTAGGGGTTGGGCGCGTAGATCGCCCAGTTGTCGCCCTGGGTGATGCGCTCGCGGATGAAGGGGTCCAGGTAGTCGGCCGGCGTCTCGAAGTCGCCGCCGAAGGTCTTCTCGGAGTAGTCCCGCAGCACCGGGAAGTAGGTCTGGCCTTCGTAGCGCAGCACCAGCGGCTTGTCGGTCGACAGCACCTCGGCGAACAGGCTCAGCACCACGAGAACGGTGAAGACCACCAGGCTCCAGAACCCGAGCCGGTTGCGCTTGAAGCGAAGCCAGGCACGGCGCCCCGGCGAAATGTGGGTAGGGCCGCTCACCATGGACGCATCGGCTCCAAGGAGACCACTGCGCCCAAGCCAGCAGCAGGCGTGCCCCCTTCCAGAAACACCGAGGATCCGGCTTTGCCGGTCCTCAGGTGTTGCCCCCGGCAGGGGGAAGGCGAAGCGACACGAAGTGCGCGCAGCCTGGGGGCGAGCCCAAGTTCAATCGAATTTGACACGCGGGTCCACCCATACGTAGCAGAGATCGGAAATCAGCTTGGTCACCAGGCCGATCAGCGTGAAAAGGTACAGCGTGCCCAGCACCACCGGGTAGTCGCGGCGGATCACGCTCTCGTAGCCCAGCAGGCCCAGGCCGTCGAGCGAGAACAGCGTCTCGATGAGCAGCGAGCCCGCGAAGAAGGCGCCGATGAAGGCCGACGGCAAGCCCGTGATGATCGGGATCAGCGCGTTGCGGAACACGTGCTTCCAGAGCACCTGCCCCTCGCCCAGCCCCTTGGCCCGCGCCGTCAGCACGTACTGCTTGCGGATTTCCTCGAGAAAGGCGTTCTTGGTGAGCATGGCCGTCACCGCGAAACTGCCCAGCACCATGGCCGTGACCGGCAGCGTGATGTGCCACAGGTAGTCGACGATGCGCGCGCCCCAGCCCAGCTCGTCCCAGTTCGCGGAGGTCAGCCCGCGCAGGGGAAACCACTGCAGCTGTCCGCCGAAGACCACCAGCAGCGCCACCCCGAGCACGAAGCCCGGAATGGCATAGCCGACGAGCACGATCAGCGTGCTGACGAGGTCGAAACGCGTGCCCGCCCGCACCGCCTTGGCAACACCGAGCGGCACCGCCACCCCGTAGCTGATGAAGAAGGTCCACAGCCCCAGGCTGATCGACACCGGCAGCTTCTCGAGGATCAGCGTCCAGACGTCCTTGTTCTGGAAGAAGCTCTTGCCGAGGTCGAAGCGCGCGAACTGGCCGAGCATTTGCCACAGGCGCTCGTGCGGCGGCTTGTCGAAGCCGTAGAGCGCCTTGATCTCCTGCAGCCGCTTGGGGTCCACGCCCTGGTTGCCCCGGTAGCTTCCGCCGCCGGACTCGAAGCCCCCGCCGCCACCGCCCCGCCCCGCCGTCTTCGCTTCGGCCAGGTACTGCTCCACCGGCCCGCCAGGCACGAACTGGATGACGAGAAAGGTGACGAGCAGTACGCCGAGCAGGGTCGGTATGAACAGCAGCAATCGCTTGAGTACATAGGAGAGCACGGCCTGTTTCCTTGTCTTCTATTTATGGCTTCTGCGCCTCTTTGGCCCACCAGGTGCCCATGACCCAGTCTTCGCCGCCGGCGTAAGGCGGCATGGGCGACTTGAACGCCAGGCGCCAGTCGTCGTAGACGATGCGGTGCGAGGTCAGGGTCCACTGGGGAATCAGGTAGTGGCTGTGCATGATGACCCGGTCCAGCGCGCGACAGGCGGGCATCAGCTGGGCCTTGGTGTCGGCGTCGACGACCTTCTTGAGCAAGGCATCGACCGCCGGGCTGGACACGCCCATGTAGTTGCCCGAGCTTTCGGTCTTGGCGGCCTTGCTGCCGAAGATCTCGAGCAGCGACTGGCCGGGATTGTTGGTGCCGGGGAAGTTGATCGTGGTCATGTCGAACTCGAAGCGGTCGAGCCGCTCCTGGTAGAGCGCGAAATCGACCGTCGCGAAGTTCAGCGTGATGCCGAGCTTCTCGAGGTTGCGGATCCACGGCGACACGGTGCGCACGCCGCCCTCCTTGCTGTCCAGGTACTCCAGCGTCATGGCCTCGCCCTTGGCGTTGCGCAGCGCGCCGTCGCGGTACTCCCAGCCGGCCTGCTTGAGCAGGTCGCGCGCGCGGCGCAGGTTGTTACGCAGCGACTGGCCTTCGCCCTCGGTGGTGGGCGGGGTGTACATCGGCCCGAAGCTCGCGTCGGGGATCTTGCCGCGCCACGGCTCGAGCAAGGCTTTTTCCTCGGGCGACGGCAGGCCCTGCGCCTCGCAATCGGTGTTGCCGAACAGGTCTTTCACGCGCGGATAGCCGCCGTAGAACATCTGGCGGTTCATCCACTCGTAATCGAGCGCCAGGCCCAGCGCTTCGCGCACGCGCGGGTCCTTCAGCTTCTCGCGGCGGCTGTTGAGCACGAAGCTCTGGAAGCCCGCGGGCTTCTTGTGCGGGAACTCGTGCTTGACCAGTTCGCCGGTATTGAAGCGCTTGCCGTTGACCCGCCGCGCCCAGTCGCCGGCCGAGTAGAAGCTCATCATGTCGAACTCGCCGGCCTTCAGCGCCTCGAGCCGGGCCGTGTTGTCCTTGTAGATCTTCACGGTGATGCGGTCGAAGTTGTGGCTGCCGCGGTTCACGGGAAGATCGCGCCCCCAGTACGCCGGATCGCGCAGGTACGTGATGTCCTTGCCGAAGCGCACGGGCCCGATCTTGTAGGCGCCGCTGCCGATGGGGATGTCCATCACCACCTGGTCGAAGGGCTTGGCCTTGCCGTTCTCCACGCCCCAGGCACGGCTGAAGACCGGCAGGCTGCCCACGATCAGCGGCAGCTCGCGGTTCGGCGTCTTGAAGCGAAAGCGGATGGTGCGCGCGTTGAGCACGTCGCGCCGTCCACCTCCTGCAACAGGGTCTTGTAGCCCGGCGCGGTGTACGGGCCGATCAGCGTGTCGTAGCTGTGCTTCACGTCGGCCGCCTCGACCGGCATGCCGTTGTGGAACCTGGCTTCGGGCCGCAGGCGGAAGGTCACGCTGAGGCGGTCGGGCGCCACCGTCACGTCTTCGGCCAGCAGGCCGTAGCCGGAGGCGGTCTCGTCCATCGAGCCGGTCAGCAAGGTGTCGAACAGCAGGCTGTCGAGGTACGCCGGCGCCGAGCCCTTGATGGTGAACGGGTTGTACTTGTCGAAAGTGGAGACACGCAGGTTGCTCACCAGCCGCAGTTCGCCGCCCTTGGGCGCGGCGGTGTCGACGTAGTCGAAGGCTTTGAAGTCGGGGCCGTATTTCAGGTCGTCCCAGAGTGCATATCCATGCGCGGCCCACGCGGGAACCGCACACACCATCAACGACCAGACCCAGAGAAACCGCATGCGAGAATTCTGCCCAAGATTTTCACGAGGCAACTTCATGGGCTTTCTTTCCGGCAAGAAACTGTTGATCACCGGTGTTCTGAGCAATCGCTCCATTGCTTATGGCATTGCCAAGGCCTGTCATGAACAGGGCGCGGAGCTCGCCTTCAGCTATGTCGGCGAGCGATTCAAGGACCGTATCACCGAATATGCCGCAGACTTCGGCTCGAAACTGATTTTTGATTGCGACGTGGGCGACGACGCGCAGATCGACAAGCTCTTCGCCGACCTGGCGCAGACCTGGCCCACGTTCGACGGCTTCGTGCACAGCATCGGCTTCGCCACGCGCGAATCCATCGCCGGCGACTTCCTGGACGGGCTCTCGCGCGAAGGCTTCAAGATCGCGCACGACATCAGCGCCTACAGCTTCCCGGCCATGGCCAAGGCGGCCCTGCCCTACCTCAACGACAAGGCGGCCCTGCTCACGCTGACCTACCTGGGCGCCGAGCGCGCGCTGCCCAACTACAACACCATGGGCCTGGCCAAGGCCTCGCTCGAAGCCTCGGTGCGCTACACCGCCGCCTCGCTCGGCCCGAAGGGCATGCGGGTCAACGGCATCAGCGCCGGCCCGATCAAGACGCTGGCCGCCAGCGGCATCAAGGGCTTCGGCAAGATGCTGGCGGCCGTGGCCGACGCCTCGCCAATCCGCCGCAACGTGACCATCGAGGAAGTCGGCAACGTGGCCGCGTTCCTGCTGAGCGACCTGGCCAGCGGCGTGACGGCCGAGATCACCTACGTCGACGGCGGCTTCAGCAACGTCGTCGGGGGCATGGCGGAGTAAGACCCTCCAGGTGCTGGAGGCGTCCGCTTCCAGCTATTCATTTCATAGCACCATGTTGAACCGACGCACCCTTCTGCTGGCGGCCCTGGGCGTGACCGCGGCGCACGCCGCGTTCGCGCGCGCCGGGGCGCCGTCGCTCCTGCTCGCCGAGGTCTACCGCCCCGGCATGTCGCTGGACGACCAGTGGGTCAGCGAGAAGTACGACGGCGTGCGCGGCTACTGGGACGGCAAGCAGCTGTGGACGCGCGGCGGCGAGCGCGTCGTGGCGCCGGCCTGGTTCACCGCCCCGCTGCCCAGGCAGCCGCTGGACGGCGAGCTGTGGGCGGGACGCGGCCGCTTCGCGCGCGCGTCTCCACGGTGCGCAGCCAGACGCCCAACGACATCGCCTGGCGCGAGATGCACTACATGGTGTTCGACCTGCCCGCGCAGGCCGGCGACTTCACGACGCGCCTGGCGGCGCTGCGCAAGCTGCTGCCGATCACCGATGCGCCCTGGGTCGTGGCCGTGCCGCAAGAGCGCGCGACCACCCAGGACGACCTGCAGGCGCTGCTCGACAAGACGGTGAAGATGGGCGGCGAAGGCCTGATGCTGCATCGCGGCGCCTCGCTCTACCGTGGCGGGCGCAGCGGCGACCTGCTGAAGTTCAAGCCCTTCGACGACGCGGAAGCCCGCGTGGTCGAGCACATCACCGGCAAGGGCCGGCACGGCGCGCGGCTCGGCGCCCTGCTGGTCGAGACGCCCGAGGGGCAGCGCTTCAGGCTCGGCACCGGCCTGACCGATGTGGAACGCGACAACCCGCCGCCTGTCGGCAGCTGGGTCACGTACCGCTACAACGGCACCACGGCAAAGGGGCTGCCGAAGTTCGCGCGATTCATCCGGGTGCACGAAGGCTAGGGCCTTCGCGCCCCGCCCTCCCCGCGGCTGTCGCTTGCCTGCTTACTTGGCGACCTGCCGCACGCAGTCCGCGTAGTAGCGCTTCTTGCCCGTTTCGTCGATGCGCGCCACCAGGCCGTGGATGTCGGTCTCGAAGCCCGGGCACTGCAGGTTGAACTCGCGCGAGAACTTGAGGTAGTCGACGATCTTCTTGTTGAACACTTCGCCCGGGATCAGCAGCGGAATGCCCGGCGGGTACGGCGTGATCAGGCTGGTGGTGATGCGGCCTTCGAGCTCGTCGATTTCCACGCGCTCGGTCTTGCGGTGCGCGATGTGGGCGAAGGCGTCGCTGGGCTTCATGGCCGGCGTCAGGTCGCTCAGGTACATCTCGGTGGTCAGGCGCGCCACGTCGTAGCGTGCATACAGCTGGTGGATGTGCTGGCACAGGTCGCGCAGGCCCAGGCGCTCGTAGCCCGGGTGCTGCTGGCAGAACTCCGGCAGGATGCGCCACATCGGCTGGTTGCGCGCGTAGTCGTCCTTGAACTGCTGCAGCGCCGTGAGCAGCGTGTTCCAGCGGCCCTTGGTGATGCCGATGGTGAACATGATGAAGAAGCTGTACAGGCCCGTCTTCTCCACGATCACGCCGTGCTCGGCGAGGAACTTGGTCACCACGCTGGCCGGAATGCCGGTCTCGGCGAAGTTGCCTTCCAGGTCCAGGCCCGGCGTGACGATGGTCGACTTGATCGGGTCGAGCATGTTGAAGCCGTCGGCCAGGTCGCCGAAGCCGTGCCAGTTGCGCGGCGACTTCTTGGTCTTGCGCTTGGAGGGCTCCTTCTCGCCCGTCATGATCCAGTCTTCGGCGCGGCCGATGCCTTCGTCGACCAGCTTCTCGGGGCCCCAGACCTTGAACCACCACTCGTCCTTGCCGAACTCTTCCTCGACCTTGCGCATGGCGCGGCGGAAGTCGAGCGCCTCAAGAATGCTTTCTTCCACCAGCGCGGTGCCGCCGGGCGGCTCCATCATGGCGGCGGCCACGTCGCAGCTCGCGATGATCGCGTACTGCGGGCTGGTCGACGAGTGCATCAGGTAGGCCTCGTTGAAGAGGTCGCGGTCGAGCTGGCGGTTCTGCGAGTCCTGCACCAGCACGTGGCTGGCCTGGCTGATGCCGGCCAGCAGCTTGTGCGTGGACTGCGTGGCGAACACCAGCGACTCCTTCGGGCGCACGCGGCGCTTGCCCATCGCGTGGTAGGCGCCGTAGAACGGGTGGAAGGCGGCGTGCGGCAGCCAGGCCTCGTCGAAGTGCAGCGTGTCGACGTAGCCGTCGAGCATGTTCTTGATGGTCTCGGTGTTGTAGATCACGCCGTCGTAGGTCGACTGCGTGAGCGTCATCACGCGCGGCTTGACCTTCTCGGGGTCGACGTCGGCCAGCAGCGGGTTGGCCTTGATCTTGGCCTTGATGGCGCTCTGCTCGAACTCGCTCTTGGGAATCGGGCCGATGATGCCGAAGTGGTTGCGCGTGGGCTTCATGAACACCGGAATCGCGCCGGTCATGATGATCGCGTGCAGGATCGACTTGTGGCAGTTGCGGTCGACCACCACCACGTCGTCGGGCGCCACCGTGTGGTGCCACACCATCTTGTTGCTGGTGCTGGTGCCGTTGGTCACGAAGAAGCAGTGGTCGGCGTTGAAGATGCGCGCCGCATTGCGCTCGCTGGCCGCCACTGGGCCGGTGTGGTCGAGCAGCTGGCCCAGTTCCTCCACGGCGTTGCACACGTCGGCGCGCAGCATGTTCTCGCCGAAGAACTGGTGGAACATCTGGCCCACCGGGCTCTTCAGGAACGCCACGCCGCCCGAGTGGCCCGGGCAGTGCCACGAATAGGAGCCGTCTTCCGCGTAGTCGATCAGCGCCTTGAAGAACGGCGGCTGCACGCCTTCCAGGTAGCTCTTGGCCTCGCGAATGATGTGGCGCGCCACGAATTCGGGGGTGTCCTCGAACATGTGGATGAAGCCGTGCAGCTCGCGCAGGATGTCGTTCGGGATGTGGCGCGAGGTCTTGGTCTCGCCGTAGATGTAGATCGGCACGTCGGCGTTCTTGCGGCGCACCTCGCCGATGAAGTTGCGCAGGCTCAGCACGGCCGGATCGAGGTCGGGGCCGACCGTGAATTCCTCGTCGTCGATCGACAGGATGAAGGCGCTGGCGCGGCTTTGCTGCTGCGCGAACTGGCTCAGGTCGCCGTAGCTCGTGACGCCCAGCACCTCGAAGCCCTCCGTCTCGATGGCCTGCGCGAGCGCACGGATGCCCAGGCCCGAGGTGTTTTCGGAGCGGAAGTCCTCGTCGATGATGACGATGGGAAAGCGGAATTTCATGAGCGGGGCTCCGGGTCAGGCAATGAGACGAGGCGCGAAGTGTACGGAATTCAGATGAAGAATCCGGTCAGCCTGTTGCAAGACATTCACAGCGGGCCGGCAAGGGGCGGCGCCCCCTCTGGCGCCAGTACCCCTACGCAGGCCAAGCGCTTGGAGTGCATGCCTCAGAATGGCGCGCATCGAACAAGCAAAAAGAGGAGTCGACATGGCGAATTCCACCGTCTGGTGGCTGATTGCGGGGGCGGCCATCGTGGTCGAGCTGCTTTCGGGCACGGTCTACCTGCTGCTGCTGGCGGCCGGTTTCGCGGGCGCCGCCCTCTCGGCGCACCTGGGCTTCGGCATCGTCACCCAGCTGATCGTGGCTCGGTGATCGGCGTGGGGTCGGTGCTGGTGTGGTACTCGATCCAGCGCAAGCGCCCGCCCGCCCCGCCCACCGGCACCAACCGCGACGTGAACCTCGACATCGGCGAAATCGTGCACGTGGAGGCCTGGAACGCCGACGGCACGGCCACCGTGCGCTACCGGGGCGCGCAGTGGACGGTGGTGCCGCCCGCGGGCCGCACGCCCTCGATCGGCGAGCACCGCGTGGTCGAGGTGATCGGCAGCCGGCTGGTCGTCGACAAGGTTTAGTCAGTCTGTCAGTAGTGTCCGTAGAACTCAGAAAAGGAAGCGCACCATGGAATTTTCGGTCCCTCTCATCATCCTGGTCATCGCGATCATCTTCATCAGCCAGTCCGTCAAGTTCGTGCCGCAGCAGAACGCCTGGGTGCGCGAGCGCCTGGGCAAGTACCACGGCACCATGACGCCCGGGCCCAACTTCCTGATTCCGTTCATCGACCGCGTGGCCTACAAGCACAGCCTTAAGGAAATCCCGCTCGACGTGCCCAGCCAGATCTGCATCACGCGCGACAACACGCAGCTGCAGGTCGACGGCATCCTGTACTTCCAGGTGACCGACCCGATGCGCGCGAGCTACGGCTCTTCGAACTACATCGTGGCGGTGACGCAACTCGCCCAGACCTCCCTGCGCAGCGTGATCGGCAAGCTCGAGCTCGACAAGACCTTTGAAGAGCGCGACGTCATCACGCCCAGGTGGTGGCCGCCATCGACGAGGCCGCGCTCAACTGGGGCGTGAAGGTGCTGCGCTACGAAATCAAGGACCTGACGCCGCCGAAGGAAATCCTGCTGGCCATGCAGGCGCAAATCACCGCCGAGCGCGGCAAGCGCGCGCTGATCGCGGCTTCGGAAGGCCGCCGCCAGGAGCAGATCAACATCGCCACCGGCGAACGCGAGGCCTTCATTGCCCGCTCCGAGGGCGAAAAGCAGGCGCAGATCAATAACGCGCAGGGCGAAGCCGCCGCCATCACCGCGGTGGCCACGGCCACGGCGGACGCCATCGAACGCGTGGCCGCCGCCATCCGCCAGCCCGGCGGCGAGCAGGCCGTGCAACTGAAGGTGGCCGAGCGCGCGGTCGATGCCTACGGCAAGGTCGCGGCCGATTCCAAGACCACGCTGATCGTGCCGAGCAACATGACCGAGACCGCCGCACTGATCTCGTCGGCCATGCGCATGATTCAGACGGGCAAAACCTCCGGTCCGGCCTGAAAACGGCTCAAAGCCACGCTACAATCGGAGGCTCAGGAGCGGTGGATGAGCGGTTTAAGTCGCACGCCTGGAAAGCGTGTGAGGGTTAATAGCCCTCCGCGGGTTCGAATCCCGCCTGCTCCGCCAACTATCGAATCGGCGCGATGCTCACAAGGCATCGCGCCGTTTTTATTTGCGCCGACTGATCGGCCGGCACGCCCCCGCCGGTTCAACGCCACCAAGCTAGTTGCCCGCGCCTTCAAAGCGCGCGTGCGGGTGCGCGAAGTTGCCCAGCGCGAAACGCTCGAGCCTGAACGCCTCGAGCGGCACCGTCGGCAGCTCGCCCGCCACCAGCCGCGCCACGTTGCGCCCCACGGCCGGCCCCAGGCCGAAGCCGTGGCCCGAGAATCCCGTGGCCACCACCAGCCCCGGCACCTGGGACGGGCAGTCGATCACCGGGAGCGCGTCGGGCAGCACGTCGATGTTGCCGGCCCACGACTTGACGACCGACACCGCATGCGCACCGCCGAACAGCTGGCCGAACAGCCGCGTGACCTCGTCGACCCGGCGCGCATTGGGCGGAATGTGCGGGCTGCGCGGCTCGATCGCGCGCTCCCTGTGCGGCGTCGACAGCCTGTCGCGGATGTCGCGCAGGAACGCATTGCCGAACTGGAACGCGAAGGTCTTGCGGTTGCGCACGAAGGCCGGCAGGAAGTACTTTGCTGCGCGCAGGGTGTCCAGCGTGAGGTCGATGTCCGACATGGACTCGGCCGCCAGGATGCAGGAACCGTCGGGCCGTTGCCGCAAGCCGAGGCCGAGCCCGCAGAAGCACGATTCACTGAGCGGCGGCAGCGGCTTGGTCAGCGACACGGTATTGCGCACCACCTGCTGCGGCAGCACGAGGCCGAACTTCGACAAAAAGCGATGCGAGGTGGCCCCCGCCGCGCAGACCACGGCCGGCGTGCGGATCAGGCCGTGCTCGGTCAGCACCCCGCTGACCGCGCCGTTGGCGGTGTCGATCTCGATCGCTCCGCAATCCTCGAGCACCCGCGCGCCACGTGCTTGCGCCGCACGGGCCAGCGCGAGCGTCGCCAGCGCGGGCTCGGCCTGGCCGTCGCTCGCCGTGTAGAGCGCGCCCGGCACCCGCGGCGTGAAGGCGGGCAGCAACGCGGCCACCTGCGTGCCGGACAGCATGCGCGCGTCGGGCGAAACCGAACGGGCCGACGCGTGCCAGCGGCTGAAGGCGTCGCACTCGGTGTCGTCCTTCGCAACGAACACACAGCCACCGCGGCGCCAGCCGATGTCGCACGCCAGTTCGCGCTCGAGCCCGGGCCATATCGACAGCGCCTCCAGCGCCAGCGGCATCTCCGCCAGGTCGCGGTACTGGGTGCGCACGAACCCCCAGTTGCGCCCCGACTGCTGCGAGGCCACCTTGCTCTTCTCGACCAGCACCACCTTCAGGCCCATGCCCGCCAGGTACCAGGCCGACGCCGCCCCGACGATGCCACCGCCCAGCACCACCACGTCGGCCCGCGCGGGGAACGCTCCCCCGGTCTCCCGGCTGCGCGCAAAGGCGTCGTCCGGCGGGTGCGGGTACAGGCTTGGCGAGGTCATGCTTCGGAATGAGAGGTGGACAGGGTCCGGCGGTCGGGCGACAGCGCGGCCAGGCTTGCGCCTAACTCGCGGTGCACGGACGGCAGCTCGTCGCCGAAGACCGACGCGGCAAGCGCCTGCGCCAGCGCCGGGGAAGCAAGGATTCCGCAACCGCCCTGCCCGGCCAGCCAATGAAATCCCTGCGAGCCGCGCGCGCGCCCACCACCGGATTGCGGTCGGCCGCAAAGGTGCGCAGGCCCGCCCATTGCGACTGCACCTGCGTCACGCGAAAGGCGGTGTCGCGCTCGATGTGGGCGATGGCCTGCTTCACGTCTTCGTCGCGCGCGCGCACCTCGCCGGGCTCGGCGGGCACCGCGTCGCACAGGCTGCCCAGCATGCGCCCTGCCTCGGGGCGGATGTACCACCGGTAGTCGAGGTTGCTGACGAACGGCCACGCGTCGGGGCTGGCGCTGCCTTCGGCCACGAAGTTGAACGCCGTGCGCCGCAGGGGCGTCAAGCCCAGTGGCGTCTCGCCGGCCAGCACGGCCACCTGGTCGGCCCATGCGCCGGCCGCATTCACCAGCACCGGCGCCTCCACGGTGCGGCTTGCCGTGCGCACGTGCCACGTGCCTGCGCGCCGCTCGATCGACAGCACCGCCTCGCCCGACGCGAACACGGCGCCGCGCGCCTTGGCGCCGTTCACATAGCCCTCGAGCAGCGCCGCAACGTCCAGGTCCATGGCGCCCGGCTCATGCAGGCCGGCGACCACGCCTTCGGCGCGCAAGGCCGGGAACAGCGCCATCGTCTCGCCGGCATCGGTGATCCGCGCCCGCGCGCCCACGCTCTCGATCTGTTCGCGAATGCGCTCCAGGCCCGACACTTGCCCGCTGCGCGCCACCGTGAGGCAACCGCGCGGCGCAAGCAACGGGCCGCCAGGGAAGTCGACGGGCGGGCGCTCGAGGAAGGGCTTGCTGGCGGCCGCCATGCGGCGCATGGTGTCGGCCGAAATGCCGAGCGTGTATTGCGCGGCGGTGCGTCCCGAGCTGTGGTGGCCCAGCGTGGCCTCGCGCTCCACCAACGCCACCGACATGCGCCGCGACAGGAAGAAAGCCGCGGAGGCGCCGGCCATTCCGCCCCCCACGATCACGACATCTTTTTTCATAGGCGATAGGCAAAGAGACAGGTGGAAAACGCCCGGCATCGAATGCCGGCTCAGAGCGCCCGCGAGATGGCTTCCATCATGGCGATCTCGCGCGAACTGGCCGCGTCGTCGCTGACCGCGGCGCGCGAGGACAGGCGCACGGTCACCAGCCGGCTGGTCGGGTCGACCCACAGCCACTGGCCGTGAATGCCGATGGCGCAGAACGCGCCGCGCCCGTTGCCGGTGCTGTACCAGCACGAGCGGTAGCTTCCCTTGTCGGTGAACATGTCGTTGAAGTTGCCGTCGGTCCATGCCTGGCGGCTGCCCCGCGTTCGCATGTCGTCGATCCAGGCGCGCGGAATCACGGACTGCCCGGCGCCGTTGGTGCCGCCGTCCAGCACCAGTTGCCCGAAGCGCGCCAGGTCGCGCGCCGTCATGCACAGGCCGCCCGCGGCGCGTGCCGTGCCCGCGCGGTCGACCGTGACATAGGCCGCGCCCTTCGCACCCATGGGCTCCCAGAGCCGCTTCGCCAGGTACTCGTGGTAGCGCTGCCCTGTCGCGCCTTCGATGACCAGGCCGAGCATGTCCGTGTTGGGCGACGCATAGTAGAAGCGCTGGCCGTGGGCCTGCCTGGCGGAAGTGAGCGTGCGAAGGAAGCCCGCCATGGTCTCGGCCGTGCCGAGTGGGTCGCTGTTCCACAGCATGGCCCTGCGGTAGCGGTCGAACAGGCCCTCGCGGTCGAGATACTTGTCCTCGAACTCGATGTCGACGCTCATGTCCAGCAGGTCGCGCACGCGGGCCTTCCCGTAGGCGCTGCCGGCGGGCAGCGCCACATAGGCAGAAACGGGCCGCTCGGGGTCGAGCCCGTGCTCGCGCGCCGCAATGCCGGCGAGCATGCCGGTCCATGACTTGGTGATCGAGAACACCGTATGCGGCTTGTGGCGGTCCACATGCGGCGCGTACCACTCGCCCACCGGAACGCCGTCGCGCATCACGACCAGCGCGTCCGCCTCGGAGCGCGCGAGATGCGCGAGCAGCGGTACCCGCTCCCCGTCGGCGTAGGGCACCGCGACACCTTCGAGCGTTTCGCGGCAGTCCGCATCGTCGTCCTCCTTGCGCAAGCCCACCGTGGCGACAGGAACGATCTCGCAGAGATTCTGGAAGCTCCATCGGCCGTTCGGCGCGCAGCGCCAGTTGTCGAGGTCGATGCGGCTGCGATTCGATGGTGCGTTCATGGGGTCGGTCCCGGTCCGGCCGATGCCCACGCCTGCGCAACGCCGTCGACGATGACCCGCGCGGCACCGCGCGAGCACCGCTCGACGCGCGCCTCGACCCGGTAGACCTCGCGCAGCATGGCGGGGGTGATCACCTCCTCGCAACGCCCGCCGTGCGGCGCCCTGCCCCCGGCGAGCACCAGCACCTGGTCGGCGAACTGCAGCGCCTGGTTCAGGTCGTGCAAGGCGACGACGACGATCTTTCCATGCCGCCGTGCGAGCGTTCGCAGCAGCCCGAGCACCTGAACCTGCCGGCGCATGTCGAGTGCGCTGGTCGGCTCGTCCATCAGCAGGATGTCCGGGTCGCGCACCAGCACCTGCGCGATCGAGACGAGCTGGCGCTGGCCGCCGCTCATCTCGTCGAGCGTCCTGAAGGCCAGCGCCTCGATGTCCAGTGCGGCCATCACCTCGTCGATCCTGGCCAGATCGCAGGCCTGCACCGCCCAGCCCTGTTGCTGCTGCTTGCACGCCAGCAGGACGCTTTCATAGGCCGTGAGGCGGGCCGTGACGGTCCCGTCCTGGGGCATATAGCAGACCCCCGTCTGCCCCTGGGAGCCCGGGGCGAACCGCACGGCACCCGGGCCGGCGAGCAGGCCGGCGATGCGACGGAACAGGGTCGACTTGCCCGCGGCGTTGGGCCCGATGAGCGCGACGACCTCGCCGGCCTTGAACAGCGGCGTGCTCACCTCCGACAAGATCGTCCGGCCCGCATACGAGGCGCCGACGTTCTCGAGTTGCAGCGTCACCATGAGCGCCCCTTCGAACGAAGGATGAGTGAAATGAAGAACGGCACGCCGACCAGCGACGTCACGACGCCGATCGGAAAGATCGCCCCCGGCACCAGCGTCTTGCTGACCACCGAGCTGGCCGACAGCATCAGCGCGCCGGCCAGCAGCGAACCCGGCAGGAAGTAGCGCTGGTCTTCGCCCAGCAGCATGCGCGCGATGTGCGGGCCGACCAGGCCGACGAACCCGATCACGCCGATGAACGACACCGGGAGCGCCGCCAGCAGGCTCACCATCACCAGCGATTCGAGGCGCAGGCGCCGCACATCGACCCCCATGCTCGCGGCCTTGTCGTCGCCCAGCCGCATGGCGGTGAGCGACCAGGCGCGCCGCGCGAACAGCGGCAGCATCACCAGCAGCAGCGCGAGCACGGCGCCCACCTTGGGCCACGTGGCGCGCCCGAGGCTGCCCATGGTCCAGAACACCACGGCGGCGACCGCCTGCTCCGTGGCGAAGTACTGCACCAGCGCCAGCAAGGCATTGAACGTGAAGACCAGCGCGATGCCCAGCAGCACGATCGTCTCGGAGCCGACGTTGCGCCGCGTGCTCACGAGGTGGATCAGCACCGCGGACAGCATCGCCATCACGAAGGCATTGACCGGCACCAGGTAGTCGGCGAGCAGCGGGAACAGCTTCACGCCAAAGGCAAGCCCCAGCGCCGCGCCGAAGCTGGCCGCCGCCGAGATGCCCAGCGTGAACGGACTGGCCAGCGGGTTGTTGAGGATGGTCTGCATCTGCGCCCCCGCGAGCGAGAGCGCCGCGCCCGCGACCACCGCCATCGCGGCGACGGGCATGCGGATGTCCCACAGCACCACGCGCAACTGCACCGGCACGCTGTCGGGCCACACGAGCGCGAGCGCGACCGACGCCAGGTCGTAGCGCGCCGGCCCCGTGGCCATGTCGAGCATGAAGCTCAGCAACAGCAAGCCGGCCAGCACGGCAAGAACCAGGCGCTTGCGGCGCACCAGTGCCCGGTAGGTTGCCCCGAGCGCGGGCGTCGTCGCGGCGCTCACGGCCTGGGCTCCCTGGGCAGCGTGACGAAATAGCCCGGCGCGTAGTCGACCGGCAGAAAGCGCTGGTGGAACTCGCGGAAGGTCGCGCCGGCGTCCAGCTCGGCGAACAGTTCCGGGTGCAGCCACCGGGCCAACTGCTGGATGGCGACGAAGTCGTACGGGCTGTTGTAGAACTGGTGCCAGATGGCATGGAACGCGCCGTTGCGTTGCGCCGTGGTGCCCGCGTAGGCAGACCGCTGCGTGAAGCCGCGCAGCTTTCGCGCGGCCTCGTCCATGTCGGCGCCGGGGCCCACGCCGATCCACGGCCCCTTGGGCACGAAGGCCTCCCAGTTGGCGCTGGTCACGATCACCTGCTCGGGGTCGGACGCCAGCACCTGTTCGGGGTTCACCTGGCCGAAGGTGCCGCGAATGATCTTGCCGGCCAGGTTGGTGCCGCCCGCCATCTCGACGAACTTGCCGAAGTTCTCGTTGCCGAAGCTCAGGCAGCAGTCTTCGGTGTAGCCGCCGATGCGCTCGATGAAGACACGCGGCTGCGCCGGCGCGGCAGCCTGGATGACATCGGTCACGCGCCGGATCTGCGCCGCGCGGAAATCGATGAGCTCGCGCGCACGCGCCTCCTTGCCCATGAGCTGGCCGAGCAGCCGGATGGTGGGCTCGGTGTTCTCCACGGGGTAGTGCCTGAAGTCGACATACACGATCGGGATACCGACCGCCTGCAGCCGCTCCACATAGCGTGCGTCGTCGGTGGCGCGCTGCGACTCGATGTTCATGAGGATGACGTCGGGTTTCAGCGAAATCGCCAGCTCCAGGTCGAAGGTGCCGTCCTCGAAGCCGCCGAACTGCGGCAGCCCGGCAATGCGTGGGAACTTGCGCAGGTAGGCGGCGTACGTGTCGGGGTCCGACTGGATCAGGTCCTTGCGCCAGCCCACGACGCGCCCGATCGGGTCTTCGGTATCCAGCGCGGCGAGCAGGTAAAGCTGCCGGCCCTCGCCGAGCATCATGCGGCGCACCGGCAGGCGCAGTTCGACCTTTCGCCCGAGCAGATCGGTCACCGTGGACAGGGGGCGCGCATCGGCTGGCGCGGTCGGGCCGGGGGCGCCCGGCCGCGGCGCGAGCCACAGCAAGGCGGCCAGGGCAAGAGCGACGGCGACGGCGACGGCCGCGCCGAGATACAGCTTCGTTCGGGTCATGGCGCAGCGGGGCCGGTGGCCTAGAAGTCCACCGAGGCGGACAGCATGAAGGTGCGGGGAATGCCTTGCGAGATCGTGCCGTACGACGCCACGCCCGACCAGTAGGCGCGGTTGGTGGCGTTCACCAGCGTGCCGCGGAAGGTGGTCGCGCGCCCGGCGATGCGGGTCGTGTAGCGCGCACCGACGTCCAGCGTGGTCCAGGCCGGAATCGACTGCGTGTTGGCCTGGTTGACGTACGCCTTGCTGGTGTAAGTCAGGCTGCTGTTCAGCGCAAGGCCGCTGACGCCCGGAACGTCCCAGTCGGCGCTCAGGTTGGCCATGGCCGTGGGCACGCCCACGGGGCGGTTGCCCAGCGTGGTGCGACTGTTGGTCCTGGTGAGCTTGCCGTCCAGCAGCGTGAGGCCGCCGGTCAGGCGCAGGCCCTTCACGGGCTCGCCGAACACATTGAACTCGAGCCCGCGGTTGCGCTGCTCGCTGTCGGCCGCGTAGACGGTGCCGGTGAGCTGGCCGCTGGGCTTGGTGACCTGGAACGCGCTCACCGTGGCCATCGTGCCGCCGAGATCGAACTTCGCGCCGACCTCGTACTGCTTCGACTTGTAGGGCGAGAAGATCTCGCCCGCGTTCGACGCCGTGTTGGGGGCGGTGTCACCCTTGCTCAGGCCTTCGATGTAGTTGGCGTAGATCGACACGTTCTGCAACGGCTTGAAGACCACGCCGGCCATCGGCGTGACCGCGCTCTGGTCGTAGCGCGCGGTCACGGCGCCGGTGTTCGCGCTGAAGTTGTTCGACTCCACGCGCTGATGGCGCAGGCCCAGCGTGAGCTGCAGGCGATCGTCGAAGGCGCTGAGCGTGTCGGCCAGCGCCACGCCCGACAGGCGAGAGGCCGAGACCTTCGGCGCGCGCAGCGGCTCGGCGATGTTCTGGTAGGGCCGGTCGATGGGCGCGTAGATGTTGGTCAGCATCGCCTTGCCGGTGTTGTTGGCCAGCCCCACGCGGTCTTCGTAGCTGCTGACCTGGAAACTCACCGCGTGCTTGATCGCGCCGGTTTCGAAGTGCCCGCGCAGGCCGGTGTCCAGCGTATGCCGGTCGACCTTGAACTTGTAGTTCGTAGGCGTGGAGGTCGTGAGGCCCAAGCCGTCGAGCAAGGTGGGCGTCTGGTCGGACAGGCGTGCGATGCTGACCGTCGAGCCGCCGGCATTGGCGAACAGGGTGATCTTGTCGCTCAGGTCGTATTCGGCGCGCAGCAGCGCGGACTGGCCGTCCGATTTCCACCAGCCCCAGGGCTGCGAGATGTTGCGCCGGCCGTCGGGCGCGTCGGGCACCTGGATGCCGGAGGCCACGAGGTAGGGACGCGTCGGCGCATCGACATTCTCGACCTGCGAGAGGAAGTCGAACGAGGCCCGCAGGCGCTCGCCCTGGTAGTCGAGCGACAGGGCCCCGATGTCGGTGCGCGATTTCTGGTTGTCCAGCGGCGTGTCGCCTTCGCGGTGCACGCCGTTGAAGCGCACGCCCCATTCGCGGCCGGCGCCGAAGCGCCGGCTCAGGTCGACATGCTGGCCCAGCTGTGAGCCGCTGCCGTAGTCGAGCGAGACCCGGCTCAGGTCTTCGGGCAGCGCACGCTTGGGCACGAGGTTGATGACGCCGCCCACGCCGCCGTTGGGCGACATGCCGTAGAGCAGCGCGGCCGGTCCCTTCACGACCTCGATGCGCTCGGCGTATTCGGTGAACACGTGGTAGTTGGGCGCCACGCCGTAGACGCCGTCGAAAGCCACCTCGCTGAGGTTGCCTTCGCCGATCGGCAGGCCGCGAATGTAGAAGGAGTCGGTGACGCCGCCGAGCTGGCCGGTGAAGCGCACCGAGGAGTCCTTGTTGAGCACTTCGGGCAGCGAGGCGGCCTGCCGGTTCGTCATTGCCTCCGACGTGAAGCTGCTGGTGCTGAACGGCGAGCTCATGATGTCCGCGTTGCCGAGCAGGCCGAGCCGGCCGCCGCGCGCCATCTGGCCGCCCGCGTAGGGCCGCGGCAGTTCGCCCGGCAGCTGCTCGGCGGCCGTGACGGTGATCGTCGGAAGAACGGCCGAATCGCCGGCCTTCGGCGCGGGTGAGGCACGCAGCGAATAGCCGCCGTTGCCGGCCTCGATCAGTTCATAACCGGAATCGCGCAGCAGCCGCGCAAAGCCTTCCTGCACCGTGAAGCTGCCGCGCAGGCCGGGGCTGCGAATGGCGGCCAGCGGCGTCGGGTCGAACGACAGCGGCACGCCCGCCAGGCCCGCGAACTGCGCCAGTGCGTTGCCGAGCGGACCGGGCTCGATGGCGTAGCTGCGCGTGACGCTCGCGCTGGAAGGCTCGGCGGCATGTACCACGGAGAGCGGCGCGACCACCGCGAGCCCCAGGCCGGCCAGGGTCCACTGCAGCGAGAGCGCGATGCCGATCGGCATGCGCATCGAGGGGAACGCGCTGTGGGAACGACGGGAGACATCCTCGCGCGAGCGGGGGAACAGGCCGGAGACCATCAAGAAAATCCTTTCGCAGATGAACGCTTTGGGTGGCGCACTGAAGCGCCTTCACCCGGTACACCGTACGAAACGAAAAAAGGTATCACCCCCGACGAGAAAAAAATCAGCGCGGCTCGATGGCGACCCAGTAGCGCGTCATCGTCGAGATGCGCACCGGCAAGGTTTTCTGCAGCAGTTGCAGGCTGGCGTCCGTGTCCTTGAGCGGGAACGCGCCCGAGACCCGCAGGCTCGCCACGCCGGGGTGGCAACGCAGCACGCCCGCGCGGTAGCGGCCGAGCTCCGCGGCAAACTCGTCCAGCCGCATGTCGCTTGCGACGAGCATGCCCTGCTCCCAGAGCGCGGCGGTCGGCGACGCCGTGTGCGGGGGCTCGATGGCCGTGGCGCTGAACAGCGCCTGCTCGCCCGGCCGCAGCACGAGTGACTGTTCGGCCTGCTCGGGCTGGATGCGCACCCCGCCTTCGAACAGCGTGACGCGCGTGCCTTCGTCCTGCGTGCCGACCGAGAAGCGCGTGCCGAGTGCGCGCACGGTGCCTTGCGCGGTCTGCACGATGAAGGGCCGCTCGACCGGCGAGGGATCGTCGTGCGACGTGGTGAGGAGGATTTCGCCGTGGCGCAGGCGCAAGCGGCGCTCGGTGCCGGTGAACGCCACATCGACCGCGCTGGACGTGTTGAGCACGAGCCGGGTGCCGTCGGCCAGCGTGATCGTCTTCTGTTCGCCGGCGGCGGTGCGCAGGTCGGCATTCCAGCCCGCGAGCCAGGTGCCGACGGCGGGGTCTCGCCACGCGAGCCAGGCGACCGGCGCGGCCAGGGCCGCGACGCCCAGCGCGCGCATCGCCTGGCGACGTCCCGGCTTGGCCAGCCGCTGCATGGTCTGGCGGCCGATGGCCTTGGGCACGATCTCGAAGGTGCCCATCACGGCCTCCGCGCGCTTCCAGGCTTCGGCGTGGGCGGTGCTGCGGGTGCGCCACTGCTCGAGCTGGCGCAGCGATTGCGCCGTCATCTCGCCCGACTGCAGCCGGACCATCCAGTCGGCCGCTTCCTCGAGCAGTTCGCCGGGCGCGACGGCGTTCGTCATCGGCTCATGCGGCCGCGAGGCAGGCCGCGAAAGCCCGGCGCATGTGGCGCTTCACGGTGATCAGCGAGGCATCGTGCTGCTTCGCGATCTCGGCGTAGGTCAGGCCGTCGAACTGGGCGAGGAAGAAGATGTCCCGGGTCTTCTCGGGCAGGTCGCGCAGCATGGCCTCGATGCGCTGCAGGGCCTGGAGGACCAGCAGGCAGGTTTCGGGCGAAGGCGCGACGTCGGCGGGCATGGCCGCCAGGCTGTCGAGATAGGCGCGCTCCACGTCCTGGCGGCGCCAGTGGTCGACGACCAGGCCCTTGGCGATGTGCGTCAGCAGTGCACGCGGCTCGCTTCGCAGCGCCGCGAGCTTCTGCCCGATCAGCACGCGGACGAAGGTGTCCTGCGCCAGGTCGGCCGCGTCGCAGCCGTTGCCCAGCTTCTTGCGCAACCACGTGTGCAGCCAGCCATGGTGATTGCTGTAGAGCGCATGAAGCTCCGCGGAAAAAGAAGGTTCGGCAACAGACACGAAGGGGTTCCGGGACGGGGGCGAAAGCGAGAAACGAAAGTAAACGATTCTCATTTTAGCGGCCCATCCTTCGTTCGCGGCCAAGGTGTCGGCACAGCGCCACGCTCGGGCGGCGACCCTGCGCGCTCGTCCATGCCCCTTTGTTGCGTCGACTGATTCTTGCGATCTCAGGGTAAAACCCTACGCGCAAACGTTTGCGCAAACGTTTGCTTGTTTGAAATAATCGCGCTCAACGACGACAAGACAAATCTTTCCAGGGAGGAAAAACATGCTGAAGTCCATCCATCCACTGCTCAACGCCGACGTGCTGTATGCCCTGCGCGCCATGGGCCATGGCGACGAACTGGTGCTGTGCGACGCCAATTTCCCAGCCGACTCGGTCGCGCGCCAGACCGTGCTGGGCCGGCTGCTGCGCATCGACGGCGTGGGCACCACCGAGGCGGCGCGCGCCATCCTCTCGGTGCTGCCGCTGGACAACGCGGTGGACGCCCCGGCGCAGCGCATGGAGATCATGGGCGCGCCCGGCGAGATTGCGCCGGTGCAGCAGGAGATGCAACGCGAGATCGACGCAGCCGAAGGCCGCTCGCGCCCGCTGGGCTCCATCGAACGCTTTGCCTTCTACGAGGCCGCGCGCCGCGCCTACTGCGTGATCGCCACCGGCGAGCGCCGTTTCTACGGCTGCTTCATCTTCAAAAAAGGCGTGCTCGCGCCCGCCAAGGCCTGATCCCATGCCCGTCGTCTGCGCGCAGCAGCGCGGCGTAGCCGTGCTCGGCATCTTCGTGGCCGACCTCACGTTCGCCAAGGCCGTTGCAGCCTGACGCCCACCCCACAAGAAACAAGTCGAAGGACAGCACCATGAAACTCAAGCTTTCAGACCCCGAACTCAACTTCCTGGTCGGCATCAACATCGTGATCCTCGTGGTCGCGACGGTGCTCTCCAGGGGCGACTTTCTCGACGTCTACAACTTCCAGTCGATGGGCGGCCAACTGCCCGAACTGGGCCTGCTGGCCATGGGCGTGGCGCTGTCGATGATCTCGGGCAACGGCGGCATCGACCTGTCGGGCGTGGCCCTGGCCAACCTGGCCGGGGTGGTGGCCGCCACGCTCGCGCCGCAACTGGCGTCGCCCGATGCGGCCCCCCTGCTCTACACCGGCTGGTTCGCGGTCATCGCGCTGGCCACGGGACTTGCCGGCGGGCTGCTCAACGGCGTGCTCATCGCGCGCGCCGGCCTCACGCCCATTCTCTGCACGCTGGGCACGCAACTGCTCTACACCGGCTTCGCCGTGGTGCTCACGGGCGGCACCAGCCTGCGCGTGGGCGATGCCGAAGCACTCGCGGCCATCGGCAACGAGACGGTGCTGGGCGTGCCGATTCCGTTCGTGATCTTCGCGGCGATGCTGCTGGGCACCGGCTGGCTGCTGAAGCAGAGCCCCTTCGGCATCCGCCTGTTCCTGCTCGGCACCAACGCCAAGGCCGCGCGCTACGCGGGCATCTCGCAGGCCCGCATGCTGGTCGCGACCTACGCGCTGTGCGGCGTGCTGGCCGCCACGGCCGGCGTGATCATCGCGGCCCGCACGGCCAGCGTGAAGTCGGACTACGGCACCTCCTACCTGCTGATCGCCATCCTCATCACCGTGATGGCCGGCGTGCGGCCGCAAGGCGGCTACGGGCGCATGGTGTGCCTGTTCTTCTCGGCCGTGGCGCTGCAACTGCTGTCGAGCACCTTCAACCTGCTGGGCATTTCCAACTTCTTCCGCGATTGCGCCTGGGGCCTGCTGTTGCTGTTCTTCCTGGCATTCGCCCGCTTCAGCCTGCGCGATCTGCGCGCCTTTCTTTCCGCTTCGCACAACGCGGGCGCGCCGTCCCGCAAATGACCAAGCACCGCCGCGCCAGCGCCCTCCTGGCGCGTCGTCGACAACCCCGAGGGCAAGGAGACAACCAATGCTGAAGAAGACAACAGGAATCGCCTGCGCCGCCGCACTGACCGCCGCGGCCTTCGCCCCGGCGCTGCATGCCCAGGGCAAGCCGCAGGACATCGTGACCGTGGTGAAGATCACCGGCATCAGCTGGTTCAACCGCATGGAAGCGGGCGTGAAGGAATTCGGCGCCAACACACCGGGCGTGGCCGCGCGCCAGATCGGCCCGGCCCAGGCCGACGCCGCGCAGCAGCAGCGCCTGGTCGAGGACCTGGTGGCCCGGAAGGTCGACGCGATCGCCCTCGTTCCCATCGACCCGCCCACGCTGGAGCCCGTGCTCAAGCGCGCCATGGCGCGCGGCATCAAGATCGTGACGCACGAAGCCGACAACCAGAAGAGCACCATGGCCGACATCGAGGCCTTCGACAACACCGCCTACGGCGCGCGCCTCAACGAACGCCTGGCCGCCTGCATGGGCCAGCAGGGCAAATGGACCTCGCTGGTCGGTTCGCTGGGCAGCCAGTCGCACGTGCAATGGGCAGACGGCGGCGCCGAGAACGCCAAAAAGTACCCCAGGATGCAATTGGTCGACGCCAAGAACGAGTCGCTCAACGACGCCGAGAAGGCTTACGGCAAGGCCAAGGAAATGCTGCGCAAGCACCCCGACCTGAAGGGCTTCCAGGGTTCGTCGTCGCTCGACGTGCTGGGCATCGGCCGCGCGGTGGAAGAAGCCGGCCTGCAGGGCAAGATCTGCGTGTACGGCACGGGCCTGCCGAGCGAGGCGGCCAAGTTCCTGGAGTCGGGCGCGGTCGGCGGCATCGCCTTCTGGGACCCGAAGGACGCGGGCCTGGCCATGAACAAGGCGGCCAAGATGCTGCTGGACGGCAAGACCATCGCCGACGGCGCCGACCTGGGCGTGCCGGGCTACAACAAGGTCTCGGTCAGGAAGGGGCCGGGCGCGGGCGTCGTCGTCACGGGCCAGGCCTGGATCGAGGTCGACAAGAAGAACTACAAGCAGTACGCGTTCTGAGCCCGGGAATGCCATGACCCTCACAGCGCCCCTCACGCAGGCCCCCGCCGGAACGCCGGCCGCAGGCCGCGTCTTTCTCGAGCTGCAGGATGTGCACAAGCGCTTCGCGGGCGTGCACGCGCTGCGCGGCATCGACCTCACGATCGAAGCCGGCGAGATCTATCACCTGCTCGGCGAGAACGGCTGCGGCAAGAGCACGCTCATCAAGATCATCTCGGGCGCGCAGCCCCCGAGCCAGGGGCGCATCGTGATCGATGGCCGCCCGCACGCGTCGCTGTCGCCGCTGAAGGCGCTCACGCTCGGCATCGAGACGGTCTACCAGGACCTGTCGCTGCTGCCGAACATGAGCGTGGCCGAGAACGTCGCGCTCAGCGAGCAGCTGGTGCAAACCGGCGGCAAGCTGGCGCGGCATTTCGACCGCCAGGCGGTGGCCGCCACGGCCGTGCGGGCGCTGGAAACGGTGAAGCTGCCGGCTGACGCGGCCTTTCTCGCGCGGCGCGTGGACGAACTCCCCATCGCCACGCGACAACTCATTGCCATTGCGCGCGCCGTGGCCACGCGCGCGCGCATGGTCATCATGGACGAGCCCACCACCTCGCTCACGCAGAAGGAGGTCGACAACCTCGTGCACGTGGTCGAGGCGCTGCGCGCGCAGGGCGTGGCCGTGCTGTTCGTGAGCCACAAGCTCGACGAGTGCATCGCCATGGGCGGCCAGGCCATCGTGTTCCGTGACGGCAGCAAGGTGGCGCAGGGTCCGATCAAGGACTTCACCAAGGTCCAGATCGGGCACTGGATGACCGGCAAGCAGCTCGACGGCGCGCGCTATCGCCTCAGGGAACGCGGCACGCAGGCGCTGCTGCACGTCGAAGGGCTGGGCCGCGGCGCGCAGTTCAGCGATGTGGACTTCACACTGCACAAGGGCGAGATCCTGGGCATCACCGGGCTGCTCGACTCGGGTCGCAACGAACTGGCGCTGGCCCTGGCCGGCGTGCAGGCCGCGGACCACGGGCGCGTCGCGCTCGACGGCCGGCAGATCACGTTGAAGACGCCGACGGACGGCATTCGCCAGGGCATCGGCTACGTGCCCGAAGACCGCCTGAGCGAAGGCCTGTTCCTGGACAAGCCGATCCGCGACAACATCGTCACGGCCGTGCTCGACCGCCTGCGCGGGCGCTTCGGCGCGCTCGACGCCGGGCAATGCCAGGCACTGGCCGAGCGCACCGTGAGCGACCTGCAGATCGCCACGCCCGACGTCGACCGCCCCGTGCAGTCGCTCTCGGGCGGCAACCAGCAGCGCGTGCTGATCGGCCGCTGGCTCGCCATCGGCCCGCGCGTGCTCATCCTGCACGGCCCCACCGTGGGCGTGGACGTGGGCTCGAAGGACACCATCTACCGCATCGTGCAGCGGCTGGCCGAACAGGGCCTCAGCGTCATCCTGGTGAGCGACGACCTGCAGGAGCTGCTGCAGAACTGCGACCGCATCCTGCTGATGCGCAAGGGCCGCATCGCCCACGACTTCGACGCGCAAGGCCTGGCCGAGAGCGAGCTCTACCGCGCCTTGATCTCCGACACACCCACGCCCACCGAGGCCCAGGCCCTCTCATGAACGTCTCCACCCTTCAAGCGCGCCCGGCCGCGGCGCCCACCCTGCCCCGCGCTTCCCTGCGCGAGTGGCTCGCGCAGCGCCCTTCGGCCTTCACGCTGGCACTGATCGTGCTGGTGTGCCTGGCGGTCGGCGCCATCAACCCGAGCTTCTTCCAGTTGCCGGTGCTGTTCGACATCGTGCGCGCCTGCACCGTGCTCGGCCTGTTCGCGCTGGGCGTGCTGATCGTGCTGGCCGCCGGCGGCATCGACGTGTCGTTCGCGGCCATTGCCGCGCTCACGATGTACAGCATCACCAAGCTGGTTCTGAACTACTTCCCGGACGCCCACATCGCCGTGCTGCTGGTGGCCGGCGCGGCCAGCGGCGCGGTGCTGGGCGTGCTCAACGGACTGCTCGTGCATTGGCTGAAGGCGCCCTCGCTCATCGTGACCATCGGAACGCAGTACCTGTACCGCGGCATCCTGCTGACCTTCGTGGGCACGGTGTTCTTCATGAACGTGCCCGCGCCGATGGACGCCTTCGGCAAGCTCGCGCTCTGGCGCTTCGACACGCCGCAGGGCCTGCACGTGGTGCTGCCCGCCACCGTGCTGGTGCTGGCCGGCGCGGCGGTGCTGACCTGGTGGCTGCTGAACCGCACGCTCATCGGCCGCGCGGTGTATGCCATTGGCGGCAGCCTCACGATCGCGGAACGGCTGGGCTACAACCTGCGCACCGTGCACGTCTTCGTGTTCGCCTATGCGGGCTTGCTGTCGGGGCTGGCGGGCATCGTGCATGTGTCGAGCACCCGGCTGGCGAACCCGTTCGACCTGGTGGGCAACGAGCTGGACGTGATCGCGGCCGTGATCCTGGGTGGCGCGCGCATCACCGGCGGCAGCGGCACCGTGGGCGGCACGCTGCTGGGCGTGGTGCTGGTCACGCTGATCAACAGCGTGCTCATTCTTGCGGGCGTGCCGAGCACCTGGCAGAAGGTGATCATCGGCGGCTTCATTCTGGTGGCGGGAACCTGCTTTGCCATGCGCAAGCGCGGCTGAACGACGACGATGCTCCAGCAACAACAGACAAGACCCCCGATCGCGATCGCAACTGCGCGCGGGGCCATGTACGAACACGACACGCTGCGCGCTCCCGAGCCGGGATCGGAGCTCGCGCCGCGCAGCCTGGTGCGCTGCACGACGCACGGCGCCCCCTCGCCGCAAGAGCGCTGGCACTACCACGACGACTACGAGCTTCATCTCATCGTGGCGACCCGCGGCAAGGCCTACATCGGCGACGACATCTCGAATTTCGGGCCGGGTTCTCTGGTCCTCATCGGACCGCAGGTGCCGCACAACTTCGTGTCCTTCGACCTGCCCGCGCAGGGCGTCGAGGTGCGCAGCCTCACCATCCAGTTCAAGGACGAAAGCCTGCGCAAGGCAACGGATCTGTTTCCCGAGCTCCACGACGCGATGCAGTTCCTGAACCG
Source organism: Variovorax sp. E3 (assembly GCF_016082275.1). Taxonomy (GTDB): domain Bacteria; phylum Pseudomonadota; class Gammaproteobacteria; order Burkholderiales; family Burkholderiaceae_C; genus Variovorax. The sequence goes on from NZ_MOWM01000001.1 coordinate 59,908, forward strand.
TGCGGGGCGCGGCATCGAATTTCTCGACGTCGGCGAGGACGTCCGGCGCCGCATTCATCGCGTCCGGGCCCTGTCGGGCCTGGCACGCTTCACGGAGTTCGCCGCGCTTCTGAACGAACTGGCGAAATGGCCTTCGTGCCGGTCGCTCTCGTCGATCGAGAGCCGCGAGCAAGTCGAGCGCAGAACAACGCGCGACGCCGCCCAGCACCAGCAACGGATCGAGAAAGCGCTCGCGCACATCCATGAACACTGCGCGCTCGGCCTGTCCCTGGAAAGCGTGAGCACGCATGCCGGCATGACCCGCTCGGCCTTCTCGCGGTTCTTCAAGCTTGCCACCGGTCATACGTTCACCGAATTCGTGACGCGCGTGCGCATCACCGAGGCCTGCCGGCTGCTGCGCGAAGGCCGGCACGCCGTCTCCAGCATCTGCTACCTGGTCGGGTTCAACAACGTGTCGAACTTCAACCGCCACTTTCGACGGATCAAGGGCGTGACGCCCAGCGAATTCCGCAACGACACAGCGTACCGCCGAACCGTGCAATGAGCGGCGGCGGTGGGGTCCGTCGCTAAGACGAAGAGATCGTCGGGGCTTCCTGCCGCCCGGAGTGTCACGAGACACGTTGCTTTGCAACAACAGCGCTCAGGGTCGCGGAGGCATTCGTCTAGCAGTACGATCCAAAGGTTTACTTTCAAGCCCGCAAAAGGAGCCTCGATGGCTGGACAACCGCAAACCCCGCCGCGTGGCACGACATCGCTGGACCGCACGCTGGAAAAAAGCGAACAGGTGGCCGCCGATGTGCAGCGGGCCTCCGACAACCTGGCCGTGGTGAACACGGTGCTCGAACAGGAGCTGCCCGACGAAGTACAGGTCGGTGAAGTGGCGCAAGCCATCGAACACACGAGCCAGCTCGAGGAAAAGCTGGCCAAGTCCGCGAAGAAGCTGGCCGAGGTCAACGCGGCCCTGAGTGAAGAGATCGAGAAGCGGCTCGAGGTGACGGCCGAACGCGACGAGAGCCAGGCGCTGGCCGAGAAGCTCAAGGCCAGGATCCGCGCGGAAAACGCCGACTGACCCTCCGCATCGTCGCGCTCCGCTCCCGCCGTCCGTATCCCTTCTCCTACGCTGCGGCGCGTCCGGCACGCTACGCTATTGGTTCTCAAAGCGAAACCACGGCATGGCCTCATCACGTTCCTCGTCGAGGACAACAAGACCATCAGGGACAACCTGGTCCCTGCACTCGAGGACCTGGTCAACGGCCATGTGGTCGGCTTCGCCGAAACCGAATCGGATGCGCTCGCGTGGATCGCGGCGCACCCCGACGACTGGCAGCTCCTGATCGTCGACCTGTTCCTCAAGGAAGGCTCCGGCCTCGGCGTGCTGGCCGGCTGCAAGACGCGCAAGCCGGGGCAGCGCGTCGTGGTGCTGAGCAACTACGTCACCGCCGACATCCGCGCACGCTGCGGAGCCCTGGGCGCCGACGCCGTGTTCGACAAGTCGCGCGACCTCGACGCCTTCATCGAGTACTGCAACACCGACCGCCCCTCGGGCCTTGCGCCGCTCTGAACCACCGCTGAAGCGCGCATGAAAAAAGGGCCCGAAGGCCCTTTCTCTTTGGCGCAAAGTGCGCGCAGTTGCCGAAGCGAATCAGCGCACCACGCGATCTGCGTGCGTGCGCCGCCCTTGTAGGTGTACAGCGTCAGCGCGCCGTTCTTGATGTCGCCCTTTTCGTCGAAGGCGATCGGGCCGGTCACACCCTTGTATTGCACCTTGCCGACTTCAGGCAGGTACTTGGCGGGGTCCGAGGAACCGGCCTTGACCATGGCTTCGGCCAGCACGTTGACCGCGTCGTACACGTACGGTGCATAGATCTGCACTTCGACGCCGTTCTTGGTCTTGAACTTGGCCTTGAAGTCTTCCAGCGGCTGCTTGAAGTCGCCGTCCACGCCGCCGGCTTCGGCGCACACCACCATGTCTTCGCCGATGGCATCGCCAGCCAGCTTCGGCAGTTCGCCGGTGCACAGGCCGTCGCCGCCCATGAACTTGACGTTCAGGCCGAGTTGCTTGACTTGCTTGAGCATCGGGCCGCCGACGGCGTCCATGCCGCCGAAGAACAGAACGTCGGGCTTGGAGGCCTTCAGCTTGGTCAGGATGGCGTTGAAGTCGGTCGACTTGTCGGTGGTGAATTCGTGGCCCACGATGGTGGCGCCAGCGGCCTTGGCCGACTTCTCGAATTCTTCGGCAACGCCCTGGCCGTAGGCCGTGCGGTCGTCGATCACGGCAATGTTCTTGCCCTTGAGCGTTTCGACGGCGTACTTGCCCAGCGTGCCGCCGAGTTGCGTGTCGTCGGCCACCACGCGGAACGTGGTCTTGAAGCCTTGGCGCGTGTACTTCGGGTTCGTGGCCGAAGGCGAGATCTGCGGAATGCCGGCGTCGCTGTACAGCTTCGAGGCGGGGATGGTGGTGCCCGAGTTCAGGTGGCCGACCACGCCGTTGACCTTTTCGTCCACGAGCTTCTGGGCCACTGCGGTGCCTTGCTTCGGATCGCCGGCGTCGTCTTCGGCGACCAGCTCGAACTTGGCGGTCTTGTCACCGATCTTCAGGCCCTTGGCGTTCAGGTCCTCGATGGCCATCTTCGCGCCCATTTCGTTGTCCTTGCCGAGGTGGGCAATGGGACCGCTGGTAGGTGCCACGTGACCGATCTTGACGACCAGCGTTTCTCCGGCAGGTGCGGGTGCAGCTGCAGCCGGAGCCGCGGCGGTCGGTGCTGGAGCGGGAGCAGCAGCTTCTTCTTTCTTGCCGCAAGCCACGAGCGTGATTGCAGCCAGCGCGACCGCAGTCCATTTCAATTGCATGAGAACCTCCAGAACTTGGATAAAAGAATAAAAAACCGGTCGTGTGATCCGGGCTGCTAGACCTCGCAAGTTTCGCGCCGCAGACCAGCGGCACCCTCACGCCCTTCCGACCTGCGGCGCAGTTTAGCCGGGAATTTATGCGCCGGAAGCTGGCGTAGACCCTGTGTTTTCGCTGAGTTCGGCGGCCATTGCCTCGATCACCAACGCACGCAGAACGGCTTCGATTTCATTGCGCAAACGCGGCACCATTGCGTCGAGTTGATGCTGAACGGCAGCTGACACGGTGTCGCTCAAACGCTCTTCCAGAGACAGGTCGACGCGCTGCAGAACACGGTGCAGAAGCTGCTCTTCGAGGCTGACGATTTCGGCCTGCGACAACTGCGCCGCGGGCGGCAGTGCCATGGTGCTCGCCGGGTCGGGCGCGGCGGCCGGCGCGGCCTCGGGTTCCGGGTGCGCCAGGCCCGCGGCTCCGCCGGAATCTCGAGCACCGTGGTCAGGGTGGGAACGAACCGGGGCGGCGTGCGCAGCGTGCTGGCCATGTCAGGAACTCTTTGCGAAGTCGTGCGGCTGGATGGTGTAGCCGCGGTCGGCGTAGTGGCGCCAGCGCGAGCGGCCGACCTGGCGGTCGTTGCCCTCGTCGCTCACGATGTCGATGAGGCGCTCGTAGCGCTCGAAGCCCGCGGGCACTTCGAGCCCGAGGTTCACCAGCATCTCGCGGTGCGGCAGCGAGGCCGCGTCGGCCCCGTCCGAAGAAAGAATGACGGGCGAGCGAGCGACCACATGGGCCGGTGCGTCGCCACGGCAATGCGCGACGAAGTCGACCGGCGACAGTTGCCAGAGCGCGGCGTCCACCACGTCGAGCGCACGCGCATCGCCCACCACCACCACGCGCAGGCCGCGCGTGTTGACGGCCTTGCGAACCAGCCGGCAGGCGTAGTTCAGCTTGTCGGGCGCGTTGTAGTGAAAACCGATTTCCGTCACTTGGCGGACCGGGCCTTTCGAGCCGGGGATGCGGGCGTCTTGGGGGATGCCTTGGGCGTTGGGGCCTTGTCGGCCGCGCCCACCTTTTCGCCGCCCGCGCGGCTCAAGAGGTACGAAACGAGCAGCCCCACCGGGCGACCCGTCGAGCCCTTGGCCGCCCCGCTCTTCCAGGCCGTGCCCGCGATGTCGAGGTGGGCCCAGGCGAAGTCGCCGGTGAAGCGCTGCAGGAACTTGGCCGCGGTGATGGCACCGCCGGCACGGCCCGCGATGTTGGCCACGTCGGCGAAGTTGCTCTTGAGGCCTTCCGCATAGTCGTCATCGAGCGGCAGGCGCCAGCAGCGATCTTGCGACGTTTCGCCGGCGGCCTGCAACGCAGCGGCCAGTGTTTCGTCGCTGGAGAACAGCCCGCTGCGCACGCCGCCGAGCGCCACCACGCAGGCGCCCGTCAGCGTGGCGATGTCGATCACGGCGGCGGGGTCGAAGCGCTTGGCATAGGTGAGCGCATCGCACAGGATCAGGCGGCCTTCGGCGTCGGTGTTGAGCACCTCGATGGTCTGCCCGCTCATGCTCGTGACCACGTCGCCGGGCTTGACCGAGCGGCCGTCGTTCATGTTCTCGCACGAGGGGATCAGGCCGACGACGTTGATGTTCGGCTGGATGTCGCCCAGCGCGCGGAAGGTGCCGAGCACGCTGGCCGCGCCGCACATATCAAACTTCATCTCGTCCATTTCGGCCGCCGGCTTGAGCGAAACGCCGCCGGTGTCGAAGGTGATGCCCTTGCCGACCAGCACCACGGGCGCCTGGTCCTTGGGCCCGCCCTGGTAGCGCAGCACGATGAAGCGCAGCGGCTCGGCCGAGCCCTGCGCCACGGCCATGAACGAGCCCATGCCGAGCTTCTCGACTTCCTTCGGGCCCAGCACTTCGCACTTGATCTTCGGCAGCTTGGCCAGCGCTTGGCGGCCTCGCCCAGCAGCGTGGGCGTGGCGTGGTTGGCGGGGCGGTTGCCCCACTCCTTGGCCAGCTCGATGCCCTGGACGGTGCCGCGGGCATCGTTGAACGCAGCCGTCACGCCGGCCGCATCGGGCACGCCGACGGTCAGGTGGCGGATACTGCGCGGCTCCACCTTCGACTTGGTGGTCGTGTAGACATAGCTGGCGTCAGCCGCCGCCGTGACGGCGCAAGCCACCGCGGCGCCGTCGGCGGGCTGCGCGAACACCACGACCACCCGCTTCGGCCCCTGAGCCTTGGCCGCGCCGACCGCCGCGGTCACGCCGCTGCGCACCGACGCGGGCTTGCCGTCGCCGATGGCCGCGAGCACCACGCGGGACGCCACGACGTCGTCCGGGCGGTACAGCGAGAGCAGTTTTCCAGCCTTGTCGGGCAGGTCGCCGGCCTTGCGGGCACTGGCCGCCAGCACGGAAAGCGGGTCTTGGTGGTGAGCGGGGCGCTGCCGACGAGCACGATCAGGACATCGGATTTCTCGGCTGCGGCCTGGGCGACGGTGAGGGTCTTGAGTTGAAAGTCCATAATCCTTTTTTTCCTCGAACGATGTTATTCCATTCTTCCCTACGCAAGGAGCTGTCCCGCAGCTTCGGAGCGACCCTCGTGGTTCTGGTCACCATCGTGATGACCATGATGCTCATCCGTACCCTCGGGCTCGCGTCCAAGGGCAGTGTGAACCCGCAGGAGGTGTTCCTGGTGATGGCCTACACGGTGCTCGGCTACATGCCGACCATCCTGAGCCTGAGCCTGTTCATCGCCATCGTCGGCACGCTCTCGCGCATGTACCGCGACAGCGAAATGGTCATCTGGTTTTCCAGTGGCCGCGGTCTCATGGACTTCGTGAAGCCCCTGTTCCGCTTCGCCTGGCCGGTGCTGATCCTGATCGCCGTCATGGCGCTGGTGGGTTGGCCCTGGGCCAACTCGCAGACCATCGGCATGCGCAAGCAGTACGAGCAGCGCAGCGACATCGAGCGCGTGGCGCCCGGTGAGTTCCGCGAATCGGCCGGCCGCGTGCGGGTGTTCTTCATCGACAAGGAGACGCCGGACAACTCCAAGGCCACCAACGTCTTCATCTGGTCGATCGAGCGCAACATGCAGATCACCACCTCGGCGCGCAGCGGCAGCATCGAGAACATCGGCGATTCGCGCTACCTGCTGCTGAACAACGGCCAGCGGCTGGAGCAGCCGATGGCCAACACCGGCCTGAAGATCAGCGAATTCAAGACCTACGGCACCCGCGCCGGCGGCGGCTCCGGCCTCGTGGACGACGCCACGCCGTCCCGCGCCCGCACCACGCTGTCGCTGCTGGGCGACCCGAGCGACGTGAGCCGGGGCGAGCTGGCCTGGCGCATCGGCATGCTGCTGACCGCCGTCAACTTCGTGCTGCTGGCGCTGAACGTGTCCAGCGCCAACCCCCGCGTCGGGCGCAGCGGCAACCTGCTGCTGGCCCTGTTCGCCTTCGTCGTCTACTACAACATGCTGAACCTGGGCCAGAGCTGGATCAGCTCGGGCCGCTTCGGCATGGGCGGCTTCATGGTGGCGCTGCACGGGGGCGTGCTGCTCATCAACCTGGCGTGGCTCAGCGCGCGCCAGAACAACTGGGGGCGCGGCGCCAAGCGCAGCCGCGCCGTGACGCCGATGCCAACGCCAAAGATCGAACCCACCACGTGAAAACGATAAGACGCCTGATCTACGCGGAGGTGCTGAAGTCCGTCGCGTTCGTGACGCTCGGCTTCCTGAGCCTCTTTTTCTTCTTCGACTTCGTCGACGAGCTGCAGTCCATCGGCAAGCCCGACAGCCTCAACTACGGGCCGCTGCAGGCGCTGATCTATGTCGCGCTGCTGATCCCGAGCCACCTGTACGAGCTGCTGCCGATCACGGTGCTGATCGGCGCCATCTTCGTGATGGCGCGGCTGGCGCAAAGCTCCGAATACACCATCCTGCGCACCAGCGGCCTGGGGCCCTGGCGCGCGCTGCGCACCCTGCTGCTGCTGGGCATCGGCTTCGTGGTGCTGACCTTCGCCATCGGCGACTACGTGGCGCCGAATTCGGAGCGCACGGGCCAGCTGCTCAAGGCGCGCTACCAGGGCACCTACTCGCTGGCGGGCAACACCGGCGCATGGCTCAAGGAAAAGCGCGGCGACGTCTCCTACGCCGTCAACGTGCTGGCCATCGACCGCAAGGGCGCACTGAAGAACCCGCGCATCTTCGAGTTCGACGACAAGGGCTACATCAGCATGCAGGTCACCGCGGACTCGGCGACCATCGGCAGCGACGGCCACTGGATCCTCACCGACGTGAACGAGCAGAAGTACGACACGCGCAGCTCGGCCGAACAGGCCCACATCGTCAGCACCCAGCTCCCGCAAATGAACTGGCCGACCTCGCTGACCAGCGAGATGGTCTCGGTCGCGCTGCTGCGGCCCGACCGCATGAGCACGATCGACCTGTTCGACTACATCCGCCACCTGGACGCCAACGGCCAGACCGCGCAGCGCTACGAAATCGAGTTCTGGCGCAAGGTGTTCTACCCGCTGTCGTGCCTGGTGATGGTGGTGCTCGCCCTGCCCTTCGCCTACCTGCACTTCCGCCAGGCGGGCATCACGACCTACGTGTTCGGCGGCGTGATGATCGGCATCAGCTTCTTCCTGCTGAACAACGTGTTCGGCTACCTCGGCAACCTGAGCAACTGGTCGCCGTGGCTCACGGCGGCGGCGCCGGGACTGATCTATTCGGTGATGTCGTTGACGGCCTTCAGCTGGCTGGTCTTGCGACGATGACCACGCCCCTCGGCAAGAAGCAGGCGCAGGGCATCATCCTGCTGGCGCACGGCTCGCGCGACGCGCGCTGGCGCGAGCCCATCGAGGCCGTGGCCACGCGCGTGATCGGGCGCGCGCCCGACGCGCTCGTGACCTGCGCCTACATGGAGCTGGCCACGCCCGACCTGCCGACCGCGACAGCAGCGCTGATCACCGCAGGCGCCACCGCCATCCGCGTGGTGCCGCTGTTCCTGGGCATGGGCAAGCACGCCCGCGAAGACCTGCCGCAGCAGCTCGAAGCGCTGCGCCAGCGCTGGCCCGCCACCGACATCTCGCTCGCCCGCATCGTGGGCGAAGAGCCCGAACTGGTCGACCTGCTGGCCAAAATTGCCATCAAAACCTGAAGTTCCGGCCATTTCGATAGATTCCGAAGGCATAATGAATTCCGCAATAAGACGGAATTTGATATGAATCTGCATCAGTTCAAGTTTGTTCAGGAAGCCGTGCGGCGCAACCTGAACCTCACCGAGGCGGCCAAGGCGCTGCATACCTCGCAGCCCGGTGTCTCCAAGGCCATCATCGAGCTCGAGGAAGAACTGGGCGTTGAAATCTTCGCGCGCCACGGCAAGCGCCTCAAGCGCGTCACAGAGCCGGGCCAGCACGTCATCGCCAGCATCGAGCTGATCATGCGCGAGGTGGGCAACCTGAAGCGCATCGGCGAACAGTTCAGCGCCCAGGACAGCGGCACCCTCTCGATTGCCACCACCCACACGCAGGCGCGCTACGTGCTGCCCGTGCCCGTGGCCAACCTGCGCGAGGCCTACCCCAAGGTCAACGTGAGCCTGCACCAGGCTCGCCCGACCAGGTGGCGCGCATGGTGATCGACGAAATCGCCGAAATCGGCATTGCCACCGAATCGCTCGACGGTTATGCCGAGCTCGTGACCCTGCCCTGCTACGAATGGCAGCACGTGCTGGTGCTGCCCAAGGACCATCCGCTGGCGGCCAAGGAGCGCATTTCGCTCGAAGACCTGGCGCTCGAGCCGATCATCACGTACCACCCGTCTTTCACCGGCCGCACGCGCATCGACCACGCCTTCGCGCAGAAGAAGCTCACGCCGCGCATCGCGCTCGAAGCCATCGACTCCGACGTGATCAAGACCTACGTGCGCCTGGGCCTTGGCGTGGGCATCGTGGCCGAAATGGCCGTGCGCGACGAGTCGAACGCCGACCTCGTGGTGCGCCCCATGGGCCATGTGTTCGGCCAGAATATCGCCCGCGTCGCCTTCAAGCGCAGCGCCTATCTGCGCAACTTCGTCTTCAAGTTCGCCGAGCTGCTGAGCGACCGCCTCGACCGCAACCTGATCGCCAAGGCCTTGAGCGGCCATCAACAAGACTACGAGCTGTAATAGAACCTCCCCCAGTCTTCGCGCACTTCGTGTCGCTTCGCCAACCCCCTCCGGGGGCAACACCAGCGGCCCGGCAAAGCCGGTTCCGCGGTGTTCCTGGAAGGGACCGACGACAGACGATGGGCTGGCGCAGGAACAACTGAAACCACGAACATCATGAGCACGTCCCCACGCACGCCCGACGTCGCACCAAGCTGCCCTCCGTCGGCACCACCATCTTCACCGTCATGTCGACGCTGGCCGCCGAGAAGAACGCGGTCAACCTGGGCCAGGGTTTTCCGGATTTCAACTGCGATCCGAAGCTGCTCGAAGACGTGACGGCGGCCATGGCCGCGGGCCACAACCAGTACCCGCCGATGCCGGGCATTGCGGCGCTGCGCGATGCCATCGCCGCCAAGATCTCGGCGCTGTACGGCCACGACTACAGCGCGGCCACGGAAATCACCGTGACCGCCGGCGCCACGCAAGCCATCATCACGGCCATCCTCGCCGTGGTGCGCGCGGGTGACGAAGTGATCGTGCTGGAGCCCTGCTACGACAGCTACGTGCCCAACATCGAACTGGCCGGCGGCAGCGTGGTGCGCGTGCCGCTCACCCCGGGCACCTTCCGTCCCGACTTCGACAAGATCGCCGCCGCACTCACGCCGCGCACGCGCGCCATCATCATCAACACGCCGCACAACCCGAGCGCCACCGTCTGGACCGAGGCCGAGATGCGCAAGCTCGAGGAGCTGCTCGCCCCCACCGACGTGTTCGTGATCAGCGACGAGGTCTACGAGCACATGGTGTTCGACGCCGCGCGCCATGAAAGCGTGGCGCGCTTCCCCGGCCTGGCGGCGCGCAGCTTCATCGTCAGCAGCTTCGGCAAGACCTACCACGTCACCGGCTGGAAGGTCGGCTTCGTGGCCGCGCCGGCGCCGCTGATGGCCGAGTTCCGCAAGGTGCACCAATTCAACGTGTTCACCGTGAACACGCCGATGCAGCACGCGCTCGCGCGCTACATGGCCGAGCCCAAGCCGTACCTCGAACTGCCGGCCTTCTACCAGCGCAAGCGCGACCTGTTCGCCGCCGGCCTGGCCGAGAAGACGCGCTTCAAGCTGCTGCGCAGCGAGGGCAGCTACTTCCAGTGCGTCGACATCTCGGCGGTGAGCGACCTGTCGGAAGCCGACTTCTGCCTCTGGCTCACGCGCGAGATCGGCGTGGCGGCGATCCCGCTGTCGGCCTTCTACGGCAACGGTTTCGACCAGCGCGTGGTGCGCTTCTGCTTCGCCAAGAAAGACGAGACGCTGCTCGCCGCGCTGGAGCGGCTCGCGCGCCTCTGACAGGCCCAGCGCGCCTGCCTGCGGGCCGGCCGGCAAAGCGCCGACGCCCGCGGTAGGACTTTGGCTGACCGCCGAAGGGGCGGCTATCCGGCGATGCGCGCGACCGGGCGGGGTGAGCATGAAAGCTCATCACAACAACGCCCTGGAGAAAACATGTCGCTCTCGTTCATTCTGCTGATCATTCTGATCCTGATACTGATCGGCGCGCTGCCGAGCTGGGGCTACAGCCGCTCCTGGGGCTACGGTCCCAGCGGCGGTGTGGGCCTGATCGTGCTGATCGTCGTGATCCTGGTGCTCATGGGACGCATATAGACGCAGCCAGCCCCTGAAAAACAAAGCCCGCGACTGCGGGCTTTGTTTTGTCTGTCGCACGCCCGGGTCAGGCCTGCAACTGCGCCCAGGCCTTGTCCAGCCGCTTCACGCTCACCGGCTGCGGCGTGCGCAGCTCCTGCGCGAAGAAGCTCACGCGCAACTCCTCCAGCAGCCAGCGGAATTCGAGCATGCGCTCGTCCACCACGCCCTTGCGTTCGGCCACCAGGCGCCAGTAGCGCTGGTCCTGCGGCTTGAGTTCGGTCAGCTTGGCGGCGTCGCGCGCGGGGTCGGCGCGAAGCTTGTCGAGCCGCAGCACGATGGCCTTGAGGTAGCGCGCAAAGTGCTGCAGCTGCGTCCACGGCGCATCGGCGATGAAGCGCTTGCCGACCAGGCGCTGCAGCTGCTGCGCGGCGTCCTGCACGGCATCGGGCTGGATCTTGGTGTCCTTGATCTTGCGCGCGGCGGCCGCGTACTCCACGAGGATGATCGACGCGAGCCGGGCCACTTCATTGGCGATCAACGTGAGCCGACCGCGCCCCTCTTCCAGCCGCTTCTTGAACGCGAACTCGTCGGTGGGCAAGGGCTCCTGCAGGAACGCGCGGTCGATCGCCACGTCGATGATCTGCGTGCGCAGCTCTTCCGACGTGCCGAGCGGCATGTAGGCCACCGACATCTTCTGCAGGTCGGGGATGTTCTTCTCGAGGTACTTGAGCGCGTCTTTCAGCTGCAGCGCGAACAGGCGGCGCAGGCCGGCGCGGTGCTTGGCGGCGGCCACGGCGGGCTCGTCGAACACCTCGATGGTCACGGCGTCGCCCTCGTCGCGCAGCGCCGGAAAGCCGATCAGCGATTGCGAGCCGCGCCGCACTTCCATCAGCTCGGGCAACTCGCCGAAGCTCCAGGCCGTGTAGCGCTGGCCGGCGGGCAATGCGGCGGGCGCAGGCGTGTTCGCCGCCGCTTTTGCGGGCGTCTTCGCGCCGTCTTGCGTGGCCGCCGCCTTCTTCTCGGGCGACGCCTTCACGTTCAGCCCCGCCAGCGCCTGGAACGCGCCGCGCGCTTGCGCACCAAGTTCGGCCTTCAGCGCCCCCAGGTTGCGCCCCATGCCCAGCTGCCGGCCGTGCTCGTCGATCACGCGCAGGTTCATGAACAGGTGCGGCGGCAGCATGTCGAGCTTGAAGTCGGCGCGCTTGACGTCGATGCTGGTCATGTCGCGCACGCGCTTGAGCAGCACGTCGGTCAGCGAACCCGCGCCGAACAGCTCGGGCACCGACAGCGCCTCGGCCAGCTTGGAGGCCGACTCCGGCAGCGGCACCAGCCGCGAGCGCGGGCGCTGCGGCAGGCTCTTGAGCAGCGCCTGGATCTTGTCCTTGAGCATGCCGGTCACGAGCCATTCGCAACGCTCTTCGCTCACCTGGTTGAGCACGAACAGCGGCACGCTGACGGTGAGCCCGTCTTTCGCGTCGCCGGGTTCGTGCAGGTAGGTCGCGGCGCAGTCGACGCCGCCCAGCCGCAGCGTCGGCGGGAACGACTGCGTGGTGATGCCGGCAGCCTGATGGCGCATCAGCTCGTCGCGCGTCAGGAACAGCAGGCGCGGCTGATCCTTCGACGTGTGGCGGTACCAGTTCTCGAAGGTGATGCCGCTGGCCACGTCGGCGGGCAGTTGCGCGTCGTAGAAGGCGAAGATCAGCTCGTCGTCGACCAGCACGTCCTGCCGGCGCGACTTGTGCTCCAGCCCCTCGACCTCGCGCACCAGCTTGCGGTTGGCCGTGAGAAACGGGAACTTGCTCTCCCATTGCCCGCCGACCAGCGCTTCGCGGATGAAGATTTCGCGCGCCGCCACCGGGTCGACCTTGGTGAAGTCGACGCGCCGCCCGCTGTACACCACCAGGCCGTACAGCGTCGCGCGCTCCAGCGCCGAAACCTGCGCGCCTTTCTTCTCCCAGTGCGGGTCGAGCAACTGCTTCTTCAGCAGATGCCCCGCCACCTGCTCCAGCCACTGCGGCTCGATGTTGGCCACGCCGCGCCCGAAGAGCCGCGTGGTCTCGACCAGTTCGGCGGCCACGATCCAGCGGCCCGGCTTCTTCTTCAGGTGCGCGCCCGGGTGCTTGTAGAACTTGATGCCGCGCGCGCCGAGATAGGCCTCGTCGTCTTCGAGCTTCCAGCCCACGTTGCCCAGCAGGCCCGCAAGCATCGACAGGTGCAGCGGCTCGTAGCCCGCGGGCTCGGCGTTGATGCGCCACTTGTGCTCGGTCACGACCGTGAGCAGCTGCGAATGGATGTCGCGCCACTCGCGCACGCGGCGGATGTTGATGAAGTTCTGGCGCAGCAACTGCTCGTACTGCCGGTTGCTGAGCTTGTGGGTGTCGCCGTGGCCGCCGCGCGCGTCGGCGATCCACTTCCACAGCCGCAGGTAGCCGCTGAACTCGCTCTTCTCGTCGTCGAATTTCGAATGGGCCTGGTCGGCCTGCTGCTGCGCTTCCATCGGGCGGTCGCGCACGTCCTGCACGCTGAGCGCGGACGCGATGATCAGCACTTCTTCGAGCGCGCCGCGCGCGCGGGCTTCCAGGATCATCCGGCCCACGCGCGGGTCGAGCGGCAGCCGCGAGAGTTCGGCGCCGGTGTGCGTGAGCTCGTTGGCGTCGTCGACCGCGCCGAGCTCGTTCAGCAGCTGGTAGCCGTCTGCAATCGCGCGCGGCGACGGCGCTTCCAGGAACGGAAACTGCGCTACGTCGCCCAGGCGCAGCGACTTCATCCGCAAGATCACGCCCGCCAGCGACGAGCGCAGGATCTCGGGGTCGGTGAAGCGCGGACGGCCTTCGAAGTCTTTTTCGTCGTACAGCCGGATGCAGATGCCGTTCGCCACACGGCCGCAACGGCCCGCGCGCTGGTTGGCCGCGGCCTGGCTGATCGGCTCGACCAGCAGTTGCTCGACCTTGCTGCGGAAGCTGTAGCGCTTGACGCGCGCCGTGCCGGTGTCGATCACGTAGCGGATGCCCGGCACGGTGAGCGAGGTCTCGGCCACGTTGGTGGCCAGCACGATGCGCCGCCCGTTGTGGCTCTCGAAGATGCGGTCCTGCTCGGGGCCCGACAGCCGCGCGAACAGCGGCAGCACCTCGGCGCTGCGAAACAGCGGCTGGTGGCTGACGTGGCGGCGCAGGTGGTCGGCGGCCTCGCGGATCTCGCGCTCGCCGGGCAAGAAGATCAGGATGTCGCCCGCGTGGTGCGGGTCGCGCCAGAGCTCGTCGACCGCGTCGGCGATGGCGTCGTTCAGGTCGTGCTCGCGCGACTCTTCGAAGGGCCGGTAGCGCTGCTCCACCGGGAAGGTGCGGCCCGACACCATGATGGTCGGCGCCGGCCCTTGGCCGAGGCGAAGTGCTGCGCGAAGCGGTCGGCGTCGATGGTGGCCGAGGTGACGATCACCTTCAGGTCGGGCCGGCGCGGCAAGATCTCGCGCAGGTAGCCCAGCAGGAAGTCGATGTTCAGCGAGCGCTCGTGCGCCTCGTCGATGATGAGCGTGTCGTAGGCCTTCAGCAGCGGGTCGGTCTGCGTCTCGGCCAGCAGAATGCCGTCGGTCATCAGCTTGACCGAGGCGTCGCGGCTCAGCCGGTCCTGGAAGCGCACCTTGAAGCCGACCACGTCGCCCAGCGGCGTCTTCAGCTCTTCGGCGATGCGCTTGGCCACCGAGCTGGCGGCAATGCGGCGCGGCTGCGTGTGGCCGATGAGACGGCCCTTGCCCGGCTCGGCATTGAGCTTGCCGCGCCCCAGCGCGAGCGCGATCTTGGGCAACTGCGTGGTCTTGCCCGAACCCGTTTCGCCGCACACGATCACGACCTGGTGCGCCGAGATGGCGGCCATGATCTCGTCGCGCCTGCCGGAAACAGGGAGCGACTCGGGGAATTCGATTCGAAGCGGTGCGGAGGGGGTCGTGGTCGTCAAGGGAAGGCAGTCGTCGGGCTGGCGCGGCGGGCAAACCGTCGATTATCGGTGCGCGCGGCGTTTGTTGCAGTGCGCCCACAGTGCGCCACGGGATGGCGATGCGCGGCGTAAATAGTCTTTACTCTACCGCAGGCCGCCGCTACGATCGCGTCCATGTCCTGCCTTGCCCCCACCTCCTTGCGCCGTCGCTGCGCAAGCCGTGCGCCCACCGCGCATGGACGGGTCAAGTTGCCTCGCCCGGCCTGAAGCCGCGCCCCGCGCGCTTCAGACACAGAAGCGCCGCAACCGCCCCCACAGCGCCCCACCGCCGACTCCTTCGCGTGAAGGAGCGGCCGCTTTTCCGTACCTGTTCGATCAAGAAGAAAAACACCATGTCCAAAGACATCCACATCCACTCCAACCTGCATGTCCAGCTGTCCGAGCGCACGCGCCAGCTGCAGACCGTTGCCGAAGCCCTGAAGACCGAGCTCTTCGGCATCGACGACATCATCGATCGCGTGATCGATTCGCTGCGCGCCTGGTATGTGCTGCCGCAGCTCATCAGCCGCCCCGTCATCGTCTGCCTCTGGGGCCTCACCGGCACCGGCAAGACGCAGCTGGTGCGCCGCCTGGCCCAGCACCTGGGCTTCTACGACCGCTTCATCGAAGTGCAGATGGACGGCTTCAGCCACGGCTCGGGCTACCACAGCCGCGGCTCGATCTCGGCCATGCTGGCCGCCTCGGGCATTGCCGAAGGCACGCCGGGCATCCTGGTGCTGGACGAGTTCCAGCGCTTTCGCACGGTCGACGGCAACGGGCACGACGCCAAGGTCGAGCGCTACCAGGACGTGTGGGCGCTGCTGTCCGACGGCCGCCTGCCGCCCGCGCTGTCGATGCTGCGCGAAATCGAGTCGTCGCTCGCGCAAGCCGAGTACGAACAAGACCGCGACGGCCCCGCCGACAAGAAGAAAGACGGCCACAAGAAGCGCAAGCTGCACCTGACGCCCTGGGAGGCCCGCGAGGTCAAGCGCTGCCTGAAGCTGCCCGACACCCTGCTGCAGATCATGGCGTGGAAGCCCTCGCAGGTGCATGCGCGCCTGCGCGACTTCCGCGACTCGCAGCAGAGCTGGGAAACCGACTACAGCAAGCTGCTGGTGTTCGTTTCGGGCAACCTGGACGAGATGTACGCCGAGACCGCGCGCCGCGTGGAAGACTGCGACACCGACGCCGACATCTTCCATGCGCTGACGAAGAAGCTCTCGGTCATCGACGTGAAGAAGGCGCTGGCCGAGCGCTTCCGCCCCGAGCAGATCGCGCGCCTGGGCAACAACCACGTGATCTACCCCTCGTTCAACCGCGCGACCTACGTGCGCCTGATCCTGTCGATCTGCGACCGCTACGTGGCCGAGATCCAGGAAAGCTCCGGCGTGCGCTTCGTGCTCGACGCGAGCGTGTACGAGCAGATCTACGCCAACGCCGTGTTCCCGGCGCAGGGCACGCGCCCGCTGTTCTCGTCGATCCACGCGATCCTGAGCGCCACGCTGGTCAACGCCGCACTGTGGGCGCTGGAGCAAGGCGCCAACGGCAGCGAGCCGGTGTGGCTCACGCTGGACGCGGGTGCCTCCTGCATCCAGGCCAGGTACCGCAAGGCGCGCCGCCAATTTCCGGTTTCGCTGGAACTGAACCGCCTCAAGCAGCGCTCGAGCGAGGACTTCCGCGCCCTGCTCGCCGTGCACGAGGCGGGCCACGGCGTGGTCTACGGGCTGCTGTTCGGCCGCGCGCCGCAGGAGATCAAGATCAACGTGGCCTCGTTCGAGGGCGGCTACAACAGCTACGAGCAGCGCAAGGCCTGGTCCAAGGAGAACCTGCGCGACCGCATCTGCGTGAGCCTGGCGGGCCGCGCCGCCGAGCAGCTGGTGTTCGGCGAGCAGGCCTGCACCTCGGGCGCCACGCAGGACGTCATGCAGGCCACGGCCCAGGCGGCGCAGTACGTGCGCCACTTCGCCTTCGGCACGCGCCTGAGCCGCACCGACGTCTCGACCGAGGCGAACGAGCACGTCAACACCGACGTGGCCGCGACCGACCCCGAGATCGAGGCCCTGCTGGCGCAGGAGCTGGCCCGCGCGCTCGCGCTGCTCGGCACGCACACGCCGGCGCTGATGGCGGTGGTCGACGCGCTGATGCGCGACGGCTCGATCGCGCCGGCCGAACTGGCCGCCATGCTCGACCTGCCGGACCCGGCAACGACCGGCGCGGGCGCATCGACCGACGCCTATTCGGCGCTGCTGGCGGGCTTTCGCGCCCGCCATGCCGACCTGCAGCTTCCGGCGCCCGCCAAGGGCGCCGGGGCGGCCATTCCCGCCAGCGCGGCCCGCGTGCTGCGCGCCATCGCCTGACATTTTCCGAGTCAGGCAAACGACGTCTCATGAATGCACAATCACGCCCCATGTCCACCGTCTTCAATTTCACCTTCGTGCCCTGGTTCCGCTCGGTCGCGCCCTACATTCACACGCATCGCGGTAAGACTTTCGTGGTCGGGCTGGCGGGTGAGGCGATCGCGGCGGGCAAGCTGCAGAACATCGCGCAAGACCTGGCGCTGATCCAGAGCATGGGCGTCAAGATCGTGCTGGTGCACGGCTTCCGTCCGCAGGTCAACGAGCAGCTCGCGGCCAAGGGCCATGAGGCGAAGTACTCGCACGGCATCCGCATCACCGACGAGGTGGCGCTGGACTCCGCGCAAGAGGCCGCCGGCCAGTTGCGCTACGAGATCGAGGCCGCCTTCAGCCAGGGCCTGCCGAACACGCCGATGGCCGGCTCGACGGTGCGCATGATCTCGGGCAACTTCATCACCGCGCGCCCCGTGGGCGTGGTCGACGGGGTGGACTTCAAGCACTCGGGCCTGGTGCGCAAGGTGGACGCGGCGGGCATTCGCCGCACCTTGGACTTCGGCGCGATGGTGCTCATGTCGCCCTTCGGCTTCTCGCCGACCGGCGAGGCCTTCAACCTGACGATGGAAGAGGTGGCCACCAGCGTCGCCATCTCGCTGCAGGCCGACAAGCTGATCTTCCTGACGGAAATTCCGGGCATCCGCATGGACAGCGAGCTGCCCGAAAGCGAAGACAACCCGATCGACACCGAGCTGCCGCTGGACGCCGCCGAAAAGCTGCTCGCCTCGCTGCCGCCGCCGCAGAAGCCGACCGACACGGCCTTCTACCTGCAGCACTGCGTGAAGGCCTGCAAGGCCGGCGTGGAGCGCAACCACATCCTGCCGTTCGCGCTCGACGGCTCGCTGCTGCTCGAGGTGTACGTGCACGACGGCGTCGGCACCATGGTGATCGACGAAAAACTCGAGAGCCTGCGCGAAGCCACGGTGGACGACATCGGCGGCATCCTGCAGCTGATCGAACCCTTCGAGCGCGACGGCACGCTGGTCAAGCGCGACCGCAACGAGATCGAGCGCGACGTGGGCCACTACACGGTAATCGAGCACGACGGCGTGATCTTCGGCTGCGCGGCGCTGTACCCCTACCCCGAGGAACGCACCGCCGAGATGGCCGCGCTCACGGTGTCGCCGCACACGCAGTCGCAAGGCGACGGCGAACGCATCCTCAAGCGCATCGAGCACCGCGCCAAGGCCATGGGCCTGGACAGCATCTTCGTGCTTACCACGCGCACCATGCACTGGTTCCTCAAGCGGGGCTTCCAGCAGGTCAACCCCGACTGGCTGCCCGAAGCCCGCAAGCGCAAGTACAACTGGGACCGCAAGAGCCAGGTGCTGGTCAAGAAGATCTGACCGGCCGCTGAAAGCACAACGCCACGAAGGAGACCGCAGCCATGACACTCGCCACCGCCCTGCTCTTCGCCATCGTGGCCTTCGCGGCCATCGCCACGCCCGGGCCCACGGTGCTGCTGGCGCTGAGCAACGGCTCGCGCCACGGCGTGCGCCGCGCGCTGCCGGGCATGCTCGGCGCGGTGCTGTCGGACTTCGTGCTGGTGGGCGCCGTGGCGCTCGGCCTGGGCGCGCTGCTGGCGGCGTCGGAGTTCTGGTTCTCGATGCTCAAGTGGGTCGGCGCCGCGTACCTTGCGTGGCTGGGGCTGCGCATGCTGCGCTCCAAGGGCGGCTTCCACCTGCCGGCCGCCGATGCCGCGCCTTCCGTCGACGCGGGCGAGCGCCGGCGCATCTTCTTCAAGTCCTTCCTGGTGGCGGTGACCAACCCCAAGGGCTACATCTTCTGCTCGGCGCTGCTGCCGCAGTTCATCGACCCGACGGCTGCGCAGGCGCCGCAGTACCTCGTCATTGCGCTGATCTTCGCGGCGCTCGACATGTCGGTGATGCTGGCCTACGCCTTCGTCGGTGCCCGCGCGATCCGGCTGCTGACCGTGTCGGCCACGCGCTGGATCGACCGCGCCTGCGGCGGCATGCTGCTGGCGCTGGCGGGTTCGCTGGCCTTCTACCGACGCAGCGCCACCTGAGTCATCAAGCCGCCGCGTTCAGGCGGCGAGCAGGTCGACCACGATCCGGCCCTGGGCCCGGCCCGACTCGACGATTTCGTGGGCCGACGTGGCCTCGTCGAGCGTGAAGCGGCGCGCATCCATCAGCGGCACGAGCTGGCCCGCTTCCACCAGCCGTGTCGCGGCCTCCAGGATCTCGCCGTGGTGCGCGCGGCCACGGCCCGTGAGCATCGGCAGCAGCGTGAACACGCCCGAATAGGTGGCGGCGCGAAACGACAGCGGCGCCAGCTTGTGCGTGCCCCAGCCGAGGCAGCTGACCACATGGCCGCCGTAGTGGCGCGCAGCGGCGAACGAGCGTCGAGCACCGCGCCGCCGACCGTGTCGTAGACCACGTCGAAGCCTTCGCCCCCCGTGTGCCGCGCAACGTAGTCGTCGACCGATGTCGCCGTGTAGTCGATCGGCGTCGCGCCGAAACGGCGGATAGTTTGCGCATGCGCCGGCGCGCCGGTCGCGAACACCTCGGCGCCCAGCGCACGCGCCAGCTGCACCGCCATGTGCCCGACGCCGCCCGCGCCGCCATGCACCAGCACCGATTGCCCGCGCTGCGTCTTCGCCCGGTCCACCAGCCCTTCGTAGGCCGTGATGAACACCAGCGGCAAGCCCGCGGCCTCGCGCATGCTCAGGTTGTGCGGCTTCAGCGCGAGCAGGTCGGCATCGACCGCCGCGTATTCCGCCAGCGTGCCCTGCAACCCGCCGATGCCGCCGGCCAGGCCGTAGACCTCGTCGCCGCGCTTGAACCTCGCCACGCCGGGGCCGACCGCCTCGACCACGCCCGCCAGGTCCATGCCGAGCACCGAAGGCAGCGGCTGCCGCGCGTGCGCCGCCTGTCCGGCGCGGACCTTGGTGTCGAGCGGGTTGACGCCGCTGGCGTGGATGCGCACCAGCACCTCGCCCTGGGCCGGCACGGGCCGGGCGAGTTCGGTGACCCGCAAGGGCTGGCCGATGGCGTCGACGACGGCGGCGCGCATGAGGGATGAGGAGCTGGTCATTGCGAAATTCCTTGAAGTTGTGTGATCGATGGAGCGATTGTTCGATCTACACAACTGCAAGTAAATTGACAGAACTGCAGTCGTATCATTCAAAAATGAATGAATCGCCCGCCGCCTCCATGGAATGGAGCGACATCAAGGTCTTTCTCGCCATCGCCCGCACCGGCACACTCATGGCCGCCGCCCGGCAGACCGGCCAGTCGCAGCCGACCATGGGCCGGCGGCTCAAGGCGCTCGAGGCCAGCCTGTCGCTCACGCTGTTCCAGCGCACCAGCGACGGCTTTGTGCTCACGGCCGAGGGCGAATCGGTGCTCGGCCATGCCGAGCGCATGGAAGAACAGGCGCTGGCCTTCCAGCGCGAACTCGAGGGCCGCGAGCAGCGGCTCGAAGGCGCGCTGCGCGTGTCGTCGTCCGACTGGTTCGGCGTGTACGTGCTGTCGCCGATGCTGGCGGGTTTTCTCAGGCAGCACCCGGGCGTGAGCATCGAGCTGCTGACCGATGCGCGCCTCTTGAACCTCGCACGGCGCGAGGCCGACCTGGTGTTTCGCATCCAGCCCTTCGACGAGCCCTACATCCTCCAGCGCAAGCTGATGCACATGGACTACGCGCTGTACGCGGCCGCCGGCCAGCCGCACCCGGTGGCGGGCGACGGCGAAGGCTGCGCGCTGGTCACGCTCGACGTCGCCTACCGCGACTTCCCCGACGCCGTGTGGCTGCGCCGCATGCTGCCCAAGGCCCGCACCGCCTTCGGCAGCAACAACCGCGAGGCCCAGGCGCGGCTGTGCGCCGCC
The DNA here is from genome assembly GCF_016082275.1 of Variovorax sp. E3. GTDB lineage: Bacteria > Pseudomonadota > Gammaproteobacteria > Burkholderiales > Burkholderiaceae_C > Variovorax. Next base: position 80,746 of record NZ_MOWM01000001.1, read on the forward strand.
GGCATCGGCCTGGCCGTGCTGCCCGTGGCGCTGGGCGGCCAGACGCCGGGCATCGAGCGTGTCGAGCTGGGCGAGCCGCCGCCCGGACGCGACGTGTGGCTGGGCTACCACCAGGACCTGCGGCGCCTGGCCCGGCTGCGCGCGCTGGTCGACCGCACCATCGAGTCCCTGGCGTCATGAGGCCGCCACCCCGTCGCCGATAATCCCGGGCATGAATCCCTTGCTCTCCAGGTTGCAGCCCTATCCCTTCGAGCGGCTGAAGCAACTGTTCGCGGGCGTCACGCCCAACCCTGAATTTCCCGCCATCAGCCTGGGCATCGGCGAACCCAAGCACGCGACGCCGGCGTTCATCAAGGAAGCCCTGAGCGCCAGCCTCGGCGCGCTGGCCGCCTACCCGGCCACCGCCGGCGACCTGAAGCTGCGCACCGCCTTCACCGACTGGCTGCAAACGCGCTACAGCCTGGCGCTCGACCCCGCCACGCAGGTGCTGCCGGTCAACGGCTCGCGCGAAGCGCTGTTCTCGCTGGCGCAGACCGTGATCGACGCCACCGTGTCGCCGCAGCCGGTGGTGATTTCGCCCAACCCGTTCTATCAAATCTACGAGGGCGCGGCCCTGCTCTCGGGCGCCGAGCCGTACTACGTGCCGAGCGTGCCCGCGCGCAATTTCGCGGTCGACTGGGACAGCGTGCCGGAAGCCATCTGGGCCCGCACGCAGCTGGTGTTCGTCTGCTCGCCGGGCAACCCGACCGGCGCCGTGATGTCGCTGGACGAGTGGCAAAAGCTCTTTGCCCTGTCGGACCGCCATGGCTTCGTGATCGCGGCCGACGAGTGCTACAGCGAGATCTACTTCCGCGACGAGCCCCCCCTGAGCGGCCTGGAAGCCTCGGTGAAGCTCGGCCGCCCCGACTTCAGGAACCTGATCGCGCTGACCTCGCTTTCCAAGCGCAGCAACGTGCCCGGCCTGCGCAGCGGCTTCGTGGCCGGCGACGCGGCCATCATCAAGAAGTTTCTGCTCTACCGCACCTACCACGGCAGCGCCATGAGCGGCACCGTGGGCGCGGCCAGCATCGCGGCCTGGGGCGACGAGACCCACGTGGTCGAGAACCGCGCCAAGTACCGCGCCAAGTTCGCGGCCGTCACGCCGCTGCTGGAGCCCGTGCTCGACGTGCGCCTGCCCGACGCCAGTTTCTACCTCTGGGCCGGCGTGCCCGAAGTGTGGGCTGGCGACGACGAAGCCTTCGCCCGCGCGCTCTACGCTCAATACAATGTCACGGTTCTGCCGGGGAGCTATCTGGCGCGTGACACGGGCCACAGCGCCAACCCCGGCCGGGGCCGCATCCGCATGGCGCTGGTGGCCGAAACCACCGAGTGCGTCGAGGCCGCCGAACGCATCGTCCGCTTCTGCAACGACAACGCGCAAGGCCGCCGCTGACCCGCGCCCCTGCTCCCATTTTTCACACGAGACCTTCTCCATGACCCAGCAACTGCAACAAATCATCGACGCCGCGTGGGACGACCGCGCCAACATCTCGCCTTCCGCCTCGTCGCCTGAAGTGCGCGATGCCGTCGAGCACGTCATCACCGAACTCAACAACGGCAAGCTGCGCGTCGCCACCCGCGAAGGCGTGGGCCAGTGGACCGTGCACCAGTGGATCAAGAAGGCCGTGCTGCTGTCGTTCCGCCTGAAGGACAACGAGCAGATGCAAGCCGGCTCGCTGGGCTTCTACGACAAGGTGCCGACCAAGTTCTCGCACCTGTCGGCCGCCGAGCTGAAGGAATCGGGCGTGCGCATCGTGCCGCCGGCCGTGGCCCGCCGCGGCAGCTTCATCGCCAAGGGCGCGATCCTGATGCCCTCGTACGTGAACATCGGCGCCTACGTGGGCGAAGGCACCATGGTCGACACCTGGGCCACCGTGGGTTCGTGCGCGCAGATCGGCGCCAACGTGCACCTGTCGGGCGGCGTCGGCATCGGCGGCGTGCTCGAGCCGCTGCAGGCCGGCCCCACCATCATCGAAGACAACTGCTTCATCGGCGCCCGCTCGGAAGTGGTCGAAGGCGTGGTGGTCGAAGAAAACTCGGTGCTGTCGATGGGCGTGTTCATCGGCCAGAGCACCCCCATCTACGACCGCGCCACCGGCGAAACGCATTTCGGCCGCGTGCCCGCGGGTTCGGTCGTGGTGGCCGGCAGCCTGCCCAAGGACAACGGCCGCTACAGCATGTACGCCGCCATCATCGTGAAGAAGGTCGACGCCAAGACGCGCTCGACCACCTCGCTGAACGACCTGCTGCGCGACTGATCGCCCCTCTCGCCAGAGAGCCGATCCTTTTCCCCTGAGAGAACAACAGCACCCGAGGAGAGAGACCGATGAACATGATGGAGCGAATTCTTCGTTTGATGGCCGAGCGCAAGCCTCCGACATCTACCTCTCGGCCCACTCCCCGGTGCTGATCCGCATCAACGGCAACTGCGTGCCCATCAACGCGCAGGTGCTGCCGGCCGCCGCGCCGCTGACCCTGCTGAGCGAGGTGGTGCCCGCCGCCCGCGTGCAGGAGCTGGAGACCACGGGCGAGCTCAACATGGCGCTGGCCCTCGAGGGCGCCGGCAACTACCGCATCAGCGCCATGCGCCAGCGCGGCACCTACGCGGTGGTGGTGCGCTACATCAGCCCCACCATCCCGAGCTTTGCCGACCTGAACCTGCCCGACATCCTGAAGACGCTCATCATGGAAAAGCGCGGGCTGATCCTGATGGTGGGCGCCACCGGCGCGGGCAAGACCACCACGCTGGCCTCGATGCTGGACTACCGCAACGAGAACGCCAGCGGCCACATCATCACGGTCGAAGAGCCGATCGAGTTCACGTTCACCAACAAGAAGTCGCTGGTGAACCAGCGCGACGTGGGCAGCGACACCGCGTCGCTGCAGGTGGCGCTGAAGAACGCGCTGCGCCAGGCGCCCGACGTGATCCAGATCGGCGAAATCCGCGACCGCGAGACCATGACGGCCGCCATTTCCTACGCGCAGTCGGGCCACCTGTGCGTGGCCACGCTGCACGCCAACAACAGCTACCGCGCGCTGAACCGCATCCTGAGCTTCTACCCGGTCGAGGTGCGCTCCACCCTGCTGGGCGACCTGGGCGGCGCGCTGCGCGCCATCGTGTCGCAGCGCCTGCTGCGCACGCCGGCCGCGCCCGCGTGCCTGCGCTGGAGGTCTTGCTCAACACCGCGCTGGTGGCCGAGCTGATCGAGAAGGGCGACTTCTCGGGCGTCAAGGAGGCCATGGAAAAGTCGATGGCCGACGGCTCGCAGACCTTCGAGGAAGACATTGCCCGCCTCGTGACCGAGGAGCGCGTGAGCCGCGAAGAAGGCCTGGCCCAGGCCGACTCGCCCACCAACCTGATGTGGCGCCTGCAGAACCGCGCCGCGCCCAAGCAGCATGTCGACGATCGCTCCCTGACGGACCAGATCGACGAACAACCCACCTTTACCGACATCACGCTAGACGTGAAGTTCTGAACCAGCCTCCCCGGCCTTTCCCCCGATGTCCCGTACGCTCCAGCTCGCCGAACAACTCATCTCGCGCCCCTCCGTCACCCCGGACGACGCGGGCTGCCAACAGATCCTGGGCGAGCGGCTGGCGCAACTGGGCTTCACGCTGGAAACCATCGAGAGCGGCCCGGCCGACTTTCGCGTGACCAACCTGTGGGCGGTGCGCCGGCCCGCGAACACCAAGCCCACCAAGACGCTGGTCTTCGCCGGTCACACCGACGTGGTGCCCACCGGCCCCGTCGAGCAATGGACCAGCCACCCGTTCACGCCCACCCACCGCGACGGCAAGCTCTACGGCCGCGGCGCCTGCGACATGAAGACCTCGGTGGCCGCGTTCGTGACCTCCATCGAAGACTTTCTGCAGGCCGTGCCCGAGCCCCGGCTCACGCTCGCGCTGCTGCTCACCAGCGATGAAGAAGGCCCCGGCGTCGACGGCACCGTGGTCGTGTGCAACACGCTGGCCGCGCGCGGCGAGGTCATCGACTACTGCATCGTCGGCGAGCCTACGGCGGTGGAGCGCTGCGGCGACATGATCAAGAACGGCCGCCGCGGCACCATGAGCGGCAAGCTCACGGTCAAGGGCGTGCAGGGCCACATCGCCTACCCGCACCTGGCCAAAAACCCGGTGCACGCGGTGGCGCCCGCGCTGGCCGAGCTGGTGGCCCTGAACGCCGCCGGCGGCTGGGACGCCGCGAGCAACCCCTACTTCCAGCCGACCAGCTGGCAGATCAGCAATTTCCACTCGGGCACGGGCGCGAGCAACGTGATTCCGGGCAGCGCGGTGATCGACTTCAACTTCCGCTTCTCGACCGAATCGACGCCCGAATCGCTGCAGCAGCGCGTGCACGCCGTGCTCGACGCCCACAACGTCGAGTACACGCTGGCCTGGACCATCGGCGGCCTGCCCTTCCTGACCACGCCGGGCGAGCTCGTCACGGCCGTGCAGGGCGCCATCCGCGACGAGACCGGCATCGAGACCGAGCTGTCGACCAGCGGCGGCACCAGCGACGCGCGCTTCATCGCCAAGATCTGCAAGCAGGTGGTCGAGCTGGGCCCGGTGAACGCCAGCATCCACAAGATCGACGAGCACATCGACGTGGCCGAGATCGAGACGCTGAAGAACATCTACGTGCGCACCCTGAAGCAGCTCGACGCTGCCCTGTCGGCATGAGCACCGTCATCGAGCTCATCGAGTCGGGCGCCAAGCGGCTTGACGAAGCCGGCGTGGCCTTCGGCCATGGCACCGTCAACGCCTTCGACGAAGCCGCGTGGCTGGTGCTGTGGCGCCTGAAGCTGCCGCTGGACGACATCGACGCCGTGGCCGACACCCCCGTGTCGCCCGCCGACGCCGCCAAGGTGGCCGCTCTGGTCGACGAGCGCATTGCCGGCCGCAAGCCCGCCGCCTACCTCACGAAGGAAGCCTGGCTGCAGGGCGTGCCCTTCTACATCGACGAGCGCGCCATCGTGCCGCGCAGCTTCATCGCCGAGCTGATCGCCGACGGCAGCATCGACTACTGGCTGGGCGAGCACACCCGGCGCGTGCTCGACCTGTGCACCGGCAACGGCAGCCTGGCGGTGCTCGCGGCGCTGACCTACCCGGACGTGAGCGTGGACGCGGCCGACCTGTCGGTGCCGGCGCTCGAAGTGGCGGCCATCAACGTCACCCGCCACCAGCTGGACGCGCGCGTCACACTGATCGAATCCGACGGCCTGAAGAACGTGCCCGGCCCCTACGACCTTGTGCTGTGCAACCCGCCCTACGTGAACAGCGCGAGCATGGCCGCCCTGCCCGCCGAGTACCGCGCCGAGCCCGAGCTGGCGCTGGCCGGCGGCGCCGACGGCATGGACTTCGTGCGCCAGCTGTTCGCCGATGCGCCCTCGCGCATGAGCGAGCAGGCGGTGCTGGTGCTGGAAATCGGCAACGAACGCGACTATTTCGAGGCGGCCTTTCCGCAGCTCGAGGTGGTCTGGCTCGAAACCTCGGCCGGCGAAGACCAGGTGCTGCTCGTGACCCGTGCGGCCCTGGCGTCGCTCACGCCGCCATGAGGGCCGGTGCCGGCGTGCGTTAGCGACGCTCGCCCAAGCCCCCTCGCGTTGCCTTCTCGCGGCCCTCGGCCGCGATCCCCAGTCACCGGGCGATGTCCCCGCGCCTTTGCCCCTTTTCGCCAAGCCGAAAGGGCCGGGCGGGATAATCGCCCCTACGGTCCCTATTTCATGATTACTCTCAAAAACGTCATTCTTCGCCGCAGCGCCAAAAAGCTGCTCGACGGCGCCACCGTCACCATCAACCCCGGTGAAAAGGTCGGCCTCGTCGGGCGCAACGGCGCGGGCAAGTCGACGCTGTTCGCGCTGTTCAACGGTTCGCTGCACGAAGACGGCGGCGACTTCCATGTGCCCAAGCAATGGCGCATGGCGCAGGTCGCGCAGGACATGCCTGAAACCGAAGACTCGGCCACCGACTTCGTGGTGGGCGGCGACACCCGCCTGGCCGAGCTGCGCGCTCGCTGGCGGCCATCGAGGCGGCCTACGCCGAGAACCCCGACGACGCTGACATCGGCATGGAACTGGCCCACGCCTACACCGACCTGGCCGATGCCGGCGAGCACGACGCCGTGCCGCGCGCGCAGGCGCTGATCCTGGGCCTGGGCTTCAAGTCGCACGAGCTCGACGGCGCCGTCAACAGCTTCTCGGGTGGCTGGCGCATGCGCCTGCAGTTGGCGCGCGCGCTGATGTGCCCGAGCGACCTGCTGCTGCTCGACGAACCCACCAACCACCTGGACCTGGACGCGCTGGTCTGGCTCGAAGCCTGGCTGCAGAAGTACGCCGGCACCATGATCGTCATCAGCCACGATCGCGAGTTTCTCGATGCCGTGACCGACGTCACCCTGCACATCGCCAACGCCCAGCTCACGCGCTACGGCGGCAACTACAGCAAGTTCGAGGACATGCGCGCGCTGCAGATGGAGCAGCAGCAGATCGCGTTCAGCAAGCAGCAGGACAAGATCGCCCACCTGCAGAAGTTCATCGACCGCTTCAAGGCCAAGGCCAGCAAGGCCAAGCAGGCGCAAAGCCGGGTCAAGGCGCTGGAGCGCATGGAACGGGTGGCGCCGCTGCTGGCCGAGGCCGACTTCACCTTCGAGTTCAAGGAGCCGGGCAACATCCCGAACCCGATGCTCTCGATCGCCAACGCCAGCTTCGGCTACGAGATCGAAGACGCCGAGCCCAAGACCATCCTGCGCGGCGTCAGCCGCTCGGTGCTGGCGGGCCAGCGCATCGGCATCCTGGGCGCCAACGGCCAGGGCAAGTCGACGCTGGTGAAGACCATCGCGCGCGAAATGGGCGCACTGGCCGGCGAAGTGACCGAGGGCAAGGGCCTGAACATCGGCTACTTCGCGCAGCAGGAACTCGACGTGCTGCGCCCGCAGGACAACCCGCTGGAGCACATGGTGCGCATGGCGCGCGAGCTCGGCAGCAGCGTGAAGGAAAGCACCGGCGAGCAGGCCCTGCGCGGCTTCCTGGGCAGCTTCAACTTCAGCGGCGACATGGTCAAGCAGCCCGTGGGCACCATGAGCGGCGGCGAAAAAGCCCGCCTCGTGCTCGCGATGATGGTCTGGCAGCGCCCCAACCTGCTGCTGCTGGACGAGCCCACCAACCACCTGGACCTGGCCACCCGCGAAGCCCTGGCCGTGGCGCTCAACGAGTTCGAAGGCACGCTGATGCTGGTGAGCCACGACCGTGCGCTGCTGCGCTCGGTGTGCGACGAGTTCTGGCTGGTGGGCCGTGGTGTCGTGACCGACTTCGACGGCGACCTGGACGACTACCAGCGCTACCTGCTCGACGAAGCCAAGCGCCTGCGCGAAGAAGCCAAGATCGCGGTGCGCGAGGCGGAAGCCGCGGCCGCCGCGCCTGCGCCGGCCGTTGCAGCCGCCCCGGCGCGCCAGCAACGCAGCGAGCAGGCCAAGCCGCTCAAGCGCGAGATCGCCCAGATCGACGAACGCATGGCCGCCGCCGGCACCGAGCGCGCCGCGCTCGAGGCGCGCCTGGCCAAGCCGCTGCCCCCGGCCGAGATTGCCGACGCCGGCAAGCGGTTGAAGGCGCTCAACGAAGAAATCGGCCGCCTCGAAGAGCGCTGGCTGGCCCTGTCGGACCAGCTCGAAGCCCTCGCGGCCTGAACCTGGAAAGGGGCATTGCATGCCGTCGGCCATCGAACTCGCCCGGGGCGATGAAAAGCTCATCGCCGCTGTTCACCGCAGCCGCCGCCTGATCGGGCGCAAGGCCCTGATGGCGGCCGCGGCCAGCGCCGTGCCCCTGCCCGGTGTCGACTGGATGGCCGACGCCGCGCTGCTCTCGCGGCTGGTGCCGCAGATCAGCGCCGAGTTCGGCCTTTCGGTCACCCAGGTCGAAAAGCTCGCGCCGCACCAGCGCGAGCGCATCCAGAAGGCGGCCACCACCGTGGGCGCCCTGCTGGTGGGGCGGCTCGTCACGCGCGACCTGCTGATCCGGCTGGCCAAGCACGCGGGCGTGCGCCTGACCGCCAAGCAGGCGACCAAGTACGTGCCCATTGCCGGGCAAATCGTGTCCGCCGCGCTCGGCTACGCCGCGCTGCGCGCGCTGGGCGAGCAGCACATCAAGGACTGCGTGCGCGTGAGTTCGACGCTCGCTCTAGCGCCTCCCGCACCGCTCGCGAGCGCCTGAGCGCCTCGGCGCCGGGCAGCACCCACGCCACCCACAGCGCGCCAGCCAGCCCGAACACGCCCGCGCCCGCAACGCCCGGCTGCCCCGCCAGCAGCCCGTGGATCAGCGCCGCGAGCGACAACAGCGCCAGCAGCGCGCACAGCGCGCGGTCGAGCCACAGGCCCGACAGCACAGGCCTGCGCACCGCTCAGTCATTGGCCCGGGGTCGGCGCGTGAAGGCCGGGGCCGGGTGCATGGCCTCCTCCTTCACCTGCTGCTCGTAGGCCGTCAGCAGCGCCACGTAGTGGCGCGACATCACGTCGCCCACCCGCCCCAGCCCGATCTTGCTGACCGTGGGTTGCGGAATTCCGGTCTTCGCCTCGATCTGCTTCTGCGTGAGCCCCATGGCCCTGAGCGCCTGTACCAACTCGCGTGGTTTCATGGCAATACCCTCCCTTTTTTTAATATTCTAGAGTCCATGCAGAATATTCGTTTGCGCTTAAATCCCCACGCATGGAGAGCATTGCCAGTCGCGCCCTCGCAGCGCGCAAATTCGCCAAGATGACGCAGAAGCAGGCGGAAGCCGTGTCGGGCGTCAAGCAATCGAGCATCTCGAAGATCGAGCGCGGCGACACCAGCCGCTCGATGAGCGTGCTCGCCCTGGCGCGCGCCTACCGCGCCGACCCGAACTGGCTGGACACCGGCGACGGCCCCGCGCCCTGGGACGAAGACCAGGTGCGCCTTTCGCGCGACCGGGCCGACGAGCCGCCCGGCCCCTACCGCGTGACGCGCACGCCGCCGGCGGGCCCGTCGTTCAACCCGCGCACGCCGCAGACCGTGCCGCTCATTCCCTGGGCCGACGCCGCCCACTGGGACAGCCGTGAGGTGTCGGAGCAACCCCGGGCCGAGCGCTGGATTCCCTGCATTGCCCACCACAGCCTGGAGACCTTCGCGCTGCGCATGCGCGGCGACAGCATGACCGCGCCCAGCGGCCACCTGAAGAGCTACCCCGCCGACTCGATCGTGTTCGTGGACACCACGCTGAAGACGCCGGCCGACGGCGAACGCATCGTCGCCAGGCTCGACGACGGCGGCGAGGTCACGTGCAAGGTCTACAAGGAAGAAGACGGCCGCCGCTGGCTGCTGCCGCTGAACCCGAAGCACGAGCCATTCGCACGGCCTTCACCGTGCTGGGCACCGTCGTCGGCAAGTGGGAAGACGAGGACTGAAAGTCCCGTCAGACCGAAAACTTAAATTGGAATTAGCTTCCAGCGAGGTCAGGTTGTATGCAGGTTCACAAGAGATATTCAGGTCTCTCCCTGTGGCCTGCATTCCTCTGATCCTCCCTCCTCCAGCAGGTCACCTTCCAGCCCGCCTTCGTGCGGGCTGTTTTTTTCCTGCATCCCACCCCATTCCAGAAACACCGAGGAACCGGCTCTGCCGGGCTTCAGGTGTTGCCCCCGGCAGGGGGTTGGCGAAGCGACACGAAGTGCGCGCAGCCTGGGGGCGAGCCTTATTTCGGCAGCAGCACCTTGTTGACCACGTGGATCACGCCGTTCGACTGGTAGACGTTGGGAATCGTCACCGTGGCGGTACCGCCCTTTTCGTCGGTGATCATGATCTTGCCGCCCTTTTCCTTGGCCACGAGCACGCCGCCGGCCACCGTCTTCAGTTCGGCGGAGCCCTTGCCGGCCTTGATTTCCTTCTTGAGCTCGGCCGCGTCGAGCTTGCCCGACACCACGTGGTAGGTCAGCACGCCGGTCAGGGTGTCCTTGTTCTCGGGCTTGAGCAGGGTGTCGACCGTGCCGGCCGGCAGCGCGGCAAAGGCGGCGTTGGTGGGGGCGAACACGGTGAACGGGCCCGGGCCCTTGAGCGTGTCGACCAGGCCCGCGGCCTTGACGGCTGCCACCAGCGTGGTGTGGTCCTTGGAGTTGACCGCGTTGTCGATGATGTCCTTGGTCGGCAGCATCGGCGCGCCGCCCACCATGACGGACGCCGCGAGGGCCGAAACGGCACCGGCGGACAGGGCCACGGCAAGAGTGGCGGCGGCGAGGCGGTGAAGTTTGCTTTGCATGGAAACGCTCCTGGTTGTTGAATGGACCCCCGCGAAATCGCGGCGGCTGCGATCAATACGGGCGCCCGCGCGCAACAGATTCGACCCCGGTGAAAAGAAAAGGCCGGGCAGCACTTCACGCCGTGCCCGTGCATTTCGCGCCGAGTAATACCAATTTCGTCGCTCCGGCCTCGCCGCGTGGGGCGATTGCGACGACATTCACGAAAGAGTCAGGTCTCCCGGCGATTCCGGGTGTACAACCGCTGCCCCATGCCAAATCACGAAAACAATGCGTTGGAGGATCACCCCATTTCGCCGCGCGCGGTTCACGCGCGCCGGCATCCGGGGTGGCCTGTTCAAAGTGCCGTGCTCGGCGCCTGCCTGCTGCTGCTGAGCGCCTGCGCGGTCGGCCCGGACTTCAAGACGCCGGACCTGCCCGCCGCCGCCCAGTCGCCCGACTACACGCCCGCGCCGATGCCCTCGCGCACCGCGCAGGCCGGCGGGCCGGGCGGCCAGGCCCAGGAGCTGCTAGCGGGCCGGGACATTCCGGCGCAGTGGTGGGACGTGTTCCGCTCCGAGCCGCTCGACCAGCTGATCCGCGCCTCGCTGGCCCAGAGCCCCACGCTGGCCTCCGCGCAGGCCGCGCTGCGCCAGGCCGAGGCCACCTACGAGGCCCGCACCGGCAGCCTGTGGCCGCAGGTGTCGGCCCAGCTCGGCGCGCAACGCCAGCGCGCCTCCGAAATCACCAGCCAGGTGCCGGGCGGCCAGCTGCTCACGCTGTACAACGCCTCCGTCAACGTCAGCTACAACCTCGACGTGTTCGGCGGCACGCGCCGCCAGATCGAGGGTGCGCAGGCGGCCGTCGAAACCCAGCGCTACCAGGTCGAGGCGGTGTACCTCACGCTCACGTCCAACCTCGTGACCACGGCCATCCGCGAAGCCTCGCTGCGCGCGCAGCTGCAGGCCGCGCGCGAAGTGCTGCAGGCCCAGACCGAGCAGCTGAACGTGATCGAAAAGCAGTTCGACACCGGCGCGATCGCCAAGTCGATCGTGCTGCAGCAGCGCACCCAGGTCGCGCAGACCCAGGCCACGCTGCCGCCCATCGAGAAGGCGCTGGCGCAAACGCGCCACCAGCTCGCGGTGTTCGCGGGCCGGCTGCCGTCCGAAGCGGGTCTGCCCGAGTTCGACCTGGCCAGCCTTTCGCTGCCGCAGGCGCTGCCGCTGTCGCTGCCCTCCGAGCTCGCGCGTCAGCGCCCCGACGTGCGCGCCAGCGAGGCCCAACTGCACCAGGCCAGCGCGGCGGTCGGCGTGGCCACGGCCAACCTGTATCCGCAGATCCAGTTGAGCGCCAGCTACGGCAACAACGCGCTGCGCGCACGCGACCTGTTCACCGGCCCGACCACGCTGTGGAGCATCGGCGCCGGCATCACGCAGCCGATCTTCAACGGCGGCGCGCTGCGGGCCCAGCAGCGCGCCGCGTGGCGGCCTACGACTCGGCCGCGGCGCAGTACCGCAACACCGTGCTCGGCGCCTTCCAGAACGTGGCCGACGCGCTGCGCGCGCTGGAACTCGACGCTGTCGCGCTGCAGAACCAGGCCACGGCCGAATCGTTGGCCCGGCAGTCGCTCGACCTGTCGACCGCGCAGTTCCGCGCTGGCGCCGTGAGCTACGTCACGCTGCTCACCGCGCAGCAGGCCTGGCTGCAGACGCACACCGCGCTGGTGCAGGCACAGGCCGCGCGCTACGCCGACACCGCCGCGCTGTTCCAGGCGCTGGGCGGCGGCTGGTGGAACCGCGGCGAGCTGGCGAACGCGACCATCGCGCCCGCCGTGCCTGCTGCTGCAGCAGCAGCCGCCACCACGGCCGCGCCCGCGCAAAACTGACCCCATCGACCCCGCGGCGGCAGCACCACCCTTCCCTGCCACCGCCCCCCACCCTTCATCCATAACTCGAAGAGAAGCCTACCCATGACCCGGAGAATGATCATCATGATCGGCTGCGTGCTGCTGCTGGTCGCCGCGCTGGCGCTCGGCAAGTTCCTGCAGATCCGCGCGCTGATTGCGGCCGTGCCCAAGCCGGGTCCGCAGACCGTGTCGACCGCCGAGGTGCAGAAGCAGCAGTGGCAGTCGCAGTTCACCGCCGTCGGCACGCTCAACCCGGTGCGCGGCGCCGACCTGAGCACCGAAGTGGCGGGCCTGGTGCGCAACGTGCATTTCAAGTCCGGCCAGGACGTGAAGGCCGGCGCGCTGCTGGTCGAGCTCAACGCCGACTCCGACATCGCCCTGCTGCACTCGGCCGAAGCCGCCGCCGCGCAAGCCGCCACCGTGCTCAAGCGCGACCAGGCGCAGCTGGCGATCCAGGCCGTGAGCCAGGCGCAGATCGATGCCGACACCAACGACCTCAAGGCCAAGCGCGCGCAGGTCGAGCAGCAGGCCGCCGTGGTCGCCAAGAAGTCGATCCGCGCGCTTCGCGGGCCGCCTGGGCATCACCGCGCTCAACCCCGGCCAGTACGTGAACGCCGGCGACAAGCTGGTCACGCTGCAGACGCTGGACCCGATCTACGTCGACTTCACGCTGCCGCAGCAGCAGCTCGCGGGGCTGGCGGTCGGCCAGGTGGTGAACCTGTCGGTCGACACCTTCCCGGGTCAGAGCTTCAGCGGCAAGATCAACGCGATCAGCCCGAAGGTCGACGCGGCCACGCGCAACGTGCAGATCGAAGCCACCATCGCCAACCCCAAGCAGGTGCTGCTGCCCGGCATGTTCGCCAACGTGAAGATCGACATCGGCGGCACGCAGGAACGCCTGACGCTGCCGTCCACCGCCGTCACCTACAACCCCTACGGCTCGACCGTGTACGTGGTGAAGCCGGCCGAGCCGCCCAAGGCGGGCGCTCCCGCCACGCCGGGCGCTCCGGCACCGCGCCCGCCACCGATGCCTCGGGCAAGCCGCAGCTCGTGGCCCAGCAGGTCTTCATCGAGACCGGCCCGACGCGCGGCGACCAGATCTCCATCGTCAAGGGCCTGGAAGCCGGCCAGGTGGTGGTGAGCAGCGGCCAGAACAAGCTGAAGAACGGCACGCCCGTGACGGTCGACAACCGCGTGCAGCCGAGCAACGACCCGGCGCCGACGCCGCAGGAAAAGTGAGGCGCGCCGCATGAACTTCACCGACATCTTCATCCGCCGGCCCGTGCTGGCGATGGTGGTGAGCCTGCTGATCGTGGTGCTGGGGCTGCGCGCGCTGGCGGGCCTGCCCGTCAACCAGTACCCCAAGACCGAGAACGGCGTGGTCACCATCAGCACCGCCTACTACGGCGCGGACGCGGCCACGGTCGCGGGCTTCATCACGCAGCCGCTGGAGGCCGCCGTGTCGCAGGCGCAGGGCATCGACTACCTGTCGTCGTCCAGCAGCCTGGGCGTGTCGACCATCACCGCCACGCTGCGGCTGAACTACGACTCGAACCGCGCGCTGACCGAAATCAACACGCAGGTGAACTCGGTGCGCAACCAGCTGCCGCCGCAGGCGCAGCAACCGGTGCTCACGGTGGCCACGGGCCAGACCACCGACGCCATGTACATCGGCTTCTACAGCGACACGCTGCCCAACAACAACGTCACCGACTTCCTGGTGCGCGTGGTGCAGCCCAAGCTCAACGCCATTCCCGGCGTGCAGACCGCCGAGATCCTGGGTGCGCGCACCTTCGCGCTGCGGGCCTGGCTCGACGCGCAGAAGATGGCCGCCTTCGGCGTGACCGCCACCGACGTGAGCGCCGCGCTCAGCGCCAACAACTACCTGGCCGCCGTGGGCACCAGCAAGGGCCAGATGGTGAGCGTGCCGCTCACGGCCGGCACCTCGCTGCACAGCGTGGACGAGTTCAAGCAGCTGTCCATCAAGAGCAGCAACGGCGCCATCGTGCGGCTGCAGGACGTGGCCAACGTGACGCTGGGCTCGGAGAACTACGACTTCAACGTGGCCTTCAACGGCGTGCGCTCGGTGTTCATCGGCATCAAGGTCGCGCCCGAGGCCAACATCCTCGACGTCGCCAAGCAGGTGCGCACCACCTTCCCCGACATCCAGGGGCAGTTGCCGAGCGGCCTCACCGGCAAGATCGTCTACGACTCGACCGACTTCATCAACACCTCCATCAGCGAAGTGATCAAGACGCTGGTCGAGGCGCTGGTGATCGTGACGGTGGTGATCTACCTGTTCCTGGGCAGCTTCCGCGCGGTGCTGGTGCCGGTGATCGCCATGCCGCTGTCGCTGATCGGCACCTTCTTCATCATGCTGGTGCTGGGCTACTCCATCAACCTGCTCACGCTGCTGGCGTTGGTGCTGGCGATCGGGCTGGTGGTGGACGACGCCATCATCGTGGTGGAGAACGTCGACCGGCACATGCGCGAGGGCAAGTCGCCCATGCAGGCGTCGCTGCTGGCGGCGCGCGAGCTGGGCGGGCCCATTCTGGCCATGACGGTGGTGCTGGTGGCGGTGTACGTGCCCATCGGCTTCCAGGGCGGGCTGACCGGTTCGCTGTTCACCGAATTCGCGTTCACGCTCGCGGGCTCGGTGGTGGTGTCGGGCGTGGTGGCGCTCACGCTCTCGCCCATGATGTGCTCGCGCTTCTTCAAGCCCGAGCAGGACACCGGCAAGTTCGCGACCGCCATCGAACACGTCTTCGAGCGCGTGCACAACCGCTACCAGCGCATCTTGCGCAGCGTGCTCAAGACCTGGCCGGTGATGCTGGTGATGGGCGCCATCCTGGTGGCGCTGCTGTTCGTGATGTTCAAGATGTCGAAGTCGGAGCTCGCGCCCGAGGAGGACCAGGGCATCGTGCTGTCGCAGGTGGTGGGCGCGCCCACGGCCACCATCAACCAGATGCAGACCTACGCCGACCAGATCTTCAAGGTCGCGCACGACACGCCCGAATACGCGCAGCTGTTCCAGCTGACCGGCGTGCCCAGCACCAACGCGGGCATTGCCGGCGTGCTGCTCAAGCCCTGGGACCAGCGCACGCGCAGCGCGCACGACATCCAGGCCGACCTGCAGAACCGCTGGAACGGCATTGCCGGCGCCAAGGTGGTGGCCTTCCAGTTCCCGGCGCTGCCGGGCGCGTCGGGCCTGCCGGTGCAGTTCGTCATCAAGACGACCGAGCCCTTCGAGAACCTCAATACGCTCGCGCAGCAGATCATGGACAAGGCGCGCGCGACGGAAAGTTCTACTACATCGACGCCGACCTGAAGTTCGACCTGCCGCAGGCGACCGTGACCGTCGACCGCGACAAGATCGCCACGCTGGGCATCACCCAGCAGGACGTGGGCAACGCACTGGGCGCCGCGCTGGGCGGCGGGTACGTCAACTACTTCTCGATCTCGGGCCGCTCGTACAAGGTGATTCCGCAGGTGCAGCAGGTCGACCGGCTCAACCCGTCGGACGTGCTCAACTTCTACATCAAGACCCCCAACGGCGTGGTGCCCGCGAGCACCGTGGCAAGCCTGAAGTACTCCGTGCAGCCCGAGACGGTCAACCACTTCCAGCAGCTCAACTCCGTGACCATCCAGGGCGTGCCCAGCGGCACCCAGGGCGAGACGCTGGAGTACCTGCGCGGCGTGGTGCAGCAGCTGGCGCCCAGCGGCTACTCGGTCGACTACTCGGGCCAGTCGCGCCAGTTCGTGCAGGAGTCGGGCAACTTCGCCATTACTTTCCTGTTCGCGCTGATCATCGTGTTCCTGGCGCTGGCCGCGCAGTTCGAGAGCTTCCGCGACCCGGTGGTGATTCTGGTGTCGGTGCCGCTGGCCCTCTTCGGCGCCATGATCTTCATCTTCTGGGGCTTCGCCTCGATGAACATCTACACGCAGGTGGGCCTGGTGACGCTGATGGGCCTCATCAGCAAGCACGGCATCCTGATCGTCGAAGTGGCCAACCGGCTGCAGAAGCAGGGCCTGAGCAAGCTGGACGCCATCGTCGAAGCCGCCGGCACGCGTCTGCGCCCGATCCTGATGACCACGGCGGCCATGGTGTTCGGCGTGCTGCCGCTGGTGATTGCCTCGGGCGCCGGCGCCGCCGGGCGCAAGGCCATGGGCCTCGTGATTTTCAGCGGGCTGTCGATCGGCACGCTGTTCACGCTGTTCGTGGTGCCGGCGATGTACCTGGCCATTGCGGCGCGGCACAAGAAGGAAGAAGAAGACGAGAAGGAAGGCTCCAGCGAGAAGACCGCACCGGCGTTGCCGGGGAGCGTGGCGCCGGAGGCTTGAGGGCCTGGCGTTCGAATCTGCCTCTTCGTGGGGCGTGGAAAAAAGAAGCCCCCGGCATGCGTGCCGGGGGCTTCTTGCTTTGAGCGCTCTTGGTTCGGCGGCCCTACTTCAGCGTCATCGCGAACACATGCATGAGCGCACCGTTGTCCGTCTGGTAAGGCAGCGTCACGCTCTTCACCGTGCGCTGCTTGTCCAGCGCGGCGTCCCAGTAGTAGACGTAGGCCTTGGTCGTGTCGACCGAGCCGCTCTTGCTCACGCGGTGGTCCGTCGTCAGCGCGATCTTGTTGTAGCTGCCCGGTGTGCCCCCACCACCGCCCAAGGTCCAGTCGTCGAAGCGCAGATCGAACGACTGCCGCGTGCCGTCGGTGTAGTTCACGCTCAGCTTGCCGGTCGGCGCCTCGGATGCGGCGGTTGCGCTGCCCAGCAGTGCCAGCGTGCCCGCCGCCCGCGGTACGGGGAATGTGACGACCTGCCCTTGCGCCACCATGTTGTCGAGTCCTGCCTTGCCGTCCGGCCACGTGAAATCGACACCGTTGAAGGACACGGTCGCACCCGATGCGGCGCCCGCGGCGGCCAACGCCTTGGCCGAATAGCTCCACCCCTCCATGTCGAAGGTGTAGCCCTCGAGCTCCCTGTCGGCGGGCTCGCCGTCCGTGCCGATGCCTCGGTTGTTCATGGCCGCGCCCAGGCTGTCGAACCCGTCGAGGCCGAAGGACGGCATGCGCGCGGCCGAGTCCTTGCCCCATTGCGATTCAGCGGCCCCGAGCGTGAAGCCCAGCGTCGAGTCCTTCTTCAGGTCCGCGAGCCACAGCCACGGCATGTCGACCGCCTGACCGTCCAGTTGCACGGCATGGACGTAGGGGGCGTTGGTGCCGGCGCCGGTGGCATTGAGCGTGAGCGTCTTCTGGCCATCGGCCCAGCGGATCACGACCTGGTCGAAGACCGGGCTGCCGATGGTGAGGCCCCCGACCGACTGGATCTCGGGGTAGAGCCCCATGGCCGCCCACACGTACCACGACGACACCGCGCCCAGGTCGTCATTGCCCGGCAGGCCGCCCGGGTCGTCGGAGAACACGGTGTTGATCACGTCGCGCACGACCTTCTGGGTGCGCCACGGCGTGCCCGTCCAGTTGTAGAGCCACGGCGTGGCAAAGCTCGGCTCGTTGCCCACGTAGAAGTTCGGCTTGTTCATGCCGGCGTCAGGTCTTCGAAGAAGGTGTCGAGCCGCGAGACGACCGCGGCGTTGCCGCCCACCAGGTCGATCAGGCCGCGCACGTCGTAGGCCGACATCCAGGTGTATTGCTCGGCGTTGCCCTCGACCATGTCGGCATTGGGCGTCGGGTAGTTCATCCAATCGCCGCTGCGGTAGCGCGGCAGGAGCTGCTTGCGGGTGGCATTGAACTGGTTCTTCCAGTTGGCGGAACGGCTCAGGAACAGGCGCTCGTTGGTGGTGTCCCCCAGGGCCTTGGCCAGCCGCGAAGTCGCGAAGTCGGCCGTCGCGAACTCGAAGGTCAGCGAGCCGGCCCACCAACCGTTGTCCATGGCCGCATAGCCGCGCGTCAGGTAGTCGTTCATGCGGTCGGCACTGTCGCGCAGGCCCTGGCCGGTGCACTGCAGATCCGCCTTGCTGCCGACCAGCGTCATGTAGCCGAGCGCCTTCTTCGCGTCGAAGTTCGTGGCGCCGAAGGCGTACGCGCCGGCAACCGTCGGCACGCCGGAGTCGCCCGGCATGATGCCCGCGTCGGCGTTGATCGGCGACCAGCGGGGAATGGCGCCGCATTGGTCGGCGTCGTCGACCAGCGACTGCATCATGTCGCCGGCTTCGCGCGGGAACAGCATGGCCGTGAGCGGCATCAGGCTGCGGTAGATGTCCCAGTTGGAGAAGTTGGCGTAGTGGGTGCGATCGGCCGCCACCTGGTGCACCGTCTGGTCGAAGCCGAGGTAGTCGCCCGTCACGTCGCTGTTGATGTTCGGGGACAGCAGCGAGTGATACAGCGCCGTGTAGAACTTGCGCTTCTCGGTCTCGGTGCCGCCGCTCACCTGGATGGCGCCCAGCCGGTTGTTCCATGCGTCCGATGCGGCGGAGCGCACGGCGTCGAAGTCCCAGCCGCCGTTTTCCTTTTCGAGGTTCTTGCGCGCGTTTTCGGTGCTGACGTAAGACAGGCCGATCTTCATCAGCACCGCCGGCTTGCCGCTCGTGGCGAAGCTCACGTTGGCCTTGCCGTCGTCCATGGCGACCGTGATCGCGCGATCGAACTTCGCGTAGAAATACAGCGTGTACTGGCGCGCCCCGCAGAAATTGCCACCCACGGTGGAACCCGAGATGCCGTCTTTTCCTTCAGCCTGCACGCTGCCCGTGGTGGACGCCAGGGTGTTGGTGCGGGTGGGGTCGAACACCAGGTACGAGGTCTTGCCACCATCGGCCAGCGCGGACTCTGCAGGAAAGGTGAAGCGGCCGAAGCCGGTGCGCGTGGTGGCCGTCAGTTCGGTCGTGATGCCGTCGTTCAGCGTCACCTTGTAGTAGCCCGGAGCGGCCTGTTCGTTGTCGTGATCGAAGTTTTCCTCGGCGCCGGGGCCGACCGACGCGGGGTCGAAGGTCGGCATGATCGGCAGCTCGCCCTCGTTGCCGTCGCAGCCGGAGCCGCTCATCTGCGTGAGCGGAAAGCCCGTGATGGTGTTCTCCTTGTAGATGTAGCCCACCGGGCGGTCGGTGCCGCCGTTGCTCGGCGTCATCGGTGTCCACTGCACCATGCCGAAGGGTGTGGTCGCCCCGGGAAATGTGCCGCCCCGCGCGCCGGCCGGCACGGGGTCGGAGGCCGGCTTCGTCGCGTCCGCCGTGCCGACGAAGGGGTTCACGTAGTGCGTGAGCAAGGGCTTGACGAGTCCCGGTGGAACCACCGCGCCGTCAGGAACGGCGGCCGGGTCTGCCGTGCCGCTCCCGCTCCCGCCTGCGCCCTCACCTCCGCCCGCGAAGCCGATGTACGGTCCGCTGGAGCCACCGCCGCCGCAACCGACCACCAGCGCGGCACATGCCAGGTATGCGGCGCCCGCAAGCGCCCCTTTCCATCTCGTGTTCATAGAGCCATCCCATTTTTCGATTTGTTGTGAATCACCGGCGCGCGACGCGCTCAGGGTGTCTTCGAGAAATCGGCGCCCGCGCCGGACGGCGGCGCGCTGCCTTCGCCCCACGTCGTGGGCGCATCGGTCACGTCGAAGTCGAGCGTGCCGCCGCCTTGCACGCTGGCCAGCGGCAGCCACGTGCTGCCCCAGTCCGCGCCGTTGACCTTGAGCGCCTTGACGAAGGGCGCGGCCTTGTCGCGGCTGATGACCAGCCGCTTGCCTTCGGCCAGTTGCACGGTGATCTTCGAGAACTGCGGGGTCGAGAGCGTGAGGCCCGGCACGCCCGGGATCATGGGATACAGCCCCATCGACGCCCACACGTACCAGCCCGAGGTCGCGCCCACGTCGTCGTTGCCGGGCAGGCCTTCGGGCTTGCTCGAGAAGGTGGCGGACATGATCTGCGGCAGCACGAACTGCGTGCGCGACGGGCGGCCCGCCCAGTTGTAGGCCCAGGGCGCGGCAAAGGCCGGCTCGTTGCCCATGTAGAAGGTCGCGCCGTTCTCGCCGCTGTTGAGCCGGCTCGCGTTCAGGGCCAGGCCGGCGGGCGACTTCCTCGCCGCGTTCGTGGTGGACGTGACGGTGAAGAGCTTGTCGAGCCGCTGCACCGCCGCCGCGCTGCCGCCCAGTGCATCGGAGATGCGTGCGAGGTCGTGCGGAATGGCCCAAAGGTACTGCGCGGCCGTGCCTTCGTGGTAGCCGTCGTCCTGCGACGGCGAGGCCCAGTTGCCGGCATCGTCCTTCACGCCGAGCACCTTCGTGCCCGTGTTGAAGAGCTTGCTCCAGTTCTCGCCGCGCTTGAGCAGCACGCTCGCGTTCTTGCGGTCTTCGTCCGTCGCGATGCTGCCGATGGCCGTGATGTAGCTGCCGATGGCGAAGTCGCGGTTCGCGCCCTCGATGGTCAACGAACCGGTGTGAATGCCCTGGATGTCGCCGCCTTCCGGCACGTAGCCCAGGCGCAGGTAGTCGGGCAGGTTGCCCTGCGCAGTCCCGGCCTGGTTGCGGCCGAAGGCGGGGTTGCCGTTGCATGCCGGCCATTCGGGCCGGTCGGATGTCGGCCCGAAAGCCGCGCGGCGCATGAAGCCCAGCGCGGCCGCCGTGTCGTAGCGCGTCGCACCGAAGGCCTGCAGGCTGGCCAGCAGCATCGGCGCGTGGTCGCCTTCCATGGGCACGTCGTCCACGTTCGCGTCGGACCAGTGCGGGAAGGCGCCGCATTGCGCTGCGTCGTTCACCAGCGACTGCGCCATGTCGGCCGCGCGGTCACGGAACAGCCAGGCGTGCATCGACCCGAGCGACCGGTAGGTGTCCCAGATCGAGAAGGTCGTGTACTGCTCGCGCTGCACGAGCTTGCCGGCCGCGTTGGTGTAGCTGTCGGTCTGGTGGCGCAGCTTGTCCATGCCCATGTAGCTGCCGTCGACGTCGCTGAAAACCGATGGACCCGACATCACGCGATAGAAGGCCGAATAGAACTGCTTCAGCGCGTCGGTGGTGGCCGCCGTGTCCTCGACCTGGATCAGGTTGAGCTGGGTGTTCCATTCGGCGTCGGCCTTCTTGCGCGTGCCGTCGAAGTCGAAGCCCGGGTTCTCGGCCTCGAGGTTCTTGCGCGCGTTCTCGGCGTCCACGTAAGACAGGCCGATCTTGACGAGCGCCTTGCCGCCAGCTGCCTTCGACAAGTCGAAATTGAGCACCAGCACGCCGCCGTTGGCGATGATGCGCGGCGCGCTCGCATAGGGCGTGCCCACCTTGATATAGAAGTACGCGTCGTACTCGCCACCGCAATTGAACTTGTTGCGCGTCTTGCCGAAGAAGCCGTTCGCGTCGGCCGGGTCTTGCGAGATTGTCGCGGCGATGCCATCCATGGAATTGGTCTGCGTGCCGTCCACCACCAGGATGGCCTTGGTGGCATCCGGATAGGTCAGGCGCATGAAGCCGGAGCGCGTGGTGGCCGTGATCTCGGTCGTGATGTTGTCGTCGGTCCTGACCTTGTAGTAGCCCGGCGAGGCCGCTTCGTTGGCGTGATCGAAGGTGGGGCCCGCGCCCCTCATCACGAGGTTCTTGTCGCTTTCGAGTTGCTCGTCGTTCACGCTGGGCATCATCGGCACGGTGCCGCCGCTGCGGCAGCCCGGTCCGCTGATGCGGGCCATGCTGAACCAGTTGATCTTGTTACTGGGGTAGTGATAGCCCGAGCCGCTGGAGAAGTACTCGTGGTCGATGTCCGTGTCGGGCCCGAAGGACACCATGCCGAAGGGCAGCGTCGCGGCAGGGCTCGTGTTGCCGGGGTGCGTGCTGCCCGGCTGGGAGGCGGTGCCCAGGAAGGCGTTGACGTACTTGGTCAATGCCAGTTCGGGTGGGGTGCCGGGGACCGGCGTGCGTTCAGTGGCAGGTGGCGTATCGGCCACCGTGGCCGCGGGCGACGGAAAAGAGAAGCCATCGCCTCCACTGCCCCCGCCACACCCCCACAACAAAGCAGAGGCAACCACCCCCACCGCCAGGCTTCTGCAAGCGTTCTTCATCATCACGTTGTCTCCCTGTTTTCAAGCCCGCGCCCGCAGGTCGGAACGCCGGTCGGCCGCAGTGTATGAACGGCTCGCGCCCTTCGGTGCTTGTGATTTCCCCGACGAAACAGAGCGTTGAAAGCGCAACAAACATACGCTTGGCGGACCTCGTTCACGCCGTGCACGGGCGCGCGCCAACACGGTCTCGACAATCCACGGTGCGCGCGGCAACAATGACTTTCCGAGCGACAACAACACCCCAAAGGGATCCATGCCCGTAACCATCCGCGACGTGGCCGAGCCTCCGGCGTTTCCATCAGCACCGTATCGCGTGCCCTGAAAAACCAGCGCGGCCTGTCCGACGACACGCGCCGCATGATCCGCCAGACAGCCCGCCAGATCGGCTACAACCCGGCGCGCCTGCGCGGCGCCAAGGCCAAGCAACTGGCCTTCATGGTGCACAGGCAGCACAGCCACTTCTCGACCAACCCGTTCTTCTCCGACGTGCTGCACGGGGTCGAGGAGGCGTGCCGCAAGTTCGCCATCGTGCCCACGCTTTTGACCTGCGGGCCGACCGACCCGATCCGCGAGCAGTTGCGCATGCACGAGCCCGACATGGTGCTGGCGGCGGGCTACTTCGAGAGCGAGGTGCTCGACATGGTGGCCGGGCTCGACCTGCCGATCGCGCTCATCGACTGCTCGCTGCGCGACCTGCCCTCGGTGAACCCCGACAACGCCGTGGGCGGCTACCTGGCCACGCGCCACCTGCTGGACATCGGCCGTCAGCGCATCGCATACATCGCGGGCTCGCTGGCGCACGTGAGCATCCTGGAGCGCGCGCAAGGCTATCGGCGGGCGCTGTTCGAGGCGGGCATCCTCGCGGATCCCGAGCTCGAGGTGGTGGCGCCGCCGGGGCAGTTGCACGACCGGGGCGCATCGGCCGCCATGCAGCAGCTGCTGCGGCTGCGCCGGCCACCCGATGCCGTGTTCGCCTACAACGACGCGGCCGCGCTCGCCGCGCTGCAGACCTGCCGCCAGGCGGGGCTCACGGTGCCGAAGGACATCGCCATCGTGGGCTTCGACGACACGCTGGCCGCCGCGCAGGCCAACCCGCCGCTGACGACACTGCGCGTCGACCGGCAAGAGCTCGGCCGCCTCGGCGTGGAGCTGGTGATGCAAGGCTCGTCGATGCCCCGGCTCAACACGCTGCCCGTGAAGCTCATCGTGCGGGCCAGCACGCAGGGCTGACACACCCTTTTGAAGACCGATGGCCAACGCCATCGGCACCGCTTCTTCCCACTCTGGATTGCCGTGAAAGCGCCAACGCTTTTTGCGCTGGCAACGCCGTGTTTCGTCCGGGAAATCACACGCTGGCACCGCGAATCGCGCTCCTACACTGCGGGCCGTCACATACAGGCACCTGTGGAGAACAGAGGAGAAGACGACATGCCGAACCCTTGCAAGCACACGCGTGCCGCCGCCACGAGCGGCTTCTTCTCCTGTCTGCAGCGCATCGCTCGATGAAGCGGTAGCGCACCCCCTCCCCCTTCGTTCGCACGCATCACCGCCGCCCGCGGCCGGTGAGGGACGACGCACGTCCGAAGCCTTCGGACGGGCCCGCGCACGCCCTTGACCCCTCCACAACAACCCACTTCACCACCGAGGAGACAACCGTGAGATTCCAACTGAACCGCTACACCGCCGCCATCGTGCTGCTCGCAGGCATCCAGAGCCTGGCCCATGCGCAGTCGTCCGACGCACCGCCCGAGGCCGAGGTCAAGTCCGACCCGACCAAGGACTTCGTGAAGAAGGTCAACGAAGCCACGGGCCTGGAGTTCTGGGGCTACGGCCGCGGCGGCTTCTACAGCGCACCGAAGGGCGCGCCCAAGGGCGGCTACTCGCTCGGCGGCGACCTGCAGAAGTACCGCCTGGGCAACGAGGGCGACAACTACCTGGAGTTCGGCATCGGCAAGCGCTTCGACCTGGGCGACGGCGTGAAGTGGGGCGTGTTCTACATGCCCACGGTCTACAACGGCAAGAGCGGCACGGCGCAGGCGTACTTCTCGCTCAGCGGCATCTTCGGCAACGCCGCCAGCGTGTGGGCCGGCCAGCGCTACCACCGCATCCAGGACGTTCACATCCTGGACAAGTGGGTGGTCGAAGACGGCGACAACTACGGCGCCGGTATCGACGACATTCCGCTGGGCGGCCTGGGCCGGCTCAACGTGGCGGGCTACACGGCCGACTCCATCGACAACCACAGCGGCAACCCCAACAACGCCAAGCGCCTGAACGTGCAGTGGCGCGACATTCCGACCAACCCCGACGGCAAGCTCACGCTGACGGGCGCGCTGATCTCGGGCGACTTCGCCAAGGGCCGCGACGGCGGCGCGCTCGGGCTGATGCACATCCAGAAGAACTTCCTGGTGCCGGGGCTGAACAACACGCTGTTCCTGCAGGCATCGAGCGGGCACGCGTCGGTCAACGGCAAGTTCTACAACCTGGACAACAGCACCACCAGCACGGGACTGCTGTTCGGGCCCGACCTGCAGGCGGGCCCCGGCGGCTTCCTTTTCGCGCCGCTGGTGACGCGCACCACGTTCACGCCGCAGCCGGGCGCCAAGCAGCGGCGCATCCTGGATTCGGTGGACTTCCAGATCGGGCGCTTCGGCGGCCAGGCGCTGGTGGGCTACCAGACCGTGCGCCCCGACAACGGGCCCGAGACCAAGGACTTCTCCCTCGGCGGACGCGTGTCGTACGGCATTGCCAAGTACACCAAGCTGCTGGCCGAAGTCGGCAGCACGCGCCGCAGCATCAGCGCACAGCCCAGGCAGACGCTCAACAAGGGCACCTTCGCGGTGGCCTTCTCGCCCAACACCGACTTCTGGACGCGCCCCGAGTTCCGCCTGTACGTCACGCGCGCGAGCTGGAACAAGGCCGCGGGCGACGCCAACGTCGACAGCTTCGGCGCCAACGGCCGGCGCAGCGCGACCATCTTCGGCGTGCAGATGGAAGCCTGGTGGGAATAACGGAACACCTCTGGGCAGCGGCGCATTTGTTGCGCTCGCAACGCTGTGTTTCGTCCGGGAAATCACAGCGTGCGACCCGGTGGGCGCTGCCTAAACTGCCGCCGGTTTCAACACTCGACTCGGGAGACACGCACATGAAAAACCTCACCCAGAAATTCGCCGTCAGTGCCATCACCGCCGTCTGCCTCGCGCTGGGCACCGGCGCGGCCATGGCCCAGCAAAGCGTCGAGGTCCTGCACTGGTGGACCGCCGGTGGCGAGGCCGCCGCGCTCAACGTGCTCAAGGGCAACCTGGAGAAGCAAGGCGTCAAGTGGAACGACATGCCCGTGGCCGGCGGCAGCGGCGAAGCCGCCATGACGGCGCTGCGGGCGCGCGTGACTTCGGGCAACCCGCCCACCGCGTCGCAGATGCAGGGCTTCGACATCCTCGACTGGGGCAAGCAGGGCCTGGTGGCCGACCTGAACACGCTCGCGCAGAAAGGCGGCTGGGACAAGGTCGTGCCGCCCGCGCTGCAGAAGTTCTCCAAATACAACGGCAAGTGGATCGCTGCACCGGTCAACATCCACTCCACCAACTGGGTCTGGGCCAACCAGGTCGTGCTGGCCAAGGCCGGCGTCACGGCGGAGCCGAAGAACTGGGACGAGTTCATCGCCGCCGCCGACAAGGTGCAGAAGGCCGGCTTCATCGCCATCGCCCACGGCGGCCAGCCGTGGCAGGACGCCACGCTGTTCGAGAACGTGGCCGTGGCCACCGGCGGTGTCGACTACTACCGCAAGGCCTTCATCGAGCTCGACGGCAAGACCCTGGCCTCGCCGACCACCGAGAAAGTGTTCCAGCGCATGGGCCAATTGCGCAAGCTCGTCGACAAGGACTTCTCGGGCCGCGACTGGAACGTGGCCTCGGGCATGGTGATCGGCGGCAAGGCCGGCTTCCAGGTCATGGGCGACTGGGCCAAGGGCGAGTTCGTCAACGCCAGGCAGGTGCCGGGCAAGGACTTCGCCTGCTTCCGCTTTCCGGGCACGCAGGGCATCGTCACCTTCAACGCCGACCAGTTCGTGATGTTCAAGCTGAAGGACGCCGACAAGGAAGCCGCGCAGCAGAAGCTCGCCAACGCCATCCTGGAGCCGGGCTTCCAGTCGGCCTTCAACGTGGTCAAGGGCTCGGCGCCCGCGCGCACCGACGTGCCCGACACCGCCTTCGACGCCTGCGGCAAGAAGGCCATCAAGGACGTGGCCGAGGCCAGCCAGGCCCACACGCTGGTGGGCTCGATGGCGCATGGCCACGCGGTGCCGGCGTCGATCAAGAACGCGTTCTACGACGTGATCACGCGCCACTTCAACGGCCAGATCGACGACAAGAAAGCGGTTGCGGCGCTGGCGTCCGCCGCCAGGAACTGACAGCGCCCGAGGACGACACGCCCCTTGAAAGCCAACCTGCTTCCCAAGCTCCTGCTGAGCCCCAGCGCACTGCTCGTGCTGGTCTGTGTCTACGGCTACATCATGTTCACGGTCGGCCTGTCGTTCACGACGTCGACCATGCTGCCCAACGCAGAGTGGGCGGGCACGGCGAACTACGAGCGGCTGCTGGGGCTGGAGAACTGGTCGGTGTCGCTGCACAACCTGGCGGTGTTCGCGGGCCTGTACATCGCCATCGCGATGGTGCTGGGGCTCACGCTGGCGATCCTGATCGACCAGAAGATCCGCGCCGAGGGCGTGCTGCGCTCGATCTTCCTCTACCCGATGGCGCTCTCGCTGATCGTCACCGGCACGGCCTGGAAATGGCTGCTCGACCCCGGCGTGGGCATCGAGCACACGATGCGCAGCCTGGGCTGGAGCAGCTTCGCGTTCGACTGGATCAAGGACGGCGACATGGCCATCTACTGCGTGGTCATCGCCGCCGTCTGGCAGACCTCGGGCTTCGTGATGGCGATGTTCCTGGCCGGCCTGCGCGGCGTCGACGGCGAGCAGATCAGCGCCGCGCGCGTCGACGGCGCGCGCACCTGGCAGATCTACACGCGCATCGTCATCCCGCAACTGGGGCCGGTGTTCGTCTCGGCCTTCGTGATCCTGGCGCACATGGCCATCAAGTCGTACGACCTGGTGATCGCGCTGACCAACGGCGGGCCCGGGCGCTCGACCTGGCTGCCTTCCGTCTTCATGTACCAGTACACCTTCACCCGCAACGAGATGGCCGTGGGCGCCGCAAGCTCGGTGCTGATGCTCGTGGCCGTCGGCATCGTCGTGGTGCCTACCTGCTGCGCGAGATGCGGGGTGCCCAACATGGCTGAACAGGCGCTTCGACATCGCACGCCGGGCGCCCATGCCGCGCGCCTGCTGCTGTACGCGGTGCTGGCCGTGCTGGCGCTGGTGTTCCTGATGCCGGTGTACGTGATGGTCGTCAACTCGCTGAAGCCGCTGGAAGAAATCCGCAACGGCCACCTGATGGCGCTGCCCGTCGCGTGGACGCTCGCGCCCTGGCATTCGGCCTGGAGCACCGCGCAGATCGGCGTGCAGCCCACGGGCCTGAAGCCCTACTTCATCAACTCGTTCCTGCTGGTGGTGCCGGGCGTGGTGCTGTCCACGCTCATCGGCGCGGTGAACGGCTACATCCTCACGCAGTTCAGGATCCGCGGCGCGCACCTGCTGTTCGCGGCCATGCTGTTCTCGGTGTTCATTCCGTTCCAGATCGTGCTGATACCCATGGCCAAGACGCTGGGCATGCTGGGCATCGCGGGCACGGTGACGGGGCTGGTGTTCGTGAACGTGGTGTACGGCATCGGCTTCACCACGCTGTTCTTTCGCAACTACTACGCGGCGTTTCCGCAGGAGCTGGTGCGCTCGGCGCGCATGGACGGCGCGGGCTTCTTCGGCGTGCTGTGGCGCATCTTGCTGCCCAACAGCACGCCCATCATCGTGGTGACGGTGATCTGGCAGTTCACCAACATCTGGAACGAGTTTCTCTTCGGTGCCTCGTTCAGCGACTACAGCTCTTTCCCGATCACCGTGGCACTGAACAACCTCGTCAACAGCTCCACGGGGGTCAAGGAATACAACGTGCATTTCGCGGGCGCGTTCATCGCGGCGCTTCCCACGCTGGTCGTGTACCTGGTTTCCGGCAAGTATTTCGTGCGCGGCCTGATGGCCGGCTCGGTCAAAGGTTAGGTCAATGGCATCTCTGGACTTGGTTGGCATCCGCAAGAGTTTCGGTCCCGTACACATCCTGCACGACATTTCCATCGCGTTGAACGACGGCGAGTTCCTGGTGCTCGTCGGCCCTTCGGGCTGCGGCAAGAGCACGCTCATGAACATCATCGCGGGGCTGGAGGAGCCCAGCGACGGGCACCTGCGGCTCAACGGCAAGGACATCACGGCGGTGGCGCCGGCGGAGCGCAACATCTCGATGGTGTTCCAGTCTTATGCGCTCTACCCCAACATGACGGTGGCCAAGAACATCGAGTTTCCGCTGGAGATGCGCAAGGTCGACAAGGCCACGCGCGCCGACCGCGTGAAGAAGGTCGG
The DNA here is from genome assembly GCF_016082275.1 of Variovorax sp. E3. Taxonomy (GTDB): domain Bacteria; phylum Pseudomonadota; class Gammaproteobacteria; order Burkholderiales; family Burkholderiaceae_C; genus Variovorax. Next base: position 109,425 of record NZ_MOWM01000001.1, read on the forward strand.
CGAGCTGCTGCAGATCGGCCACCTGATGGACCGCAAGCCGCGCCAGCTCTCGGGCGGCCAGCGCCAGCGCGTGGCCATCGGGCGTGCGCTGGCGCGCGAGCCGCAGCTCTACCTGTTCGACGAGCCGCTGTCGAACCTCGATGCGCAGTTGCGGCTGGACATGCGCACCGAGATCAAGAAGCTGCACCAGCGGCTGAATGCGACCATCGTCTACGTCACGCACGACCAGATCGAGGCCATGACGCTGGCCACGCGCATCGCGGTCATGAAGGGCGGCGTGCTGCAGCAGCTGGGCACGCCACACGAGGTCTACAACCGGCCCGCGAACACGTTCGTGGCGAGCTTCATGGGCTCGCCGCGCATGAACCTGCTGCGCATGCGGGTGACGGATGGGCACCGGGGCAACCTGTGCATCGCCACCACCGGCAGCGACGAAGCCGAGGAGATCGAGCTGCCCGCCGCGCTGGTGCCCGAGGGCCTGCGTGCGCGCGTCGGCGGTGAAGTGATTGCCGGGCTGCGCGCGGAAGCCGTGGGGCTTGCCGATACCACGAACGCGGGCACGGGCACGAGCGCCTCGCAATGCGTGGTGCGCGCACGCGTGCAGGTGGTGGAGCCCACGGGTGCCGACACGCTGGTGCTGCTCGACCTGGGCGGCCACGACTTCACGGCGCGCCTGCCGCCCGACGTGGCGCTGCTGGTCGGCTCGGCGATGCATTTCTCGATCGACCTGTCGAAGATCGTGTTCTTCGACACGGCGAGCGAGATGCTGATCGTCTAGCCATGGAGCACGCCCTTGATGTTGACGTCGAGGCAGCGACGCACCAAAAGGTGCAGTGCCGTTCCTCCGCGGTCGTTGCCTGTTCCTGCATCGCCCTTGCCTCACACGGGCCGCAACCGAGGCGTTACTTGTAGAGCCAGCGCGCCATCAGGCGCGTGTACCTCGGCATGACGAGATACACCATCAGCCCGACGATGGCGGCCGAGGCGATCAGGTGCTCGACCCCATAGCTCGACAACACGGGCACCGACGCCACCAGCCAGTGCACCACGGCCGGCACCAGCATGGTCAGCGGGTAGATCACCGACAGGGTCAGCAGGAACTGCTTGTAGCGCCTGGCCGGCGGTTGCCCCGCCGTCGGGTGAAACCAGAACTCGAGCCCGGTGCGCGTTTCCACCTTTTCGTCGGCTTCGAGAAACGACGCCGCCTCTTCGACCAGCTGGCGGCGCGCGCCCGAGGCGAACCAGTCCTGCGCGTGCGCGAGCGAGTCGAAGCGGATGGTGATGGTGTACTGCAGACCGCCCGCCACCGGGTGGATGACGTTCACGCCTCGGCGCCCCGGAAAGCGCGCGGCAATGGGCACCACCTTCTTCAGCCATTGCTCGTAGGCGGCCACGGACTCGCGCTTGACCGTCTGCTGGATGACGGCGGTGACAGTCTCGCCACCGGGCAGCGCCCGCCCGGCAATTTCGTCGAGCGTGGCGGTGCGCAAGCCGGGTTGGCGATCGTCGGCGGTCATGTGCGGAGCCTTTTCTTCTTCAAAGACCGAGCAGCTTACGGCCTTCGTCGGCCAGCAGGTCATGCGTATCCGGGTGCGAACGCATGTAGGCGGCGAACACGGGGCACTGCGGAATGACGCGCAGCCCGCGCTCGCGTGCCGAGGCCAGGCCCGCCAGCACCAGCTGCCTGGCAATGCCCTGGCCTTGCAGCGCTTCGGGCACCAGCGTGTGGATGAAGGTGATGACATCACCGTCCAGCGAGTAGATGGCAACCGCGCGTTCGCCTTGCGACGCGTATTCGAAGCGGTGCTTGGCGGGGTTGTCCTGGACCGACGCAGGAGAAGGCGCTGCAGTGGTCACGACTCAGCCCTTGATGAACGCCAGCAGGTCGGCGTTGACCTGGTCGGCGTGCGTGTTGCAGGTGGCGTGCGGCGCACCGGCATAGACCTTGAACTGGCTGCTCTTGATCATCTCGGCCGCGAGCTTGCCGGTGGCTTCGATCGGCACCACCTGGTCGTCGTCGCCGTGGATCACGAGCGTGGGCACGTCGATCTTCGCCATGTCGGGGCGGAAGTCGGTTTCCGAGAACGCGGTCACGCAGTCGATGGTGGCCTTGATGGAGGCCTGCAGCGCAATCTGCAGCGTCTGCTTGAACACGCCCTGCGACACCTTGGCGCCCGGCCGGTTCGTGCCGTAGAACAGCGTGCTGAAGTCATCGAGGAACTGCGGGCGGTCGGCGGCCAGGCCGGCGCGAATGCCTGCGAACAGCGAGGCGTCGGGGCCCACGGGGTGGTCGGGCGTCTTCACGAACAGCGGCGTCACGGCGCTGACGAGCGCAAGCTTGGCGATGCGCGACGAGCCCTTGCGTGCGATGTAGCGCGTGACGTCGCCGCCGCCCATCGAGAAGCCCACCAGGATCACGTCCTTCAGGTCGAGCTTCTCGATCAGCTCCGAGATGTCGTCCGCGAAGGTGTCGTAGTCGTAGCCGGTCCAGGGCTGGCTCGAGCGGCCGAAACCGCGGCGGTCGAAAGCGATGGCGCGGTAGCCGCGTTCCGCGAAGAACAGCATCTGCGCGTCCCACATGTCGGCGTTCAGCGGCCAGCCGTGGCTGAACAGAATGGGCTGGCCCGAACCCCAGTCCTTGTAGTAGAGCTCGGTGCCGTCGCGCAGGGTGAGAGTGGTCATGATGATTCCTGTGAAATGAAATGAAGTGGAGCGGAGTGAAAGGGGGAAAAAGAAACGATGAAGCTCAGAACGCGGGCAGCTCATTGGGGCGCAGGTCGAACACCAGCACCTCGGCGCCCTCGCCTCGCGCCAGGTCGAGCTGGTGCGCATTGCGCACCCGTGCGCCGTCGCCCTCGGACATGCGCTGCCCGTTGACCTCGACGCTGCCGCGCGCCACATGCACATAGGCGTTGCGGTGGGGGCCGAAGGCCAGCGAGGCGGTCTCGTCGCCGTCGAACAGGCCGGCGTAGACGCGGGCGTCCTGGTGCACCGCGAGCGAGCCGTCGGTGCCTTCGGGCGAAATGATCAAGCGCAGGCGGCCGCGCTTTTCTTCCTGCGTGAAGTGCACCTGCTGGTAGCGCGGTGCCACGCCCTTCTTGCCCGGCATGATCCAGATCTGCAGGAAGTGCAGCGGGTCGGTGGCCGACGAGTTGAACTCGCTGTGGCGCACGCCGGTGCCGGCGCTCATCATCTGCACGTCGCCGGGGCGGATGACCGAGCCGGTGCCCATCGAGTCCTTGTGCTCGAGCGCGCCGTCGAGCACGTACGAGAAGATCTCCATGTCGCGGTGCGGATGGGTGCCGAAGCCGCGGCCGGGGGTCACCCGGTCGTCGTTGATCACCAGCAGGTCGGAGAAGCCTTCCTGCTGCGGGTCGCGGTAGTGGCCGAATGAGAAGGTGTGGCGGGACTTGAGCCAGCCGAAGTCTGCGATTCCGCGGTCGGTGGCGCTGCGAATTTCCAACATGATTGCGTCCTTGACAGTGTTTGAATTCGACTGAATTCACAATGCGCCTCGAAGAACATCTCCTTGGCATGGACTGAATCATCGGGGCCGCGGCGCCCCTTGTTGGCGAAACTTTTCACCGTCAATGATCGAAATTTTCGACCTTTCGCTTTGACGGCCTTTTGACGCCGCTCAACGCTTCCTGATGAGCTTGCCCGTGGACGAAGCCCGCGCGACCAATCGGCCCTCGGGCTCGAACAGGTCCGCCTCGAGGAAGACCACGCTTCCGCCCCAACGCAGGATGCGCGCCTCGGCTTCGAAGGACGTCACCGGCGCCCGGTCGAGAAACGAGACCTTGAGTTCCAGGCTGGCGAGGCTGGCCGTGGCGTCCTTGGCATGCACCGCGAAGGCCATCGCGCAGTCGAGCCATGCGGTGATGAGTCCGCCCTGCACGGCGGTCCCGTCGCTGTGGGCGAACTCGGGCCGCGCGACAAAGCGCACACGAGCGGTGCCCCTTTCTGCATCGGTGTGCAGCAGTTGCGAGAAGCCGATGGTCTGCATCAGCGCGTGCGGGAATTTTTCTGTGTCCATGCGGGCATTTTCATGCGCGGCGCAGGAAGCAAAAAAGCCGGCCATCGAATCGATGGCCGGCTTTTCAAATGTCGTGCGGTTCGGTGGTAGGACGTACTGGATTCGAACCAGTGACCAACGGATTAAAAGTCCGCTGCTCTACCAACTGAGCTAACGTCCCGGAACCATTTTTCGCTTCTTGCCGGCGTTGAATCCAGCAAAGCCTAAGATTATAGCGTGCCGTTGGACGCTATTTTGTCGAGAACCCAACCTGCCGCACATTGACCGAAAGTCGCGGTCACGCTGACGACCGATCCGTAGCCGTGGCAGTTGAGCGAACCGTCGCCTTCGATCGCGCACGACGCATCGGGCGGCGCCACGCTTTCCCTGCTGAAAACACAGGTCACGCCGATCTTGCGGCCTTCGCGCGGGGCGCCGTGTTCCTTGCGCAGGCGCTGCCGCAGCTGGGCCAGCAGCGGGTCGTGCGTGACGAGCGACAGGTCGTCGATATCGACCTTGTGCGCCTGCCGCTTGCCGCCCGCCGCACCCACGGTCACGAAGGCGGCGCGCGACGCGCGTGCCCATGCGGCCATGGTCAGCTTGGCCTTCACCTGGTCGCAGGCGTCGATGACGGCCGTTACCGGGCCGTTGGCCGCTTGCGCCGCGTCGAGCACCGCCGTCCAGTTGCCGGGTTCGACGAACTCGTCGACCGCGAGCACCTTGCACTGCGCGTTGATCTGCGCAATGCGCTCGCGCATGGCCTCGACCTTGGCCTGGCCCACGGTCGCATCGAGCGCATGGATCTGGCGATTGATGTTCGACTCCGACACGTGGTCGAGGTCGACCAGCGTCAGCCGCCCCACCCCGCTGCGCGCAAGCGCCTCGACCGCCCACGAGCCCACGCCGCCGATGCCGACGACCAGCACATGCGCGTTGCGGATGTTCGCGGCGCCCGTCACGCCGTACAGGCGCTCGAGCCCGCCGAAGCGGCGCGCGAAGTCGGGCGCCGCGGTGTCGGTGACGACATCCGCGGCGGCAGAGGAAGCGGGAGCGGCAGCGATGACGGCGCTCAAGCGGAAAGCCCCGCCTGCATCAGCGCAGACGCGAGAGACGCTCGCGGCCGGCCTGCGCGGCTTCGGACTGCGGGTAGGCCTTGGCCAGGTCTTCCAGCGTGCGGCGCGCGGCGCGCGTGTCCTTCAGTTCGATCTGGCAGTTCGCGATCGACAGCACGGCCTCGGGGGCTTGGCATGGTCGGGTGCGAGCGACAGCATCGAGCGGAAATTCGCGATGGCTTCGTTGTAGTTGCGCGTGGCGTACTGCGCATTGCCGAGCCAGAACAGCGCCGAGGCGTTGTAGCCGCTTTGCGGGTAGCGCTTGACGAAGTCGGCGAACGCGGTTTGCGCCTGCGCGAACTGGCCCGAGCGGAACACACCGAGGGCGGCGTCGAAATCGGCCTTTTCCTTCGGGTCGGCGTTGAACTCGCGGCCGTCCACCGACACCTTCGAGGGCTCGCTCTGCTTGAGCTTGTCGTCGAGGGTGGTCTGGCGCGACTGCATTTCGCTCAGCGTGCGCGTGAGTTGCTCGTTCTGGCCGGTCATGCGCGCCAGGTCACCGCGCATCTGCTCGATCTGGTTTTGCAGATCGAGCAGGCTGCGACGCAGCTGGCCGTTTTCGTCGGTCAGCCGCTGGTCGGTTTGCTGGCGCATGGCCTCGACGCGCTGCCGCAGGTCGAGGATGGCCTTGCGGGCTTCGTCATCCTCGAACAATGCGGCTTGCGACCCGATCGAGACGCAGAGCAAGGCGGCAGCCAGCGCCGCGCCTCGCAACACAGCGCGTTGCATCACCGGCGGTACGTGATTTCGGCGCGGCGGTTTTGCGCCCAGACTTCTTCACCCGAACCCGTGACCGCCGGCTTTTCCTTGCCGAAGCTCACGGCTTCGATCTGGCTGTCGTTCACGCCCAGCAGGGCCAGTGCGCGACGCACGGCTTCCGAACGCTTCTGGCCCAGTGCCAGGTTGTATTCGCGGCCGCCGCGTTCGTCGGTGTGACCTTCGATCGAGATGCGGCGTTGCGGGTTGGCCTTCAGGAAGCGCGCGTGACCATCGATGGCCGACTGGAACTCGGGCTTGACCGTGTAGCTGTCGTAATCGAAGTAGATGATGCGTGCCACGCCCACCGGACCTTGCGCGGTGCCCGCGTTCGGATCGATGGTGACGGGTGCCACGCTGCTGGCGCCGCCTTGCTGGCCGCCGGCGGTGCCGGAGCGGTCGGTCACCGGCGTTTCGTTGAGCTTGGTGCCCGACGAGCAACCGGCGATGAGGGCCACGATGGCCAGCGAATAAATCGTACGTTTCAACATTTTCGAACTCCTCAAGTAAACCTAATCATTGCTTTTGAAACGGACCCCAGTCCGGTTCTCTTATGTCTCCCGCCTGTCCCGCCAGTCGAGCCTTTATTTTTCCATCCAAAGTGGTCGTCATGAGGGCTTCGCGACCTTGCAGTTGCGTGGCGTAGACGATCAATTTGCTGTTCGGGGCAAAACTTGGACTTTCGTCGGCGGAAGTGTCGGTGATTGCGCTCACATTGCCGGTGGCCAACTCCATCACGTGGAGTTTGAAGGCACCGCCCACCCGCGAGATGTAGGCCAACCACCGGCCATCGCCGCTGACAGCCGGAGAAATGTTGTAGGTGCCGCTGAAGGTCACGCGCGTCGGGTTGCCGCCGCTGGCGCCCATCTTGTAGATCTGCGGGGCGCCGCCACGGTCGCTCACGAAGTAGATGGTGCTGCCGTCGGCCGAGTACGCGGGCTCGGTGTCGATGCTCGAGCTCTGGGTCAGGCGGCGCGGTTCGCCGCCGCTGGCCGGAATGGTGAACAGCTGCGAGCCGCCGTCGCGGCTGAGGGTGACGGCCAGTGAATTGCCGTCGGGCGCCCAGGCCGGCGCGCTGTTCGAACCCTTGAAGTTCGCAAGCAGGCGGCGCTGGCCGCTGGCCACGTTGTGCACGTACACGACCGGCTTGCGCGATTCGAAGGACACGTACGCCAGCTGCTGCCCGTTGGACGACCAGCACGGCGAGATGATGGGTTCGGGGCTGGCGAGCGCGGCCTGCGCGTTCTCGCCGTCGGCGTCGGCCACCCACAGGGAGTAGCGGCTGCCGGCCTTGGTGACGTAGGCGATGCGGGTCGAGAAGATGCCCTTCTCACCGGTCAGCTTCTCGTAGACGTAGTCGGCAATGCGGTGCGAAGCCAGGCGCAGGTCGCCCTGCGGCACGGTGTAGCTCTGGCCGCCGAGGTCTTGCCCCTTGACCACGTCCCACAGGCGAAAGCGCACGTCGAAGCGGCCGTCGGCCAGCTTGCTGACGCTGCCCACCACCAGCGAGTCGGCGGTGCGCTGGCGCCACAGCGACAGGTCGGGGCGCGAGGCTTCGTCCAGCGCCTGGCCGGAGGCATCGACGCCGCGGAACTGGCCGCTGCGCTCCAGGTCGGCCTGGACGATGTCCGAGATCTTCTGCGGCGAAGACTCCTGGCCCTTGAAGGGGGCGAGCGCGATTGGCAATTGCGTCAACCCGACGCCCGACACTTCGACCCGGAACTGGGCGAGCGCTGGAAGCATGGGGGTGGCAGCAAGGGCCGCAATGAGGGTGCGGCGTGCAAATAGCGATGAAGAAGGAGTTGGAATTGGAGTTGGCAACGGCTTGTTCATGCGGTTCGGAGAGGTTTCCGGCGAAAAAGTTTCTTCCCGGCTTGACGGGCCACATGTTACACACTGGCTCGCAGGCGCCGTCACAAAACGTTTATCCGGCGATGCGGTCCTACAGAATCACTTCAGGAAGCCCGAAATGGGGGGCCCCGTAGAATCCGCCGCCATGCAAGCATCCCCCGGCAGCGAGAACGCGCGCCCTCCCCTGATGCGCCGCCTGGCGCGACTCATGACCTGGTTCGGTGGCTCCCGCCAATGGTGGGCCGCAGGCCTGATCGGCGCCCTGATGGCGGCCATTACCGAACCGCTGATGGCCGCCCTGCTCAAGCCGCTGCTCGACCGCGGCTTCAACCGCGGCCAGCTCCAGTTGTGGATCGTGCCGGCTGCCGTGCTGCTGCTGTTCGCGGTGCGCGGCATTGCGCAGTTCATTTCCCAATACGCCCTGTCGCGCATCGCCAACGAAGGCATGCAGCGGCTGCGCCGCGTGCTGTTCGAACGGCTGATGGGCGCCGAGCTGGCCCTGTTCACGCGCCAGTCGGCGAGCGCACTGTCGAACACCGTGGTCTACGAAGTGCAGACCGGCGCGATGCTGCTGGTGCAGGCGCTGCTCGGGCTCACGCGCGACGGCTTCACGCTGATCGCGCTGCTCGGCTACCTCGTCTACCTGAACTGGAAGCTCACGCTGATCGTGGCGTTCCTGGTGCCCAGCATCTCGTGGATCATGAAGGTGTTTTCCAAGCGCCTCTACCGCCTCACGCAGCAGGGCCAGCAGGCCACCGACGAGCTGGCCTACGTGGTCGAGGAAAACGTGCTCGCGCACCGCGTGGTGCGGCTGCACGGCGCCGAAGCCGCGCAGGGCCAGCGCTTCGAGCAACTGAGCCAGCGCCTGAACCGGCTGGCCGTGAAGTCGACCATTGCCCAGGCCGCCACCACGCCGCTCACGCAGATGATGGCGTCGCTGGCGCTGTCGGTCGTCGTGATGATCGCGCTCTGGCAAAGCGGCGAACAGGGCCTGACGGTGGGCGGTTTCGTCGCCTACATCACGGCCATGCTGATGCTGATCGCGCCGATCCGCCGGCTGGCCGACATGGCCGCGCCCATCACGCGTGGCCTTGCCGCGCTCGAACGCGGCTTGGTGCTGGTCGACGAAGTGGCGCCGGAGTCGCAAGGCAGCTTCAGCCTCGAACATGCCCGCGGCCACATCGAACTGCGCAACGTGCAGGTCAACTACCGCGGCGAAGACGAGCAGCGCGCGCTCGACGGCGTGAGCCTGACCATCGAGCCCGGCCAGGTGGTGGCCTTCGTCGGCCCCTCGGGCTCGGGCAAGACCACGCTGGTCAACCTGCTGCCGCGCTTCGTGCAACCCAGCGGCGGCCAGGTGCTGCTCGACGGGCACGACACCAGCGAATGGCGACTGAAGAGCCTGCGCTCGCAGTTCGCGATGGTGAGCCAGGACGTGGTCATGCTCAACGAAACGCTCGCCGCCAACGTGGCGCTGGGCTCCGACATCGACCGCGACCGCGTGCTGCAATGCATCGCCGCCGCCAACCTGAGCTCGCACGTCGAAGGCCTGCCGCAAGGCATCGACACCGTGCTGGGCCACAACGCCACGCAACTGTCGGGCGGCCAGCGCCAGCGCCTGGCCATCGCGCGTGCGCTCTACAAGAACGCCCCCGTGCTGCTGCTCGACGAAGCCACCTCGGCCCTCGATACCGAATCAGAACGGCTGGTGCAAGACGCCCTGCAACGCCTGATGCAGAACCGCACCACGCTGATCGTGGCCCACCGCCTGTCGACCATCCAGCACGCGGACCGCATCATCGTGATGGAGCAAGGCCGCATTGCCGAGCAAGGCAGCCACGAGCAGCTGATGCAGCTGGACGGGCTGTATGCGCGGCTGCAGACACTGGCTGTGCGCAGCGCCACGCCGGGGCAAGACCCGACGCTCTGATACGGCGCCGCGTCAGCGCGGCGCGGCAGGCGTGGCGCGCGGCTTCTTCGCCGCCGGCGCGGTGCTCTCCGGTGGCAATGCGCCGTGGGAGACCAGCACGCCGGCCGACAGGATGAATTCGGCGGCGCTCTCGATGTCGCCCTGCAGCGCGGCCCGCGCCTTGGCGCCGTCGCGCCGCTTCAGCGCGGCGAGCAGCGCCGCGTGGTGCGACATCGCCACCTTCTCGCGCACACGACGGGAGCCGCCGCGCAGGTCGTAGTTGAGGATGGGGCCGATGCGCAGCCACAGCGCCTCGATCATCTGCAGCAGCACGGGCATGTCCGCCGCAGCGTAGACCGCGAAATGGAATTCCTTGTTGAAGGTGACGAGCTTCGATCCGTCGGGACTCGCGGACTTCATTTCGGCGGCGAATGCATCGTGCCACTGCGTGATGTCGCGCAACGACACGCCGCCGGACGCCGAGGCCGCGACCTCGGTGGCCAGGCCTCGAGGTTGGTGCGGATGATCGTGATCTCCTTGAACTGCGCCGCCGTCATTCTCGGCACGCGCAAGGCGCGATTGGGCGTCAGCTCCAGCGCCTGTTCGGCCACGAGGCGCTGCATGGCTTCGCGCACCGGCATCACGCTCACGCCGAGCGCCGCCGCGGCGCTGCGCAACGAGATCTGCTCGCCCGGCATCATCTGCCCGCTCATCACGAGGTCGCGCAACTGGTCATAGACGTTCGCGCTGAGCGTCTGGCGCTTGAGCGGAGTGACGAGATCGGAAAGGCCCATGCGGCGAAGTATACGAGCGGGGTATTCCCTATGAAATATCTGTGATCACAGATATACGATCCCGCCCAGTCAACGCATCAACCCAAGGAGTTCTCCAACATGTGGAATGGCAATTCCCTCGCCGGCCAACGCGTGCTCGTCACGGCCGGTGCAAGCGGCATCGGCCTCGAAATCGCGCGTGGCTTCGCCGCGGCGGGCGCCCGGGTCCTGGCCTGCGACGTGCAACAGGCGAGCCTCGATGAATTGAAACGCGAACTGCCGGCGATTGCCGGCCGCCTCGCCGATGTCTCCAGCGAAGAAGACGTGGCCCGGCTGTTCGACGCCGTGGACCGCGAGCTCGGCGGCCTCGACGTGCTCGTGAACAACGCCGGCGTGGCCGGGCCGACCGGAGGTGTCGAAACCCTCTCGCTGGCGGACTGGGAGCGCACGCTCGCCGTCAACATCACGGGACAGTTTCTCTGCGCACGGCTTGCGGTGCCGCGACTGCGGCAAGGGCGCAACCCGTCCATCGTCAACCTCTCTTCGGCCGCCGGCCACCTGGGCATGCCGGGGCGCTCGCCCTACTCCGCCTCGAAATGGGCGGTGATCGGCTTCACGAAGACACTCGCGATCGAACTCGGCAAGGACGGCATTCGCGTCAACGCGATCCTGCCGGGTGCGGTCGACGGCCCCCGCATCCGCGCAGTGATCGCCGCCAAGGCCGAAGCGCTGGGCAAGCCGCTGGCGGAAGTCACGCGCAGCTACACCGCGCAATCGGCACTGGGGCGCATGGTGACGCCCGGCGACATCGCCAACATGGTGCTGTTCGCCGCGAGCGACCTGGCCGCGAGCGTCACGGGCCAGGCGCTCGCGGTGGACGGCCATACCCAGGCACTGAGCTGATCGCCGGCCGCCCTTCCTTTTCTTTCCTCTTCTCATCCGGACAAGACACACCCATGGCCCACCGCTCCAAAGCCATCATCACCTGCGCGCCCACGGGCGCAATCCACACACCGAGCATGTCGCCCCACCTGCCCGTGACGGCCGATGAAATCGCGGCGGCTTCCATCGAAGCCGCCCGCGCCGGCGCCGCGATCCTGCACCTGCATGCGCGTGACCCGAAGGACGGCCGCCCCTCGCAAGACCCGGCGCTGTTCCGCCCGTTCCTGTCGAAGATCAAGGCCGCGACCGATGCGGTGATCAACATCACCACCGGCGGCAGCCACACATGAGCGTCGAGGAACGCATGCGGCCGGCGACCACCTTCAAGCCCGAGCTCGCCTCGCTCAACATGGGCTCGATGAACTTCGGCCTCTTCCCGATGCTCGAGCGCTTCAAGTCCCTCGAGCACGACTGGGAGCGCGAGCACCTCGAGAACAGCCGCAACCTGATCTTCAAGAACACCTTCGCCGATATCGAGAACATCCTCGAGCTCGGCAACGCCAACGGCACGCGCTTCGAGTTCGAGTGCTACGACGTCAGCCATCTCAACAACCTGCGGCATTTCCTGGATCGCGGACTGGTGCGGACGCCGCTCTTCGTGCAAACCGTCTTCGGCATCCTGGGCGGTATCGGTGCCGACCCGGAGGACCTGATGCACATGCACCGCACCGCCGCACGGCTGTTCGGCGACCGCTTCCAATGGTCGATCCTCGGCACCGGCCGCAACCAGCTGCCGCTGGCCACCATCGGCGCCGCCATGGGCTCGCACGTGCGCGTGGGGCTCGAGGACTCGCTGTGGATCGGGCCCGGCCGGCTCGCCGCGTCGAGCGCCGAACAGGTGCTGCGCATCCGCGCGGTGCTGGAGGCGCTGAACATCGACATCGCCACGCCCGACGAGGCGCGCGAAATGCTCGGGCTCAAGGGCGCCGCGCGCGTCGACTTCTAGCCTGCACGAGAACCATCGTCCTGGCCGCATCGCCGCGGCCGGACCCTGCACGCCCGTCGGTCGGCCCTGCCCGGACCTCCCGGCGCCCATCCCCGGACCCAGAAGGAGACACACGATGCCACACGCATCCACCCAGACCGCCCCGATCGGGCTCCAGCTCGAACAGACGACCGAAGAACAACGCTCCCTGAACGCGCTGCTCTTTTCGCAAGCTCATGCCGCTGCTCGTGCTGGCCTATGTGGTCAGCTTCATCGACCGCACGAACATCGCGCTGGCCAAGAGCCACATGGCCGTGGACATCGGCATCTCGGCCGCGGCCTACGGGCTCGGTGCCGGTCTGTTCTTCCTGAGCTACGCCTTGCTCGAAGTGCCCAGCAATCTGGTGATGCACCGGGTGGGCGCACGCTGGTGGATCGCGCGCATCATGATCACCTGGGGGCTGCTGTCGGCCGGCATGGCCTTCGTCTCGGGGGAAACCTCGTTCTACGTGATGCGCATCCTGCTGGGCGCGGCGGAGGCCGGCCTGTTCCCGGGCGTGATGCTCTACCTGAACTACTGGTTCGGCCGCAAGGACCGCGCACGCGCGACGGGCTACTTCCTGCTCGGCGTGTGCATCGCGAACATCCTGAGCGGCCCGGTCGGCGGCGCGCTGCTGCAGATGGACGGCCTGCTGGGCTGGCACGGCTGGCAATGGATGTTCGTGCTCGAGGGCCTGCCGGCCGTGGTGCTGGCCTTCGTCGTCTGGCGCAAGTTGCCCGACGGACCGTCCAGCGCCAGCTGGCTCACGCGAGCGCAGGCACAAGCCATCGAACACCGGCTGGCAGCCGAACGCGCCGAGGATGTGGCGAGCGGCCAGGTCGGCGAATCCCTGCGTGCCTGCCTGGCCGACCGGCAGATCTGGCTCGCGATCTTTGTCTACTTCTGCCACCAGATCAGCATCTACACCGTGATCTTCTTCCTGCCGGGCATCATCGGCACCTACGGCAAGCTCTCGCCGCTGCAGATCGGGGCGCTCAACTCGCTGCCGTGGATCGCCGCCGCCATCGGCGCCGTCACGCTCCCGCGGCTTGCGGTCACACCGCAGCGCGGCCGGCGCCTGTTGCTGGTCGGGCTGCTCGCGATGGCGGTGGGGCTGTGGCTCGCGGCATTCGCAAGCCCCGCCGTCGCGCTCGCGGGCTTCTGCGTCACGGGCTCGATGTTCTTCGTGGTGCAGTCGGTGATCTTCCTGTTCGCGTCTTCCCGCCTGGCGGGCGTCGCGCTCGCCGGAGGACTGGCGCTGGTCAACACCTGCGGCCTCGTGGGCGGCTTCATCGGCCCCTCGGTGATGGGCTGGATCGAGCAGAGCACGGGCAGCACCAGGAACGGGCTGCTCCTGATCGCGGTGCTGCTGGTGGCCGCCGCGCTGGCCAGCATCTGGATGCGGCAGGGGCAGGAGTCGCGCCGCTAGCTGGCCGGAACCGACCGCACCGACGGGATCGGAATCAGAGCAGCACGATGTCGTACTGCCCTTGCCCGATCGCCGGCTCCGACTGCAGCGAAATCGGCTTGCCGATGAAGTCGCTCAGCCCCGCCAGGTGCTGGCTTTCCTCGTCGAGGAACAGCTCGATCACCTGCGGCGACGACACGATGCGGAACTCGCGCGGCGTGAACTGGCGCGCCTCGCGCAAGATCTCTCGCATCACGTCGTAGGCCACGCTGCGCGCAGTCTTCACGATGCCTTGTCCGCCGCAGGCCACGCATGGTTCGCACAGCATGTGCGCCAGCGATTCGCGGGTGCGCTTGCGTGTCATCTCGACCAGCCCGAGCTGCGAGAAACCGCCCGCCGTGGTCTTGACGCGATCGCGCGCCAGCTGCTTGCGAAACTCCGCCAGCACCTGCTCGCGGTGGTCGTCGCGGCCCATGTCGATGAAGTCGACGATGATGATCCCGCCCAGGTTGCGCAGCCGCAGTTGCCGCGCAATGGCCTGCGCCGCCTCGAGGTTGGTCTTGAAGATGGTGTCGTCGAAATTGCGCGCGCCGACGAAGCCGCCGGTGTTCACGTCCACCGTGGTCAACGCCTCGGTCTGGTCGACCACGAGGTAGCCACCCGACTTGAGCTCGACGCGCCGGCCCAGCGCCTTGGCGATTTCCTCGTCGACCGAGTACAGGTCGAAGATCGGCCGCTCGCCCTTGTAGTGCTGCAGCTTGCCGGCCGCCTTGGGCATGAATTCGAGGCCGAACTTCAGCAGCACCTCGAACTGCTCGCGCGAGTCGATGCGGATGGTCTGCGTGTCTTCGACGGTCATGTCGCGCAGCACGCGCTGCAGCAGGCTCAGGTCCTGGTGCAGCAGCGACATGGCGGGCATACGGCCGGACGCCTCGCGGATGCGCGACCAGGTCTTGCGCAGGTAGGCGATGTCTTCGGCCAGCTCGGGGTCGGACGAATCCTCGCCGTTGGTGCGCAGGATGAAGCCGCCGGTGTTGGCCGGCACCACGCCGCCGCTGTCGGCCGCGGCAGCCGCCTCGATCAGCGCCAGCATGCGGTTGCGCAGCGACTCGCGCTGGTCCGACGGGATCTTCTGCGACACGCCGATGTGGTTGTCCTGCGGCAGAAACACCAGCAGCCGGCCGGCAATGCTGATCTGTGTCGACAGCCGCGCGCCCTTGGTGCCGATCGGGTCCTTGATGACCTGCACCAGCAGCGACTGGCCTTCGAACACCTGCTTTTCGATGGGCACCATTGGCCCGCCGTTGCGGTGGTCGCGCTCGGGCGCGGGCGCGCTGGGGCGCGAGCCGGGCGTGAACGGCGCCACGATGTCGGCCACGTGCAGGAACGCGGTGCGCTCCAGGCCGATGTCGATGAAGGCCGACTGCATGCCCGGCAGCACGCGCGACACCTTGCCCAGGTAGATGTTGCCGACCAGCCCGCGCTCCAGCGTGCGCTCGACGTGCAGCTCTTGCACCGCGCCGTGCTCGACCAGCGCCACACGGGTCTCCTGCGGGGACCAGTTGATCAGGATGTCTTGCATGGAAGTCTTAAGTATTGAAGCCGGCGTTTCGAAGCAGGCCGGCCGTCTCGAACATGGGAAGTCCCATGATGCCCGAATAGGACCCGCTGATGTGCTCGATGAACGCGGCCGCCGCGCCTGGATGGCGTAGGCCCCGGCCTTGCCCAGCGGCTCGCCGCCTTCCGCATAGCGGGCGATCTGGGCCTCGGTGATCTTCGCGAAGCGCACGCGCGAAACGCTGAGCGCGGCATGGCGCTGCTCGCCGTGCTGCAACGCCACCGCCGTGAGCACGCGGTGCGTGGCGCCCGACAGCATCGCGAGCATGCGCGCGGCATCGGCGGCGTCCTCGGGCTTGCCGAGGATGGTGCGGCCGAGCGCAACCGTGGTGTCGGCGCAGAGCACCGGCGCACTGGCCAGGCCTCGGCGCGCCAGCCGCGCCACGGCCGCATCGAGCTTGAGCGCGGTCACACGCTGCACGTAGGAGGCCGGCGCTCGTTGAGCAGCACCGCTTCGAGCGCCTCGGCGTCTTCGCCGGCATCGGCGAGCAGCAGCGCATGGCGAACGCCGAGCTGGCCGAGCAGTTGGGCGCGGCGCGGGCTTTGCGAGGCGAGGTAGATGAAGTCGGTCAAGGCTCAGTTCTCCTGTGAGGCCGGCGGCGCAGTCCGCGCGCCGGCCACGGTGCGATTCCAGACCAGGCCATGCGGCAGGCGCCCGGGTCCGAAGAGGAAGTGAAGGACGCGGCGGCGCACAGGCGACCGGGCGCGGGACGAGGCGTGCAGCAGCAGCGGGCGCATCAGCAGCGCATCGCCGCGTGCCGCGATGCAGACCTCTTCGCCATGGGCAGCGCGCAGCGCCTGCGCCTCGGCGTCGCCCAGCCGGCCGACGCGGTGGCTGCCCGGCACGACGCGCAAAGGCCCGGCTTCAGCGCCGCAATCGTCCAGGTGCACGCGCACGGCGAGCAGCGACTGCAACACCTTGATCGAAGGCTGCACGTACGGTTCGCCCTCCTTGGTCACCATCGGCAGGCTGCCGCCCGAGGCGGGAATCGAGGTGTCCTGGTGCAGCGCGACCAGCCAGTTGCGGTCGGCGGTCTTGTCGAACAGCGTGCATTGCACGGCGACGGATTCGGCCTCGAGCAGGCCGAGATCGACCAGCCGCGCTTTCAGTTGAACGCCCATCCGGTGGCATTGCGATTGGGCCAACAGGTTGCGACTGCCTGCCGCTTCGTGCCCCAGCCAGCCTTCAAGCGACTGCGCGGCTTCGTCCAGCAGCCCGTTCGGCAGCAGCGCCGGTACAAGCACATAGCCCTTCTCGTCGAGCCACGCGGCCTGCCCGTCGGCGCTCGTCATTCGCGGTGGTAAGGATGGCCCGCGTTCACCGACCACGCCCGGTACAGCTGCTCGACCAGCAGCACCCGCGCCATTGCGTGCGGCAGCGTCAGGTCGGACAGGCGGATGCGCTCGTGGGCCGCGGCCTTGAAGGCCGGGTCGAGCCCGTCGGGCCCGCCGATGACCAGCGCCACGTCGTCACCCTCGCCCTGCCAGGTCTGCAGCCGCGTGGCGAGCGCCTTGGTGGTCAACGCCGTGCCGCGCTCGTCGAGCACGACGATGCGCATGCCGCGCGCGATGGCGCCCTCGATGCGCTCGCGCTCGGCGGCGTACAGCGTCTCCAGGGTCTTGGAGCCGCGCGGCTCGGTCTTGACCGCGCGCAGCTCGAGCTTGAGCTCGGGTGGGAAGCGCTTGGCGTAGTCGTCCCAGGCAGTCTGAGCCCAATCGGGCATGCGCTGCCCGACGGCGACCACCAGGAGCTTCATGCGCGGCGGGCTGGCGCCTTCTTGGCGGCAGTCTTCGCTGCGGTCTTTGCAGCGGGCTTCTTGGCGGCGGGCTTGCCGACCACCTTGACCGGCACGCGCGCGGTGGTGGTCTTTTTGGCCGGTGCCTTCTTGGCGGTGGTCTTGGCGGCCGTCTTCGAAGCCGGCTTTCTTGCCGGCGCCTTCGCGGCCTTGGCTTCCTGCTCGGCCGCGCGGATGGCGGTCTTGGCGGCGCTCGAGCGGCGCAGCGTCGGTTCCTTGGCGGCGGGCTTCTTCTTGGCCTCGGGCTCGTCCTTGACCGACGAGCTCGTCGACGCGGCAGGCTTGGCACCGCCCAGCTTGGAGCGCACCGGCTTGTCGCCCCAGATCTCTTCGAGGTGGTAGTACTGGCGGATGGCCGGCTGCATGATGTGCGCGACCGCCGCGCCGCAGTCCACGATGATCCACTCGCCGTTTTCCTCGCCCTCGATGCGCGGCTTGCCGAAACCGGCTTCGCGCACGGCATCGCGCACGCTGGCGGCCAGCGCCTTGGTCTGGCGGTTCGACGTGCCCGACGCAACGATCACGCGCTCGAACAGCGGTGACAGATGCTCGGTATCGAATACCTGGATGTCCTGCGCCTTGACGTCTTCGAGACCATCGATGATGGCTCGCTGGAGTTTCTGGGTGTCTTTTTTGGCGGCGGCTTCAGTGGTCATCAGGCAGAGCGGTAGAGGTGGTGTTGGTCAATATAGCGTGCAACGGTGGCCGGAACCAGCGAGGAAATGTCCACGCCAAGCGCCGCGCGCCGCCGAATTTCGGTTGCGCTGGTGTCCATGGCCGGCAATTCGAGCGCCTCGAAACGTGCGCCGGCCGGGAGGCCGGGCAGCATTTTCGGATCAAAACGAGCGATGTCACCCGTCGATAATGCGCGATACGCTACAGAAACGATAGCAATGCCGAGTATAGCCTGCCAGCCGTGCCAGCTCGGCAACGCGCTGGCCTGGTCGGCGCCCATGATCAGCACGAGCTGCGCGCCGGGCTGTTCTTTCTGCAGTTCGTGCAGGGTGTCGAGCGTGTAGGTGGGCCCGTTGCGCAGCACTTCGCGGCTGTCGATGACGACGGTGCCCTTCAGGCCCGCGAAGGCCAGGCGGGTCATCTCCAGGCGGTCTTCTTTCGGTGTGAGCGCGCGGCTCTTGTGCCAGGCCTGCCCCGTGGGAATGACGTGCAGTTCGGCAAGATCGAGTTGCGCCAGCGCGGCTTCGGCAAGCGCCACATGGGCCCGGTGCGGCGGGTCGAACGCGCCGCCGAAAACGCCGATGCGCGGAGCCTTGCCGGGAGGGGTCACAGCCAGTCGCGCCGCACGATGAAGTCGCTGTACAGCGCGGCTTCGGGGCTGCCCGGCTCGGGCTGCTGCTGGTAGGCCCAACTGGCCAGCGGCGGCATCGACAGCAGGATCGATTCGGTGCGTCCGCCCGATTGCAGGCCGAAATGCGTGCCGCGGTCCCACACGAGGTTGAACTCGACATAGCGCCCACGCCGGTAGAGCTGGAAGTTGCGCTCCCGCTCGGTGTAGGGCGTGGCCCGGCGACGCTCGACCACGGGCAGGTAGGCCGGCAGGAAGCCGTCGCCCACCGAGCGGATCATGGCAAAGCCATTCTCGAAACCGCCCTCGGAAAAGTCGTCGAAGAAGATGCCGCCGACGCCGCGTTGCTCGTTGCGGTGCTTCAGGAAGAAATACTCGTCGCACCAGGTCTTGAAGCGCGGGTACTTGTCCTGGCCGAAGGGCGCGAGCGCATCGCGGCACACGGTGTGAAAGTGCACCGCGTCTTCCTCGAAGCCGTAGCACGGCGTGAGGTCCATGCCGCCGCCGAACCAGCACACCGGCTCGCCGCCCTCGGGCAGCGCGGCCAGCATGCGCACGTTCATGTGGACGATCGGCACGTAGGGGTTGCGCGGGTGGAACACCAGCGACACGCCCATGGCCTCGAAGGGCGCGCCGGCGAGTTCAGGCCGGTTCTGCGTGGCCGAGGGCGGCAGCTTCGGCCCGCGCACCTGCGAGAAGCCGCAGCCCGCGCGCTCGAACAGCTCGCCGCCTTCGAGAATGCACGTCAGGCCGTGGCCCTGCAGCGGCTCGCCGGGAGCTTCTGCCAGGCATCGCGCACGCAGGTGCCGCCGTCGGCTTTCTCGACCGCTGAAATGATCGACTGCTGCAGTCCGCGCAGGTAGTCGCCGACCGCTGCCGGGTTGGTTTGCTGCATCAAGCGTGGGGGGTGTTGCGCGCATGCACGGCGCGGAATCCGATGTCCTTGCGGTATTGCGCGCCGTCGAAGTTGACGCGCGCCGCCACTTCGTAGGCCCGCTGCTGCGCCTGCTTCACGCTGTCGGCCAGCACCGTGACGCAAAGCACGCGGCCGCCGCTGGTGCGAAGCTCGCCGTTCTCCAGCGTCGTGCCGGCGTGGAACACCACGGCGTCGGCCACTTCGGCGGGAATGCCCGTGATGCGGTCGCCCTTGCGCGGCGACAGCGGGTAGCCGTGCGCGGCCATCACCACGCCCATGGCCACGCGCCGGTCCCACTGCAGCTCGACCTGGTCGAGCGTGCCGTCGGTGGCGTGCCAGAACACCTCGAACAGGTCGGACTTCAGGCGCATCATGATCGGCTGCGTCTCGGGGTCGCCCATGCGGCAGTTGAACTCGAGCGTCTTGGGATGGCCGGCCGCGTCGATCATCAGGCCGGCGTACAGGAAACCCGTGTACGGAATGCCGTCTTTTTCCATGCCGCGGATGGTCGGCAGGATGATCTCGCGCATGGCGCGCGCATGCACCTCGGCCGTGACCACCGGCGCGGGCGAATACGCGCCCATGCCGCCGGTGTTGGGGCCTTCGTCGTTGTCGAGCAGGCGCTTGTGGTCCTGGCTGGTGGCCAGCGCGGTGACGTTCTTGCCGTCGCACAGCACGATGAAGCTGGCTTCCTCGCCCTGCAGGAATTCTTCGATGACGACGCGCGCGCCGCCTTCGTTGTGCGACACGCCGAACTTGTTGTCGACCAGCATGAAGTCGACCGCCTCGTGCGCTTCCTGCGCGGTCATGGCCACGACCACGCCCTTGCCCGCCGCCAGGCCGTCGGCCTTGACGACGATGGGCGCGCCCTTGGCGTCGATGTAGGCATGCGCGAGCGCGGCGTCGGTGAACGCCTCGTACTCGGCCGTGGGGATCTTGTGGCGCTTCATGAACGCCTTCGAGAAGGCCTTGGAGCTTTCGAGCTGCGCGGCGGCCTGCGTCGGCCCGAAGATGCGCAGGCCGTGCGCGCGGAACTCGTCGACCACGCCGGCCGCCAGCGGCGCCTCGGGGCCGACCACGGTCAGCGCGATCTTTTCGTTGATGGCCCACTCGCGCAGCGCGGCGGGCTCGGTGATGTCGATGCAGTCGTAGCGTTCGTCGCTCGCGGTGCCGCCGTTGCCCGGCGCCACGTACACGCGGCTCACACGGGTGGCCTGCGCCAGGCGCCATGCCAGAGCGTGTTCACGGCCCCCTCCCCCAATTACCAGTACCTTCATTCGCGGGCCTTCATTTCTCGCTGTGATTCAACAAACAACATTCATATTCGTGCTTACTCGGACAAGGAGGCGTTGTGATAAACGTCCTGCACGTCGTCCAGGTCCTCGAGCACGTCGAGCAATTTCTGCATTTTCGCGGCGTCTTCGCCGGTGACATCGATCGGGTTCTCGGCGCGCATGGTGACTTCGGCCACCTCGGGCTTCAGGCCCGCGGCTTCCAGCGCGTTCTTCACGGCCTCGAAATCGGCGACCGGGGTCAGCACCTCGATGGCGCCGTCCTCGTCGGTGATGACGTCTTCGGCGCCCGCTTCGAGCGCCACTTCCATCACCTTGTCTTCGTCGGTGCCCGGCGCGAACACGATCTGGCCGCAGTGCTTGAACTGGAAGGCCACCGAGCCTTCGGTGCCCATGTTGCCGCCGTGCTTGGAGAAGGCGTGGCGCACTTCGGCCACGGTGCGCACGCGGTTGTCGGTCATGGTGTCGACGATGATCGCCGCGCCGCCGATGCCGTACCCTTCGTAACGAATTTCTTCGTAATTGACGCCTTCGAGGTTGCCCGTGGCCTTGTCGATGTTGCGCTTGATGGTGTCGATCGGCAGGTTCACGGCCTTGGCCTTTTCCACCGCCAGCCGCAGCCGGGGGTTGGCGCTCAGGTCACCGCCGCCGGCGCGCGCCGCCACCGTGATTTCGCGAATGGCACGGGTCCAGAGCTTGCCGCGCTTCTCGTCCTGGCGGCCCTTGCGGTGCTGAATATTTGCCCATTTGCTATGTCCGGCCATGGCTTTCTATCTCGCTGTCTTGTGTTTTCAAAGCAAGCTCCGAGTTTACTGTCCGGCGCACACAACGCCCGCCGGCCCCCTGGAATTCGGGCCTGGGCTTTTGGTGATAATCGTTCGATGACGCCATCGCCTCACGGCGGCCCCTCGACGCCCGTCGTCCTGCCGCCCCACGCTCCCCTGCCGCTGTACTACAACAACGAGGCAGAGCACCAGGCGTTCCTGCTGCGGATCTTCGACAGCACCGCGGCCGACTACAACCGCATCGAGAGCGTGCTCGCCTTCGGCACCGGCCCCGCCTACCGCCGTGCGGCGCTGCAGCAGGCCGGCCTGGCCGCCGGCGCGCACGTGCTCGACGTGGGCATCGGCACCGGCCTGGTGGCGCGCGAGGCGCTCAAGCTCATCGGCCCGACCGGCCGCCTCGTGGGCGTGGACCCCAGCCCCGGCATGATGGGCCAGGTCGACCTGCCCGGCGTCGAGCTGGTGCGCGGCTTTGCCGAAGCACTGCCCCGCCCCGACGCCAGCTGCGACTTCGTGAGCATGGGCTATGCCATGCGCCACATCAGCGACGTGGCCGCCGCGTTCGGCGAATTCCATCGCGTGCTGCGCCCCGGCGGGCGCGCGGTGGTGCTCGAAATCACCAAGCCCGAGGGCCGCGTCGCGACGGCGCTGCTCAAGGGCTACATGCGCGCCGTGGTGCCGCTGATCGCCCGCGTGGTCGGTCGCCGGGCAGACACCTCGGAACTCTGGCGCTATTACTGGGACACGATCGAGGCCTGCATTCCGCCCGAACAGGTGATGCAGGCGCTGGCCGCCGCGGGTTTTCGCGACGTGCGCCGGCATGCGAGCCTCGGCGTCTTCTCCGCCTATACCGCCATCAAACCAGAACCCAACGTCGAGGCCAGGTGACAGTGCGACCACAGGACGAACCCTCTTCTTCCCATCTGCGCGTCGAGCGCCTTTCATTGCCGGACAGCCTGGCGCTGGCCACCGACCGCAAGGCGCCCTTCGCGGCGCTGGGCTACGGCACGCCGCACGGCGTGGCATGGATGCCGACGGTCAATGCGCGCGTGCTCTCGCCGCGCGGCGCCATGGCCGACGTGTGGCACGTGACGGGCCCGAACATCGAGTCGGGCACCACCGGCATCGCGCGCTGGCGCACCGACGGCCACTGGCTGCTGGGCGCCATCGACCTGGACGAAGCCACTGAAAAGCAGGGCCTTGCCGAACTCGCGCACCGCGCCTACCGCGACCTGTTCAAGACGCTCGACCAGGCCGGCGCGCCGCACCTGCAGCGCATCTGGAACTACCTGCCGCAGATCAATGCCGACGGCGGCGGGCTGGAGCGCTATCGCCAGTTCAACGCGGGCCGGCAAGAGGCGTTTCTCGAAGCCGGCCGCGCCGCCTTCGAGGGCGCGCCCGCGGCCTGCGCGCTGGGCATTCACCAGGGCGCGCTGTCGATCCGCTTCCTGGCGGGCCAGCAGGCGCCGCTGCCCGTCGAGAACCCGCGCCAGGTGTCGGCCTACCGCTATCCCGAAACCTACGGCCCGCGCTCGCCGACCTTCTCGCGCGCCGCGCTGTCGGACATCGGCGACGGCAACATCGCCCTCTTCATCTCGGGCACCGCGAGCATCGTCGGGCACGAGACCGTGCACCACGGCGACGTGCTGGAGCAAACGCGCGAAACCCTGCGCAACCTGCAGGCCGTGGTCACCGCAGCCAACGAACGCGGCACCGCGAAGTTCTCGCTGGCCTCGCTCGACTGCGTGGTCTACGTGCGGCACCCGGCGGACACCGAGGCCGTGCGCGACATCATCGAAGGCACCCTCGGCGCCGACGCGCCGATGGCCCGCCACGCGGTCTACCTCGAAGCCGACATCTGCCGCAGCGATCTGCTGGTCGAGATCGAGGCCCACACGGTGGCCGCCGGCCGATTGCGGGCCTGACCGGTCGCGCCCGACCGATCGGCCCACCGCCCGACCGCCCCCGATTGATTCAATGACCCGCGTGCTGCGCATCCTCACCTCGATTCCGCTCGCGCTGATGCTCTACGCATTGCTGCTGTTCCTCGGACTGATCTCGCTGTTCTGGAACCTGGTGGCGATGCTGATCTACCCCGTGATTCCCACGCGGCCCGCCCGCGCGCTGGGCCGCATGACGATCGCCTTTGCCTACCGCATGTTCTGGTGGCTGGCGTCGGTGACCGGCATGATGCGCATCGACGCGGCCTGCCTGGACCCCATGCGCAACGAGCCGGGCGTGATCTTCGTGGCCAACCACCCGACCATGCTCGACGCCCTGCTGCTGGTGGCACGGCTGCCGCGCAGCGCCTGCATCATGAAGGCCGACCTGATGGGCAACATCTTCCTTGGCGCCGGGGCGCGGCTGGCGCGCTACATCAGCAACAAGTCGGCCCGGATGATGGTGCGCCTGGCGGTAAACGACCTGCGCAACGGCGGACAGCTGGTGATTTTTCCCGAGGCACGCGCACGGTGACGCCGCCGCTCAACCCCTTTCGCCCCGGCGTGACGCTGATCGCCAAGCTGGCGCAGGCGCCCATCCAGACCGTGTTCATCGACACCGACTCGCCCTACCTCAGCAAGGGCTGGCCGTTGTGGCGCGTGCCGCCGCTGCCGATCGTCTTCACCCTGCGGCTGGGCAAGCGCTTCGCGGCCACGCAGGACAGCGACGTGCTCCAGGCCGACCTGGAACACTACTTTCGCCAAAACATGGAACAGCGCGCCACCGACGCGTCCCCCGAATGCCAGACGCCTCGCGCACCCACCTTGTCCTGATTCCCAGCTACAACACGGGAGAACGCGTGTTCTCCACGGTCGCGGCCGCGCGTGCGCAATGGAACCCGGTGTGGGTGGTGGTCGACGGCAGCGACGACGGCACGGGCGAGCGGCTGCAGCAGATGGCGGCCGGTGACCCGGGCCTGCGCGTGTGGGTGCTGCCGCAGAACCAGGGCAAGGGCTCGGCGGTGCTGCACGGGCTGCGCGCCGCGAAGGACGCGGGCTTCACGCACGCATTGACGATGGATTCGGACGGGCAGCATCCGGCGGACCTGATCCCTGCGTTCATGAAGGCATCGCTGGAGCGGCCGGAGACGATGGTGCTGGGGCGACCGGTGTTCGATGCCAGCGCGCCGCTTTTGCGTGTGCGCGGTCGGCGTGTGTCGAACGGATGGACGCAGCTGGAGACGCTGTTCGCCGGCGTCGGCGATTCGCTCTACGGCTTTCGCGTGTATCCGGTGAGCGACCTGATCGCGGTGATGGCGAAGCAGCCTTGGATGCGTCGCTTCGACTTCGATACCGAGGCTGTGGTTCGGCTGGCGTGGCGCGGGGTCAAGCCGGTGAACATCGACGCGCCTGTGAAATACCTTACCGCCGAGGAAGGCGGGGTTTCACATTTCCGCTATGGACGGGACAACGTGCTGCTGACTTGGATGCACGCTCGGCTGATGGTGGAGTTCGTGTTGCGGCTGCCTGGGCTGCTGTTTCGCAAGCTGACTCGGAAGCCGCCGTTTCAGGTCTGATTTTCTTGTGGGGAGCGCCCGGTACGCGGCACGGCGCGGTCGGCCCCACTGTGCCGGCCCTTCGGGCTCCCCTGCGGTGCTCGCGTTTCGCGGGGTCTCGCAGAACTCGCTTCGCTCAAACAGCTGCGAGCCCTGATCGCGAAACACTGCGCTCCTCGGCGGCACAGAGGGGCCGCCCACACCGCACCGCATACCGGGCTTGGGGGTCGCACACGGGCCCTGCTTCTTCTTCAGGCCGTCTGCCCTCACCCCAACCCTCTCCCAGAGGGAGAGGGAGCAAGAATTGCCGAGTCAGATCATCCCGCCGTTAACGGAAATCACCTGACCCGTGATGTAGCCGGCTTCGTTTCCAGCGAGGAACGCCGCCAGCGCAGCCACCTCCTCCGGCGTCCCCGCACGCTTCACCGGCACCATCTGGTTGATGAGCGCCGGATCGAACACGGCATCGGCCATCGGCGACGCGATGATGCCCGGTGCGATCGCGTTCACCGTGACGCCGCGCGATGCCACTTCGAGCGACAGCGCCTTGGTCGCGCTGTTGAGCGCGCCCTTCGCTGCCGCGTAGTTGACCTGCCCCCCGGTTGCCCGCGATCGCGGCGACCGACGAGATGTTCAGGATGCGCCCCCAGCGCGTGCGCATCATCGGCAGCAGCAGCGGCTGCGTGACGCGGAAAAAGCCGTTGAGCGACACGTCGATCACCTTGTGCCACTGCTCGGCGCGCATGCCCGGCAGCACCGCGTCGTCGTGAACGCCCGCGTTGTTGACGAGGATCTGCACCGGGCCGCCTTCGAGAATGCGCGCACACGCGGCCGCGCAGGCCTCGTCGCTGCGCAGGTCGAACACATGGCACTCGGCCTTGCCGCCGGCGGCGGTGATCGACGCGGCCAGTTGCTCGACGGCTTCCGGGCGCGAGTTGGCGTGCAGCAGCACGGTCGCGCCTTCGCGCGCAAAACGCTGGGCCATGGCCGCGCCGAGCGCGCCGCTGGCGCCGGTGATCAGGGCGCGTTTTCCTTCGAGACTCATGACGGGGTGCTTTCTGTTGCGAGCGGCGTGTTCAGGACGACCACGGCGCGGCCTTCGGCCAGCGAACGACCGTCGTCGGCCTTCAACGTGAATTCATAGAGGATCTGGCGGTCGTCGCCGGACAGGCGCCTGGCCTTGACCTGCAACGCGCCCGCGATGTCGTCCAGCCGCGCCACGGCGAGCTTCACGTTGCGCGCGCTCGCCAGGAAACCGGCCGACGGCGCACTGCCTTCGACGGCCAGCAAGCCGCCGTGCAGCGCCATGGCCTGCGCGGCGTATTCGATGGCGTTCGGTGCGAGCAGGCCGCTTTCGGTGCGCAGCGGGTTGTCGGGTTGCGCATGCGTGGTGGTGCTGCAATGGATTGCGTCGGCGTCCCAGCTTTCGAGCCGCTCCAGCAGGCACATGCTGCCGCTGTGCGGAATGCGCCTCGCGATACCGGCGCGGTCGAGCGTTTGCGGTGCGGTCATGCGGCCTGGCTCTCTTCGAGGTCGGCCACCAGCAGCACGTTGGCAAAGGGCGTGCCCTCGCTCATCGGAATGCTGCGCACGCGAAAGCCCATGTGATCGAGCAGCGCGGTCCATTCGGCCAGCGGTCGGCCCCAGGTCGGCGAGACCTTGTGGCCGCGGATGCGCGTGACCGTGCGGTCGACCCACTGGCTGATCGCGAAACCACGGCGGCTCGATGCGTCGCCCACGCGCAGCAGCAGGCGCGCCTCTTTGCTACCGCCGCGCTTCAGCGCATCGCGCACGCGCAGCAGCACGCCCTCTTGCGCTTCAAGGCCCACGTAGTGCAGCACGTCGAGGATCACGACCAGGTCGCAGTCCGGCAACGCCGCCGAGCACATGTCGGCGCAGACCAACCGGGGCGCGGGCTGCAGATGGCCGATGGAGGCCTCGGCGCGCGCCACGTCCTTGGGCATCAGCTCGATGCCGGTGTAGTCGGCGGCGGCGGGCGTGGCGGACCACGACGCGGGCCAGCGGCCCTTCTGCTGCATGGCGCTCATCGACGCGAGCAGGCTCGCGAACAGGCCCTGTCCGCAGCCGATGTCGACCACGCGCCTGTGCTGCGCGCCGATCAGGCCGCGCTCGAGCAGGCCGCGAAACACCGGGTCGCGCCCCAGCTTGCCGCGCGCGAAGTGCCAGGCGAAGCTGCCGCCCTTCTTGTAGGGAATGGTCGCGGCTTCGTGCAGCTCGCGCCAGGCGTTGTCGGTCGAGCCCGACGGCGGCAACACCGCGTTCATGGTTTCAGGCCCTCGGGCAGGGTCACGGCGCGCAGTCCATCGGCGCGCAGGCGGTCGAGCAACAAGGGCAATACCTCCAGCAAAACGGGTTGTCCTTCGGCGGTGCGCGCGGCATTGCCGTCGTGCAGCAACAGGATGTCGCGGGCCTGCAGGTTGCGGCTCAGGCGCGCCATCACCTTGGCGGCGTCGCCTTCGCGCGTGTCGAAACCGCGCCGCGTCCAGCTCACGAGCGAGAGGCCGAGGCGGTGCAGCACGGGTTCGAGGAAAGGGTTGCGCAGGCCGGCGGGCGCGCGAAAACACGTCGGGCGCTGGCCGGTCACGTCGCTCAGGATGTCTTGTGCCCGCGCGATCTCGGCGGCAAAACCGCGCGGCCCGAGAAACGAAAAGTTGTGCCGGTGCCGCGCCGTGTGGTTCTGGATGCTGTGGCCGCGCGCCACGATTTCGCGCGCCAACGCCGGCTGCGCCAGCACGCGCTCGGCGATGCAGAAGAAGGTGGCGCGCTGGCCGTGCGCGTCGAGCAGGTCGAGCACGCGCGGCGTGACTTCGGGCTCGGGGCCGTCGTCGATGGTGATCGCCACTTCGCGCCGCGCGCCCGCCGCTTCGGGCAGCCGCGTGACGTTCGGGCCCAGCAGGCTGCTGCGCGGCGTCAGGCCGGCACCGGTGATCAGCGCATGGTTCAGCACGATGGCGCCCACGGCCCACGGCAATGCGCCCGGCACCAGCACACCCGCGCCGATGGCGGCCACGTGCCACGCCGCGCTGGCGCGGATGGCCGGCGGCCAGGGCCAGGATTCACGAGGGGCGGAGGCGGAAGACATGGAACCGGATTTTCCCCTCATCGATCGCGGGAAGCCTTCGAAGGCCCCACGCTGCGTGCGAATGCCGCCGACAGCAGCAGCGCCAGCAGCGCGCCCGGCGCCACCACGCGGCCGATCGACGACAACGCGGGAATGTCGGAAATCGCGATCAGCCCGAACGACACCACGGTCGTCAGGTTGGCCAGCATCAGCGACGCCAGCGTGTCTTCGTCGGCCCGACCCGTGGTGCGCAACTGGTCGAAGAACAGCGCGTAGTTGGAGCCCACCGCCACGATCAGCAGCAGCCCCACCAGGTGCAGGATGCCCAGCGCCGCCTGCAGCACGGCCATGCCGCCGAGCGTGAGCACCACCGCGAACAGCAGCGGCTGGCACACGGCCAGCAGCCGGCGCCACGAGCGCAGGTAGACGCCCAGCAGCACCACCACCGCCAGCGCGCCCAGCAGCACCTGCACGAAAGCCTCGTGCAGATAGCGCTGGTACAGCCCCGCGAGTTCGCGGCCGACGTCGACCACTTGCACTTCGGGCAGGCCGGCCAGCGCCATTTCGAGCCGCTTCTGGTCGAACTTGGCACCGGGGTGCAGCACCACCAGCGTGCCCCAGCCGCCACCCGGGCGCTGGTACATCAGCGTGTTGACGACCGAGCCGAGCGGCCCGCCCGCCAGGTCGGCGCGCTGCACGGGCGCGAGCTTGCGCGCCGCCTCGACATCGGCCACGAAGGGCCCGAGCCGCGAGGCCGGCAGCGGCAGGCCCTGCGTCGCCTCGGCGAGGTTGGCGCGCAGCACGTCGCTGTCGGGCAGGCTGGCAAGGCGGGCCGTCTGCGCGGCCACGCTGGGCAGCACGCGCGTGACCGTCTCGTAGCCGATGAGTTCGCCGCTGTCGACCAGCGCATCGAGCCGCGTGGCCGCCGCCTCGGTGTTGCGCAGCGCGGCTTGCTCGTCGTTGCCGTAGGCCACCACCAGCACGCCGCCGTCGCTGGCGCCGATGTCGTTGCGCAGCATTTCGTCCATCTGCTGGGCGGCCTTGGGCACCGGGCTCATCGCGCCCAGGTCGGCGCGCCACAGGTGGCCGCCCTGCCACAGCACCAGCCCCAGCGCGGCCACGCCGAGCGCGGCCAGCGGCCAGCGCAGGCGCGGCAGGCCGCGCACCAGCGCACCCGCGAGCCGGGCCATGTGGCGGCGCATGCCCATGCCGGTGGCGCCGTCGGGTGCGAGCACCGGCAGCACATGGCGCGTGGCCAGCGCGGCCGCCACCAGGCCTGCGATGGAGAACACGCCCAGTTGCGCCAGCCCCGGGAAGCCCGAGAACACCAGCGCCGCGAAGCCGCACACCGAGGTCAACAGCCCGAGCCGCACCGTGGGCCAATTGAGGTCGCGCCAGCGCTGCCAGCCGGTGCCGGCCACGGCCGCGCCGCGCGCCTGGATGAGGTAGTAGATGGCGTAGTCCACCGTCTCGCCGATCAGCGTGCTGCCGAAGCCCAGCGTGAGGCCGTGCACCGAGCCGAACACCAGGCTCACGCTGGCGGTGCCGACCACCACGCCCGTGGCCACCGGCAGGAAGGCAATGACCAGCGCGCGCGGCGAAGCGAAGGCCAGCAGCAGCAGCCCGCCCATCACGATGCCGCCCACGATCGCGAGGTGGATGGCCTCGGTCTTGATCTTGTCGCGGCTCATCACCGAGAACACCGGTGGGCCGCTCAGCAGCAGCTTGGGCGCGTCGGCGCCCATGTCCTTCGAGACGGCCTCGTAGGCCGCCTGCACGCGCGCGATGGCCACGGCCTGCGCGTCGAGGTCGCTGCCGGCGGCGCGCGTGGTGGCGATCATCAGCGCGCGCGGCGCGCTGCGCGACATCCACACGCCGTCTTCGCTGCGCGGCGCGCTCGCGGGCACCAGCTCCATCGCGATGCGCTGCGTTTCGCCGGTCGGGTCGCGGTCGAGAAAGGGCTTGATGACGTTGCCGGCCGGCGTGCCGAGCATCGACAGCGTTTCGTTGATCGCGTCGCGCAAGCCGGCGGCGGTGAACTGCCCCGGCGTGACGCCGGTCGACAGCTGGTAGCGGTGCTGGAAGACCCAGGTGCCGGCGTCGCTCCAGTCGCTGACGTCGCCGTTCTGCACCAGGTCGAACAGCTGGCTCTCGCGCATGCTCCTGGCCACCGCGCGCGACACCGTGGCGCGCTGCTCGACGCTGCCGCCCTCGATGCCCAGCATCAGCGTGCGCGAGGCCACGCCGCTTTGCAGCTGCTCGATCAGCACGCGCTGGCGCACGTCGGGGCTCTTGGGCAAGAAGGCCGACAGGTCGGCGCCGATCTGCGTGCGCGCGATGACCACGGCGCCGCACAGCAGCACCAGCAGCCACGCCAGCAGCACGACCGCCCTGCGCCGCCAGTTCGGCGGGCCGCCCGCCTGCGAAGCAGTCACGGCGTGGTGCGGCCGCCCGCGCCGGCGGGCGCCGCGCCCGGCGAAATGTTCATGACGGAACGGTCCCCGCCGACAAACTCCATTTCGAGCCCCAGCACGTCGCTCGCGCGGCCGCTGATGCGCATGCTGCGCACCTGCGCGGCCAGCCGGCTGTCCATCGGCACGAGGTCGAGCGTCCACTTGGCCGCGGAGCCCGTCACGGTGCTGCGGAAGTAGCGCTGCAGCGTGGCGCCATCGCCGGTGAGCGTGCCGCGCATGGCCTCGACCAGGCCCAGCAGCTCGGGCATGCTGTCGAGCGTCAGCGTGCGGTTGCGGCCGCCGCGCGACAGCGTCAGCGTGTTGCCCTCGACCGCCATGGTCTCGATGCGCGGCGACAGCGTGCGGCGCACCAGCTTGTCGGGCGCGTCGAAGCTCAGCGTGCCGCTGGCGTCGAGCGGGCCTTCGAGGCCGTGCACGAAGCGCTGTTCGGTGAAGCGGGCCTCGCCGCTCTTCTGCTTGGCCAGCAGCGTCATCAGCTCGGGCAGGTCGAACGCCGCCCAGGCCGGCATCGCGCTACAGAAAGCCAGCGCCAGCACAAAGGCCCCGAGGGCCCTGCCCAGCCGGTCAAGCCGCATCTTCGAGCCAGAAATCATGAAAATTGAACCAGTTGTAGGGGTGGGCGCGGCACAGCGCCTCGAGGCGCGCGACGTAGGCTTCCAGCGCGGCGCGAATGCGCTGCTCGCGCTCCGCCACGCCGGACACCGGCTCGCCGAAGTCGGCCAGCGGGTCGAATTGCACGTCGTAGCGCGCGCCGCCGCCGTAGAGCCCCGCCATGAAGAACACCTTGCGACGCAGCAGCGCCGCAAGCCGGAAAGGGCCGTCGTTGAAACACGCGGGCTGCCCCAGGAACGGCAGCACGATGTTGTTGCCGCGCTGGTGCGCCGGCTGGTCTTCGCCGCCCGGCAGGGTGCGGTCGGCCAGCATGCCGGCCAGGCCGCCGCCGTCGAGCCAGTCGCGCAGCGCGAGCATCGAATGCGGCCGGCCCAGCGCGATGACGTGGGGGCGCTGTTCGGGCAATGCGATGGCATTGAGGATGGCGGTGATGCGCTGCGCGTTGTCGGGGTACATCAGCATCGCGACGCGCAGGTCGTGCTGGTGCGTCTGCTGCTTGCACGCGCCGAGCGCCTCGAAGCTGCCGACATGGGCACCGAGCAGGAAGGCGCCCCGCCCTTGCGTGAGCTCGTTGTCGATGGGCACATTGCCCTGGATGCTGACCTTGAACAGGTCCATGCGCCCACGCAGGAAGTACACCCGGTCGAGCACCGTCGAGGCGAAGGCATGCAGCAGGCGGTAGCCGTCGACCCAGCCCGCGTGCGGGCCGATGGCCCTGAAGAGGTAGCGCTTGATGTGCCGCCGCTGCGCGGGCAGGAACAGCAAAAAGTAAAGGCTGATCGGCGGCAGCAGCAGCCGCGTGACGTGCCGCCCGCACACGAGGGCCATCAGACAGATGAAGCGCAGCGCGAGCATGTTGCTGCGCTCGGGCGCGCGCGCCCATTCGCCCTTGTCGTGCGAGGACTGGGGCGCCCGGGCGGCCTCGTTCACGGCGCGCGCTTCAACGTCTGTGTGCTTCATCACGCAGACTCTTGCACGGCCGTCCACCGGCCGCTGACAGCCACCACGCCGTCGCAGCGCACGTCGAAACGTACGCCGCGGCCCGCGCCGGCCTCCGGATGCAGCTCGATCGACAGCGTGCTGCCGGGCCGCACGGGCGCCAGGAATTTGGCCGCGGCCAGCGTGGGGTTGGCGCCCAGCCGCGCGGCCAGGGCCGGCACGCGCTGCACGGCTTCCATCACTTCGGCGAGCAGCAGCGCGCCCGGCACCAGCGGCTGGCCCGGAAAGTGGCCGGCAAAGACCGGGTGGTCGGCCGGCACCGTGTGGGCCAGTTGCACCGGCGTGTCGTCTTCGGCGAGCTGCGCCAGCGCGAACTCGCGCAGCGCGCGCACCGTGAGCTTGCCCGTGCCTTCGCGCGGAAAAGCCTTGACCTGCACCACGCGGCGCGGCACGAACACGGCTTCGAGCCGCTGGCGCAGCGCGGCGATGATGTCGCCCGCCGCGAGCGTCGGCGCGACCACGAAGGCCACGGGCCGCACCACGCCGTCGGCCACCTCGTCGGGCAGCCAGAAGGCGCCGTCCTCGACACCGGGGATGCTGTTGAGGTGGTAGTTCAGGTGCGCGAGCGAACTGCGCCGACCCGCCACGTGGATCAGGTCGTTGGCCCGGCCGAACAGGCGAAAACGCCGGTCGTCGAGCAGTTCGAGCACGTCGGCCATGGGCGTCGGCTCGGGCATGAAGTCGCCGCTGAAGATGAAGCGCTCGGGCCCGCCGCTTTCACCGGGTTCGGTGTGCACGCGGATGTCGCCGAAGGTTTCCCAGATCTCGCTTTCGGTCGTGCGGCGCGTGGCCACCTGGCCCGACTCGGTGCTGCCGTAGATTTCGAGCAGCACGCCGCCCATGGCCTGCTCGGCCTGCAGCGCGAGCTGCGGCGACAGCGGCGCGGTGGCCGACAGGATCAAATCGACCGGCGGCAGCGCGATGCCCGAGAGCAGCAGCGTCTTCAGGTGAAACGGCGTGGTGACCAGCGCGCGCGGGCGCGGCACCGAAGCCAGCGTCTGCGCCACGTCGGCCGGGAAGAACGGCCGGCCGCTCTCGAAGGCCGCGCCGCCCAGCATGGCCAGCAGTGCCGACGATTCCAGCCCGTAGCTGTGCTGCACCGGCACGGTGGCCACCAGCGTCAGGCCTTCGAGCGACGTGCGGTTGAGTTCGCGGCACAGGCGCTTGACCGCCACGGCCACGTCGCCCACCAGCGTGCGCCAGGTCTTGGCGTGCGGCTGCGGCACGCCGGTCGAGCCCGAGGTCAGCAGGCTGACCGCGTGCATGCCGGCGGCGATCTGCGGCACCGCGCCGCTCGCGTCGCCTTCGAGGCTGGAGCGGTCTTCGATCAGCACGCGGCGCATGCCCGGGGTCTGCAGTTTCGGGTCGTCGGCCAGCGCGAACAGGTTCGGGCCGCCCGATTCGACCAGGCGTGCGAGCGTGTCGGGCCGCGCGTCGGGCGGCAGCAGGCTCGCGTGGCCGCGCACCAGCGCCGCGCCCAGGCTCACGGCAAAGGCGTAGCGGTCGGCGCACAGGTTGACGGCCGGGCCTTCGCCGGGCAGTTCGGGCGCGAAGCGGGCCACGTCGCCAGGAACTGGCGGGTGCTCACGGGCACGCCGCCGCGCCAGGCCAGGGGGGCGTCGGGGTCGCGGTCCGCGAGCAGCGGCAGGAAGAAGTTGTCTGTCGTCGTCACGCGGGCAGCGCCTGTGTCATTGGCCGCCGGCGCTGGAGTCCACCGACGATGTGCCATAGAACGCACGCACGGCATCCACCAGCCGCGTGCGTTCGAATTCGGGATGCAGCCGGTAGCGCACCAGGTGTTCGCCGACGAACAGCACGCCCACCATCACGGGCGAGAGCACGTTGGCGAACAGCGACCAGTCGGAGAACGGCCGCGTCAGGTAGATGGCGATCGACGCCAGCACCACCACCGCGAAATACCCCGTCCAGATGCGCGTGAGCTGCGTCGTGTAGGCCAGCATGTGGCCCTTGAGCGGGTGCACGCGCTGGGCGAACTGGGTGATCAGCGGCAGGCCCTCGCCGCGCAGCGTGGAGCCGAACCAGCCGCACAGCAGCGCGTTGATGGCCACGTGCTGCAACACGTAAAGGCGGTTCGGGTCGCCCGCCTCACCGAGGAAGACGAGCACGAAGCCGGCAATGCCCAGCAGCACGGCGCCGGCGCAGCCCCAGCGCCCGAACCGGCTGGCGGCAAAGCCCACGGCGGCCAGCCACAGCGGCCCCAGCAACACCACCACCGCCCACGGCGCTGCCGCGTGGAACAGCGTCATCCAGTGCGAGAGGCCGGCATAAGCGACCCCCACCAGCAGCAGGAGCGCCAATCGCCATCGAGACATAGGGATCAGGTTGCGACGCGGTGCTCGGCGACGTGGGTCGCGAGCGTGCGCAGCGACTGGAAGATCTGCTGGTTGCGTTCGTCGTCCGAACGCAGCTGGAAACCGTAGCGGCGCGAGACTTCGAGCGCCACTTCGAGGATGTCGATCGAGTCGAGCCCCAGGCCGTCGCCGTACAGGGGGTCGGTCGGCACGATGTTCTCGGGAGCGATCTCGAGGTTCAACGCATTCACCAGCAGCACGGCCAGCTCTTTTTCGGTGGGCGACTGTTCAGGCGAATCGCCTACGGCGGAAGAATTGTTTTGGACGGTCGAGGACAACACGCGCTCCGGTTTGCGTTGATACGAAAATTCGCAGCCATTGTAAAGGCGGGGTTTGGATAGACTGCCCGCAAATCATGAGTGAGGACCCTATGACAGACCCATTGTTGATCGCCCGCCACCAGACTGTCGAGTGCGCCCTGCTGCCCGCCCTGGCCAACCGCCACGGCCTGATCACCGGGGCCACCGGCACCGGCAAGACCGTCACCCTGCAGACCATGGCCGAAAAGCTGTCCGGCATCGGCGTGCCGGTGTTCATGGCCGACGTCAAGGGCGACCTGACCGGCATCAGCCAGAAAGGCGCCATCGGCGACAAGCTGGCCGCCACGCTCAAGGAACGCGGCATCGACGTGCCCGAGCCTTCGGCCTGCCCCGTCACGCTGTGGGACGTGTTCGGCGAACAGGGTCACCCGGTGCGCGCCACCATTTCGGACATGGGCCCGCTGCTGCTGGCCCGCATGCTCGACCTGAACGACACCCAGGCCGGCGTGCTGAACCTGGTGTTCAAGATCGCCGACGACAACGGCCTGCTGCTGCTCGACCTGAAAGACCTGCGCGCCATGCTGCAGTACGTGGGCGAGAACGCGAGCCAGTTCACCACGCAGTACGGCAACATCAGCGCCGCCAGCGTGGGCGCCATCCAGCGCGGGCTGGTGCAGATCGAGACCCAGGGCGGCGACAAGTTCTTCGGCGAGCCGATGCTCAACATTGCCGACTTCATGCAGACCGTGGGCGGCAAGGGCGTGATCAACGTGCTGGCGGCCGACAAGCTCATGAACTCGCCGCGCCTGTACGCGACCTTCCTGCTGTGGATGCTGTCGGAGCTGTTCGAGCAACTGCCCGAAATCGGCGACCCCGAGCAGCCCAAGCTGGCCTTCTTCTTCGACGAGGCGCACCTGCTGTTCAACGAGGCGCCCAAGGCGCTGGTCGAGCGCATCGAACTCGTGGTGCGCCTGGTGCGCTCCAAGGGCGTGGGCGTGTATTTCGTGACGCAAAACCCGCTGGACATTCCCGACACGGTGCTGGCCCAGCTCGGCAACCGCGTGCAGCACGCGCTGCGCGCCTTCACGCCGCGCGACCAGAAGGCCGTGAAGGCGGCGGCCAGCACCATGCGCCAGAAGCCGGGGCTGGACATCGAGACCGCCATCACCGAACTCGCGGTCGGCGAGGCGCTGGTGAGCTTTCTGGACGACAAGGGCCGCCCGAGCGTGACCGAGCGCGTGTTCGTGCTCCCGCCGGGCAGCCAGCTCGGCCCGATCACGCCCGACCAGCGCAAGGCGCTGATCGCCAATTCGCTGGTGGCCGGCGTCTACGAAAAGACGGTCGACCGCGAATCGGCCTACGAAAAGCTCAAGGGCCGCGCGGAAAGCGCGCCTGACGCACCCGCAGCCACCGCGCCGGGCGGCAAGCCCGGGGCCGAAGCAGCAGGCTCGGGCGTGGGCGGCATGCTCAACGACATGCTCTTCGGCACCACCGGCCCGCGCGGCGCCAAGCACGACGGCCTGGTGCAGACCATGGCCAAGTCGGCGGTGCGCACCATGGGCACCTCGGTGGGCAAGGAGATCTTGCGCGGCGTGCTGGGCGGGATCTTCGGCAGCAAGAAGCGCTGAAGCGGCGGCATGAGCGCGGCCGGCAAGCCCCTTGAAGCGGACGTTTCCGCCTTCTGGGAACGCTGCATCTGGCCGCGCGTGCTGACGCAGTCGGAGCGCGACACGGTCTTCAAGGCCATGTACACGCGCCAGCACGACCAGGGCGAATTCGTCTGCCAGCGCAACGAGATCGCCGACAGCTGGATCGGCGTGATCCGCGGCTTCCTGCGCGTGCAGGACACCTCGGCCGACGGCAAGCCCGTGATGTTCACGGGCGTGGCCACCGGCGGCTGGATCGGCGAGGGCTCGCTGCTGAAGATCGAGCAGCGCAAGTACGAAATTGCCGCCACCCGCCCGACCACCACGCTGCACCTGCCGCGCGACACTTTCACCTGGCTGCTGGACCGCAGCGTGCCGTTCAACCACTTCATGCTGTCGCACCTGAACGAGCGGCTGAGCCAGTTCATCGCCACCGTGAAGTTCGACCGGCTGCTCGAGCCCACCGCCCGCGTGGCGCGCGGCATCGCGAGCCTGTTCCATCCGGTGCTCTACCCGAACACCGACGCCACGCTGCAGGTCAGCCAGGAAGAAATCGGCTGGATGGTGGGCGTGTCGCGCCAGCGGGTGAACGTGGCGCTGCACGAGCTCGAAGCCGCCCAGCTCATCAAGACCGGCTACGGCTACATCAACGTGCTCGACAGGCAGCGCCTGTCGAGGTTTCCGAACAACCAGCCGGGCTGAGGCGCGCGCCTCAGAACGCCACGGACGACGGCGCCGCCGGCAGGTCCTGCCCGCCGGGGCCGCCGCGGAAGGTGGTCGGCGTCCACGGCACCTGCCCCACGCCGGGCTTCGTCCAGTCGCACACGCCTTCGGGGAACACCGCCTGCAGGCGCACCTGCTGGCCGCCCGTGAAGACGGTGCCGGCGTAGTCGGCGGAGGCGAAGTCGACCGGCTTCAGCTGGCACTTGAAGACGTCTTCCGACAGCGGCCCGCCGGACACCACGCGCACCGACTCGTAGGCCTTCACCGGGCAGGCCGGGTTGGTGAAGCCGATGTCCACCAGCTCGGCGTTGGTCATGCCGGCGGTGGCAATGCAGAAGTCGACCGCGTCGGAAGGCTTGTTCTTCACCACCTTCTTTTCCTTCGCGTCCTGCGAGGTGTCGGCCTCGATGGCGCTGAGCCAGCGGTCCATCATCAGGAAAGCCTGCTTCGTCATGGCGATGCCGGTGCCGGCATTGCTCGCGCGCACCACGTGGTTGTCGTGCCCGCCGTTGCCCGCGTCGAGCCGCGCGCGCTGCTGGAAGGTGCGCCAGGCCATGTGGATGTCGGCGCCCAGCTCGGGCCGCAGGTCGATGATCGGCACCTTGGCCAGGTTCTTCGCGTTGCTGACGAGGCCGCTGCGGTACAGCGTGGTCATCGCGCCCGGCAAGGCGCGGGCGCGCGCGGCGGGCACCACGGCCTTGTCGCCCGACCAGAGCATGTCGGTGTCCCAGCTGCCCACGCCCTCGTTGAGCGCCACGAACTGCTCCGCCGTGATCGCCCCGGATCGCAGCGCCTTCAACCCGTACTGCACGCCGACGTTGTCGTAGGGCAAGTTGGGCTTGGCCACGCCGTCGAAGTCGGTGGTGCCGAGCACCGGCGTGAGCACGTCGTGGATCGAGCAGCGCACGCCGTTCGGGCGCAGCACCGGGTCGTAGACGATCGACGCCGGAAAGCCCGGCCCGCAGTTGGTCGCCTGCACCGGGTTCTGCGGCGCCAGGAAGGAGTAGACCCAGTTGGTGCAATAGGCGTCCGTCGGGTGCCCCTCGATGGCCGCGCGCGCCGTCGGCGACAGCGCCCCGCCCGCGCCGGTCATGTAGTAGCGCCACAGCACGCCGCAGTCGCGCGTCTCGATCCAGGTCGTGACTGCGTCGGGGTAGCTGTAGCCGGTCTGCAGGCCGTCGAGCAGCCCGGGCATCACCGAGGCCGGCACGGTCTGCATCATCGAGCCGCCCGAGCCGCCGTCGGACATGGTGAAGCGGATCTCGCCGTAGGTGTCGACGATGTGCTCCTTGACCATCATGATGTTCTCGGTGGCCAGGAACTCGTTGTTGTTGTCGTTGTGGTTGGTGAGCTGCGAGTTGACGGTCATGAAGCCGGCCCGCAGCGCGTTGTCGTCGAACAGCGCCGGGCCCGGGTTCTGCTGGAAGCGGTTGCCCGAGGCCGAGGCGCCCATCTTCCAGAGCACCTTGCCGTTCCAGCCCTTCTGCGGCGCCCATGGCGTCCACGGCTTGGCCGGGTCGAAGTACACCGCCACCTGGTATTCGCCGCGGCCCATGGTGCCCAGCTCCAGGCGCAGCAGGCTCTTCACGGTGTCGCCGCGGTCGTTGGTGAAGTTGGCGATGTCGGCATCGGCCGGGCGGTGGGCCGGGTCGTATTGCACGAAGCAGGCAAAGGGGCCGAAGGGCTGCTGGCCGCAGTCGGTGCCCTCCTTCGCCTTGGGCTGGTAGTAGTAGCTGTAGACGGTGGGGGCGTTGCAGTCGGCGTCGACGGGGTCGGCATCGAGCCCGCTGACCTGGCTGGTCACGGTGTCCGACAGCGCCGTGCCGGGGGCCGTCACCAGGCTGGCCTTGGGCGCCTTGGTGGCGCAGATCCAGGGCTGGATCGGCGTGCCCGCGAAGACGTTGCCGCCGCGCGCGAAGTTCTCGATGACCAGCTTCGCGCCCTGCTTCGTGGACTTGAGCGTGGCGGTGAGCGTGTTGCCGCCCACGCGCAGGCCGGTGACGGTGCCCAGCACGCGGCCGTTGCCGCGCAGCGCGAAGGCGGAAGACACGTCCTTGCCGTCGAGGTCCACCTTCAGGTCGAGGGCGCTCGCGCCTTCGGGCATGACGATTTCCACGTACGCGTCGCCGTCGCTGATCATGTCCGCGCGGTTCGACAGCGTGCGGATCTTCATCGTGCTGGGCGCGGGCGGCGCGGCCGGCGGGTTGGCGGCCGGCGGCGCGCTGCCCGACGGCAGGAAGACGCCGCCGCCTCCGCCCCCGTCACCGCCGCAGCTGATGAGCAAAGCCGATACACACAGGCCCAGCACCCTGAGCCCCGCTCGATAGATCTCTCGCATCGTGTCTCCTTCGTTGTTGGAAGAAAAAGGCGACGCGATTCCACTACTTTCGTTTTTCGAGGACTGTTATCGGAACGACATTTCCCCCCGTGCAAGGGTTTGTCCCGATCGGGGACCGCAGGCGGGCTACCAGCGCAGCAGGCGCGGCCCCAGCAAGGCGCCGACCAGCACCGGCACAGCGATACCGCTGACGTACCAGACGGCCAGAAACGGTGCCGTCAGCTCCATGCAGTGCAGCGCATAGACCGCCGCACCGACACCGCCGGAGAGCGCGCCCGCCGCCGCCCCGGCCAGCGCCGGCCGCGTGGGCGCCAGCCCCCTGAGCGCCACCATCGTGGCCGCGAAGACCGGCAGCGCCATCAACCCGATGCTGACCGCGCAGACCTGCCACGACTGGCCCATCAGCGACGGCATGCGGTCTTCGGCCGGCACGGTGAACCACGCGATCACCGCCAGCGCCCAGATGCCGACGACCGGGAGCACCGCGCCCGCCCACGCATGCCGCGCCGGCACGCCCGGCCGCGCGAGCCGCTGCACGGCCACGAAGCCGGCCGCCGCGATGCACAGCGGAAACGCCACCTTGACCCAGAACATCGGCCAGAACATGGCCTGCACGATGTCGCGTCGCATGCCGTACTCGGCGAACAGGATGAGCAGCGACACCGGCAGCCCGGCCAGCACCGCCAGCCCGATGCGCCCGCTCGCGCTGCGGCGCGGCACGGCCACGTCGCCGGTGGCCAGCATCGCCACGAGGTCGTCGGTCTTCATGCGGCACCTCCCCAGCTGTTGCCGAAACGCGCGGCCAGCGCCTTCAGGCCGCGGTGGATGCCGACCTTCACGGCCGACTCCGACATGCCCGTGAGGCTCGCGGTCTCGGCCACCGACAGGCCCTCGATCTTCACGTGCACGATCGGCAGGCGCTGGCGCTCGGGCAGGCTCTCGAGCAGGCCGCCCAGGTCGCGCCGGGCGTCGCTGGCCTCCTCGGCCGATTCGGCGAACACGGCCAGGTCGTCTTCCAGCGGGTCATGCAGGTCTTCACGGACCGACTTGGCCCGCAGCAGGTCGATCATCTTGTAGCGCGCAATGGCGTGCACCCAGGCCGTCAACGGCTGGTCGCTCTGGTAGGTATGGCGCTGGTTGTGCATGGCGAGCAGGCATTCCTGGACGAGGTCTTCCACTTCATCGGGCCAGCCGAAAAGGCGCTTGCCCAGAAAGGCGCGCAGGTGCGCGCTGAGTTGCTGCAGGAAGTCGCGGTACGCCTTCGCGTCGCCATCGAGGCCGCGAAGGAACAGGCTGCGCAGCGCCGCTTCCGCGTCGCCCAAGTTCGTCCTGCTGCCTACTGTGTTTCGTGCCATCCGGTCGGCTGGTTACAGCCTTGTCGAAAAAAGATTCCGGCCGATTGTGCCGAAGCCGTCCGCTTGCAAGCACTACACACCATCGGTACATTGTGTTTTTTGAGGGCGCCCAATGTCTGCAGACAGCACAACGATCCCTTCCACGCCGGGCGGCGTCACGCCCCTCCCTTCCCCTGCACCCTTGCACCCCTCCACGTCGACCGGCCATATCCGGCTGACCTCGCATGCCGGCGGCTTCGGCGCGCTGCCCATCCACTGGGGCGCGGCCACGGCCACCGAGCGCGGGCCGGTGGTCGGCACCACCACCAAGCGGGCGCACCGCAACGTCATCGGCACGCACAGCGGCTCTTACAGCGTGTACCGCGCGCTGGCGGTGGCGTCGGGCGCGCTCAAGCGCGAGCACAAGGCCGACCTGACCAACACGGCGCCCACCGACGTGATCGGCCCCTATCCGCAGTGGAGCGAGCCGGGGCGCATCGTCTCGCTGGACCCGTGGGGCGCGCTGATCGCCGACGTGTTCTCGCCCGAACTGGCGGCGGGCTACGACATCCGCCCGACGATTGCGATCACCAAGGCCCACGTGATCCTGCCCGAGGTGATCGAGGCGCTGCAAAGCGGCCGGCTCAAGGCCGACGGCCACTTCCTTACCGCCGGCGGCGCGGCCATGGTCACCAAGGCCGCGATCGAGCCCGTGTGGTATTTGCCCGAGGTGGCGCGGCGCTTCGGCTGCTCGGAGACCGACCTGCGCCGCACGCTCTTCGAGGAAACCGGCGGCATGTACCCCGAGCTGGTCACGCGCTCCGACCTGGAGGTGTTCCTGCCGCCCATCGGCGGGCAGACGCTCTACATCTTCGGCAACCCGCGCGACCTGGCCAACCCGGCGGTGGAGCTCACGGCGCGCATCCACGACGAATGCAACGGCTCCGACGTGTTCGGCTCCGACATCTGCACCTGCCGCCCCTACCTCACGCACGCGATCGAGGAATGCATCATGGGCGCGCAACGCGGCGGCGTGGGCCTCATCGCCTACTCGCGCAAGGAGGGCCGCGCGCTGGGCGAGGTGACCAAGTTCCTGGTCTACAACGCCCGCAAGCGCCAGGTGGGCGGCGACACGGCCGACCAGTACTTCGCGCGCACCGAGTGCGTGGCCGGCGTGCAGGACATGCGCTTCCAGGAGCTGATGCCCGACGTCTTCCACTGGCTGGGCATCCAAAAGATCCATCGGCTCGTGTCGATGAGCAACATGAAGTTCGACGCGATCACCGGCTCGGGCATCGAGATCGGCGAGCGCGTGAACATTCCCGACGAACTCATTCCGGCCGACGCCCGCGCGAGATGGACGCCAAGATGGCGGCCGGCTATTTCACGCCCGGCCCGGTGCCGGACGCCGAAGAACTGAAAAAGGCCAAGGGCCGGGGACTCACTGAATGACGACAAGCCGCAACACCGACCCCCACATGCCCGTCGACGCTCCGGCAGCCTGCCGCCCGGCGGCGCGGGCAAGGTCGACCCGTCGATCGAATTCACCGCCGACGCCGCGCACCCCGCCGGCGCGGCCAGCCTGCTGCGCACCACCGCCGCCATCCGCGAGCGCGCCGGCGCGCTGCTGGCCCGCGCGCGGCGCGGCGAATCGCAGTGGTTTCGCATCGGCGACGACAACACGCTCGAAGACGCGGCGCGCACCGTGGCCGAGGTCACGCGCGAGCGCTACCCCTGGGACACCATTCCGTACCACAGCCGCTGGCGCCACTTCGAGGCCGGCGGCGTCAACCGCATCGAAGAACTCGACACCCTGCTCGGCGAACTCGACAGCCGCCAGCGCGCCCGCGCCCACATCGACCTGGTGCTGGTGAGCGTGCTGCTCGACGCGCGCCGGCCCCGACTGGCACTACACCGAATCGGCCACCGGCGAACGCCTCACGCGCTCCGAGGGGCTGGGCGTGGCCAGCTACCACGCCTTCATGGCGGGGCTGTTCTCGTCCGACCCCGACCACCCGTACCAGGTCGACGCGGCCGGCCTGCGCGGGCTGGTGACCGACCGCCTGGGCGAGGCCTTCCAGGTCAGCGAAGTGAACCCGCTGGTCGGCCTGGCGGGCCGCGCCACCTTGCTGCGCCGGCTCGGCGAAGCCATGAGCGAGCAGCCCGAAACCTTCGGCGACGACGGCCGACCGGGCCGGTTGTTCGACGCGCTGGTCGGCCCCTACGGCCCGGCCGCGCCGCCCACGGCCGAGATCACGGCGCACCAGATCCTGTCGCTGCTGCTGGAGACGCTCTCGCGCATCTGGCCCTCGGCCAACTCGGTGGACAGCATCGCGGCCGACGGCAGCGACAACGCGGGCGGCATCGGCTCGGGCGACCCGGCGCTGGCGCTGGGCGACTGCTGGCGCCACAGCGCGGTGCGCGGCCCCGGCCTGACCAACGGCTGGATGCCCTTTCACAAGCTGTCGCAGTGGCTCACGTACTCGCTGCTCGAACCCTTCGAATGGGCCGGCGTGAAGGTGCGCCACCTCGACGCGCTCACGGCCCTGCCCGAATACCGCAACGGCGGCCTGCTGATCGACAGCGGCGTGATCGTGCCGAAAGACCCGGCCTTTCTCACCCGCCGCTGGAAGGCCAGCGACGAATTCATCGTCGAATGGCGCGCGCTGACCGTGGCGCTGCTCGACGAGGTGGCGCCGCGCGTGCGCAAGGTGCTCGACCGCACCGAGGAAGAGCTGCCGCTGGCCTGCGTGCTCGAAGGCGGCACCTGGGCCGCCGGCCGCGCCCTGGCACAACGCTTGCGTGACGGTGCACCGCCCCTGCTGATCGAGAGCGACGGCACTGTCTTTTAGACTACAAGGTTCTCTCAGCAACGCCACACACAAAATTCCAATGAGCAACGTCCACCTCGTCAACCACCCTCTCGTCCAGCACAAGCTGACGCTGATGCGCCGCAAGGACGCGTCCACCAACAGCTTTCGCCGGCTCCTCAACGAAATCAGCATGCTCATGGCCTACGAGGTCACGCGCGACATGCCGATGCAGGACATCGAGGTCGAAACCCCGCTGGAGACCATGCAGGCCAAGGTCATCGACGGCAAGAAGCTGGTGCTGGTGTCGATCCTGCGCGCCGGCACTGGCATCCTG
Source organism: Variovorax sp. E3 (assembly GCF_016082275.1). GTDB lineage: Bacteria > Pseudomonadota > Gammaproteobacteria > Burkholderiales > Burkholderiaceae_C > Variovorax. The sequence continues at coordinate 153,345 of NZ_MOWM01000001.1, forward strand.
GACGGCATGCTGACCGTGGTGCCCGGCGCCCGCGTCGGCCACATCGGCCTGTACCGCGACCCCAAGACGCTGACGGCCGTCGAGTACTACTTCAAGATGCCCGGCGAAATGGACAGCCGCGACGTGATCGTGGTCGACCCGATGCTGGCCACCGGCAACTCGGCCGTGGCCGCCGTCGAGCGCCTGAAGGAGCTGAATCCCAAGTCGATCAAGTTCGTCTGCCTGCTGACCTGCCCCGAAGGCGTGAAGACGATGCAGACCGCGCACCCCGACGTGCCGATCTACACCGCCGCGATCGATCGCGAGCTGGACAGCCACGGCTACATCCTTCCGGGCCTCGGCGACGCCGGCGACAGAATTTTCGGCACGAAGTAAGCCGCCCCGGCGCCCGCACCGCCGCGCGCCCGGCTGTTCCCCGACTCGACTCGGGGCAGCCCAGAACAAGATTTCCATACCCCGAGGAGAAGCACCGTGACAGCACGCCGCCAGTTGATCATTCGTTCCGTCGCCGTTGCCGCAGCACTTGCGGCCGGCGCCCCCGGCCTTGCGCTCGCGCAGCAGGCCAAGCTGAAGGTGGCGGCGGTGTACACCGTGCCCTTCGAGCAGCAATGGGTCGGTCGCATCCACAAGGCGCTGAAGGCCGCCGAGGCGCGCGGCGAGATCGAATACAAGGCCACCGAGAACGTCAGCAACGCCGACTACGAACGCGTGATGCGCGAGTACGCCACCGGCGGCAACCAGCTGATCCTGGGCGAAGTGTTCGGCGTGGAAGCGGCGGCCCGCAAGGTCGCGAAGGACTTCCCCAAGGTCGCGTTCCTGATGGGCTCGTCGCTCAAGCCGCAGGCGCCCAACTTCAGCGTGTTCGACAACTACATCCAGGAGCCCGCCTACCTGAGCGGCATGGTCGCCGGCGGCGTGACCAAGAGCAACCGCATCGGCATGGTCGGCGGCTTCCCGATTCCCGAAGTCAACCGCCTCATGAACGCCTTCATGGCCGGCGCCAAGGAAACCAACCCCAAGGTCGAGTTCAGCGTGAGCTTCATCAACAGCTGGTTCGACCCGCCGAAGGCCAAGGAAGCCGCCTTTGCCATGATCGACAAGGGCGCCGACGTGATGTACGCCGAGCGCTTCGGCGTGTCCGACGCGGCCAAGGAAAAGGGCAAGCTCGCCATCGGCAACGTGATCGACACGCAGAGCCAGTACCCCGACACCGTGGTGGCCTCGGCCCTGTGGAACTTCGAGCCCGCGGCCGACCGCGCGATCAAGCTGGTGAAGGAAGGCAAGTTCGCGGCCGAAGACTACGGCGTGTACGCGCAGATGAAGCACAAGGCTCCGAGCTGGCGCCGCTCGGTACCTTCGAGAAGAAGGTTCCGGCCGACGTCATCGCCAAGGTGAAGGCCAGGCAGGCCGATATCCTCTCGGGCAAGTTCACCGTGAAGGTGGACGACAGCAGCCCAAGTCGACCGCGAAATAAGCATTCTCCAAGACCTATGAACCGTGCGCGATGGCGGACCGCAATCCATGGTGTGACTGTTGCGGCGTTGGCCGTCGGGCTCGCCGCATGCCAACCTGAACCTGCGGCCACCGCCGCGCCGCCCGCGGCGGCAGCCACGCCGCCGGCTGCGGCGCCCCC
>NZ_MOWM01000002.1 GCF_016082275.1 Variovorax sp. E3
GCGGGCGGCCCGCGAGTTCGGACGCGGCGGCCCACGCGGCGAGCGCGGCGTCGTCGGCCACCAGCACGAGCTGGCGGGTTTCGTTCTTCAGGTCGTCGGCCAGGCGTGGGCGAATCGACCAGCGCGCCTGTGGGATGTGGCTGGCGCGGAATTGCATGCTGCCGCGCAGGTCGACCAGCGTGACATCGTTCTTCTCGAGCCGTGCGGCGAGCGTCTGCGCGTCGATGGTGGCGAGCGAAGGCGCGGTCGGTGCGGCGGCGGGGGCCAGCGACAGGCCGCTTGCCAGCCCGCCTTCGAGCACGCTCGCGTCGTGCCCCATCTGGCGCAGCCAGCTTGCGACGGTGGGCGCGCGCACGCGTCGTTGTCGAACAGCACCAGCCGCGCACCGCGCACGCCGAAGTACTGGTCGCCGGCCTGCATCAGCTGGCCGCCGGGCGTGTGCTGCGCGCCGGGCAGGCTGCCGGCCGCGAACTCTTCGGGCGTGCGCACGTCGCACAGGAACAGGCTGCTGCCCGCGTCGGCGGCCCATTGCTGCACGGCCTGCGCGCTGACGGTGGGCACGTCGAAGCGCGCGGCCAGTGCCTTGGCGGCGGGGCGCAGGTCGGTGTTGCCGCTGTCGGCGGCATAGCGGCGCGTGCCGCCGTGCTCCAGCGTGTGGTCGCCCAGGTACCAGCTGCGTGCCGTTCTCCAGCGCATAGACGGGGTTGGGCAGGCCGAGGTTGATGAGCGTCTGCGCGCCGATGATGCTGCGCGTGCGGCCCGCGCAGTTGATGACGATGGGCGTGGTGGTGTCGGGCACCAACTGGCGCACGCGGAAGGCCAGTTCGCCGTTGGGGCAGCAGGTGGCGCTGGGGATGTTCATCTTGTGGAACTCGCTGACCGGGCGGCCGTCGAGCACCACCACCTTGTCGTCTCGGGCGAGCATCTCGGCCAGCTGGTCGGCGCTGACGCGGGGCGTGTGATAGACCTCCTCGGCCAGTTCGCCGAAGGTCTTCGAGGGCAGGTTGACGCCCGCGAAGAGCACGTAGCCCGCGGCCTTCCATGCGGGCGCGCCGCCCTGCAGCACGTGCACGTCGGTGTAGCCCAGCAAGGCCAGTTGCGCGGCGGCGCGTTCGGCCACGTCGGCATTGCCTTCGTCGTAGACCACCACGCGCACGGCGCGGCGCGGTACGAGGCGCGGGGCGTCGACCTCGAGCCGGCTGAAGGGCAGGGGAATGCCGTAGAACAGGTGCGCCTCGCCGTACTGGCCGTGCTCGCGCACGTCGAGCAGCGCGATTTCGGCGCCGTCGTGCAGCCAGGTCTTGAGGGTCTTCGGGTCGATGAAAGAGGTCATGGGTGCGGGTCGTTGGAACGAACGAAGTCCTGCGAGGCCGCCGGAGCGGCCCGCATGTGTTGTCGAAGCGAAGGGGAAAGAGGGGGCGCTTAGCGGCGCGTCTGCACGCCGATGCCCATGGTCTGGTAGGTGCCGGCCGCCAGGTCGTAGGCGGTGCGCTGGTTCAGCGTTTCCAGCGCGCGGCCGTACATGTGCAGGTGGCGAATGACCTGCTCGCCCTGGATCTCGACCGAGTGGATGTCCTCGGGCATCAGCGCGATGCCCGTGCCCGGCGCCACGACGACCAGCGCCGTCTGCTCGAGCTTGCCCACGCCGGGCACGCTGGCGTCGTCGGTGCGCGCGTACACGCGGTTGTGCTCGGTGCCTTCCACGGCCGCGATGCAGGCCCAGGTGGTGTGGTTGTGCGGCACGATCTTCTTGCCGGGACGCATGACGTTCAGGTACAGCGCGTAGCTCTGGTCCGCGTCTTCGGCGATGAGGTAGCGGGCCTGGTGCTCGCCGGCCTCGGGCGCCGGAAAGTCGGCCGCGCCCCAGTACTCGGTGTGGGCGGCCAGGTCTTGCAGCGCGCCGAGCACGGTGTCCAGGTTGTCCCGGGTTGCTTCAGCGCCGCCGATGGCTTTCTTCATGGCGTCGATGGACGCGGTGACGGCTTGCTGGCGTTGCTCGGACGGGGTGCTCATGCGGTTTCTCCAGTGGGGTTGCCTGTTTGATGTGCATTCACTGTAGTGACGGCGGCGTGACGCCACAATCCAAGCGCCGCACGAAATACATTAATAAAATTGATGTATGCCCACGCTCGACCTTGAACTCCTGCGCTCCTTTGCCGCTGTCGTCAGCCACCACAGCTTTGCGGCGGCCGCCGTTCACCTGGGGCGCACGCAGTCGGCCGTGACGCAGCAGATGCAGCGGCTCGAAGAGCAGATCGGCCACCCGCTGTTCGTGAAGCAGGGCCGCCAGAAGCGCCTGACCGAGCACGGCGAACGGCTGCTCACCTACGCGCACCACATGCTCGCGCTGAACGACGAGGCGCTGCGCAGCCTGCGGCAGGGCCAGCTCGAGGGCAACCTGCGCATCGGCGCGCCGCACGACGTGGCCGAGACCATGCTGCCGCTGCTGCTGGCCGAGGTGGCGCGCACGTCGCCGCTGCTGCAGCTGGACATCCACATCGGCCGCAGCCCCTACCTGATGACGTCGCTCAAGAGCGGGGAGGTCGACATGATCATCTCCAACCGCGCCGACGCGCAGTTCGAGGGCGTGGTGCTGCGCAACTCACCCACCGTGTGGCTGTGCGCCGCAGGCTACGTGCACGACCCGACCAAGCCGGTGCCGCTGATCATGGCCGACGGGCCGAGCATCTTCCGGCGCATCGGCCACGAGGCGCTCGACGCGGCGGGCGTGGCCTGGACGCCGCGCTACACCTCGTCGAGCCTGATCGGCATCAAGGCCGCGTTGCGCGCGGGGCTGGGCGTGACGGCGCGCGGCGTGGAGCAGCTGGACGCGGGCCTGCGCGTGCTGGGCGCGGGCGACGGCATGCCGCGCCTGCCCGACCTGGCCTACCACCTCTACATCCGCAGCCACGTGGTCAACCCGGTCACGCGGCAGGTGTTCGAGACGCTGAAGAAGCAATTGCGCCTGCCGCGCACCGACACGCCGGCTCAGGGACTGGCCGGCGCTGGGTCCGGCACGGGCGTCACCGCGTAGCTCCCGCGCCCGTTCTGCTTGGCGCGGTACATGGCGGTGTCGGCCGCGGCGAGCAGGTCGCGAGGCGTTTCGTCGCCGTTGCCCAGGGCAATGCCGATCGACACGCCGATGACCGCGCCGCAATGCCCCGCCTCGGGCGGCCTGTCCAGCTGCAGCGGCCTGGAGATGGCGTCGATGCAGCGCTGTGCCAGCGTGGCCGCGCCCTGTGCGGCGGTGCCTTCGAAGTCGGCGGCCAGCAGCACGAACTCGTCGCCGCCGATGCGCGCCACGGTGTCGGTCTGCCGCACCAGCGCCTGCAACCGGTGCGCGATTTCCAGCAGCGCCTTGTCGCCCGCCTCGTGGCCGAGCGTGTCGTTGAGCTGCTTGAAGCCGTCCAGGTCGAGGTAGAGCACGGCCACCTGGCGTGAATGGCGCTTGGCGCGCACCAGCGCCTGCTGCAGCCGTTCGTCGAGCAGCTTGCGGTTGGGCAGGCCGGTCAGGCTGTCGTGGTGGGCCAGCCGCGCCAGCGCCTGCTGGTTGTCGAGCAGCTTGGCCAGCAGTCGGTTGAAGGCCTGCGTGAGGTGGCCGATCTCGTCGTCGCGCACCACCCGCAGCGGCGCCAGCGGGAGTTCGCCGCGCGTCATGCGGTCGGCCTGGGCGGCCGCGCGCAGCAGCGGCCGCAGCAGCCACGCCATGATCAGCCCGATGACGACGAGCACCATGGCCACGGCGGGCGCGCGCTGCTGCAGGATGAAGGTCTGCATGCGCGCCACCGGGGCCAGCGCTTGCGAGACGGGCAGCCGCGCCACCACGAACCAGCCGCTGCTGGGCACCGAGGCGATGGCGGAGATTTCGTCGATGCCCCGGGCGTTGCGCGTCGTGCCGCTGCCGCGAAAGCCGGCCATGGCCCGGTCGTGCAGCAGGTTCACGCCGTCGGGCGGGGTGGGCGTGAGCGTCATCGAGGCGTCCGTCGAGGCCACGAAGATGCGGTCGCGCGGCGACACCACCAGGATGCCGCCGGCCTGGCCCACGCGCCCGCGTTGCAGGTGGTCGAGCAGGCCGTCGGCCGACAGGTCGGCCGTGCCCAGCAGCACGGCGGCCACCCGGCCGTTGCCGTCGCGCACGGGCACGGCCATGGGCAGCACCGAATGCCGCGCGGCCGTGGCCTGTGGACGGCCCAGCGCGGGCTTTCCGGCGAGCGCCGAGGTGAATTCCAGAGCGTCCGTAACGAGTTGCCCCGCGCCGTCCAGCCGCCGGCCCGAGGCGTCGGCGACCGTCAGGCCGAGCGGGAAGACGGGGCTCAGGGCACCGCGCTCGGCCAGCCATGCGTGCAGCGGCGCGGGTTGCGCCAGCAGGGCTGGCGGCAGGGTGGCCGCCAGGCGCTCCAGGAACGACAGCCGGTCGCCCAGGTAGTTGTCGACGTCCCGGGCCACGTAGGCGGCCAGCGCGCTTTGCTGGGCGGCCACCGAGTGGGTCAGGTCTTCGCGCAGGAAGCGGGTGAGCTGGATGTAGCTGGCGGCGGTCCCGATGATCGCCATCACCAGGCCCATCACGAGCAGACGAACGACCAGGCTGTTGGCAGATTTTCTGAAGTTCACTCTGGCGGCTGGTCGTGAAGCAGTAGGTGCGGGACTGTATACGAAGTGCCTCACCCTTTGCCTGTTTTCAGGCCGTCTTCAGCCACATTTCAGCCCTGCCAGGGCGGTTCAGGGGCCATTTCCGGACTGCTCCCGGGCGGCGTGCCCCTGCGCGTCAGCCGTTCTGCGCGGCCAGCGCGTCGCGCCGGGCCCGTTGGCGGCGCGACCAGAGCAGGATCGCCCCCATCGCCAGCAGCAGGAAGCCGCCCAGGCCCGCCAGCGTGGGCAGCAGCGGCGCATCGAGGTAGATCAGCGCGCCGTACACGCCGAGCATGGCCAGCGAGGCCGTGCTCTCGTTGGCGTTCTGCACCGCGATCGACTGGCCCGGGTGCATGCGCTGCAAGCCGCGGCTTTGCAGCAGCGCGTTCATCGGCACCAGCAGCAGCCCGGCCAGCACCCCGATCGCCACCAGCATCGGCACCGCCACGGCGGGCCGGGTGACCAGCGTCATGGCCATGACCACCGCGCCCAGCAGCATGCCCAGCGGCAGCGCGCGCCGGGCGCGCTCCAGCGGAAACCAGCGCGCCGCCCCCACGGCCCCCGCCGCCATGCCGACGGCCACGGCGATCTGCAGCAGCGCGCCCTGCGACAGCGCCAGGCCCAGCCGCTCGGCGGCCCAGCGCAGCACCAGGAACTGCAGGGTGGCCGACGCGGCCCAGAACAGGCTGGTGACGGCCAGCGAAATGCGGGCGTCGGCATCGCGCCACAGCAGCATCAGCGAGTGCCCGAAGTCGCGCAGCAACCGGCCCGGGTGGGCCAGCGCCGCGCGGTCGCGCGCCGGGCTGTGCGGGATCGCGAGCGTGAAGGCGGCGGCCAGCAGGTACACCCCGCCGATGGCGGGCAGCGCCAGCCCCCGGTCGACCAGCGTGCTGCCCAGCGCCACCCCGAACAGGATCGACAGCACCGTGGCCGCCTCGACCCAGCCGTTGGCGGCCACCAGCTCGTCCTGCGGCAGCAGCTCGGGCAGCAGGCCGTACTTGGCCGGCGAGTACGCCGCCGCGCCCAGCCCCACCAGCGCATATGCCACCAGCGGCTGCACCTGCCACATCAGCAGCGCGCAGCCGCCGAGCTTGAGCAGGTTGGTGGCCATCAGCACGCGGCCCTTGGGCGCGGCGTCGGCCACGGCGCCCGCGAAGGCGGCGAGCAGCACGTACGACAGGTAGAAGAACAGCCGCAACGCGGGCGTCATCCAGCCCGGCGCGTGGCGCTGCATGAGCAGGCCGATGGCCACGATCAGCAGCGCGTTGTCGGCCAGCGAACTGAGGAACTGGGCCGCCACCAGCGGAATCAGCGCGCGCCGCGACCGCGCCCGGAACCTCACGCGGACACGCCGAAGAAGTGCTGGCGGTAGCGCGGGGCGACGTCGTCCACGCGCAGCATCATCGGCAGGTCGGCGGTGTTGAAGGCCAGGTCGAGCGCGGGCGGCCCGAGCAGGCGCGCGCCGCAGCGCAGGTAGCCCTTGATGAGCGGGGGCGCGGCGGGCGGGGCGGCGTCGCTGTCGGCATCGGCGTCGGCCTCCGCGCCGGTGTCCAGCGGCAGCGCCACGCGCGGCTCGACGCGCCAGCGCTGCTCCACCAGGTGCGTGCGGCACAGCCGGTGCCACAGCCGCGCGGCCGCAAGGCCGTGGTCTTCCATGCCGATGCTGGCGCAGCCGATCATGGTGTCGAGCCGGTGGTCGACCATGTACTGGCCGAGCGCGGTCCACAGCGCCATGATGACGCTGCCCGAGCGCCACTGCGCGTCGACGCACGAGCGGCCCAGCTCCAGCGCCCGCGCGCGCAGCGGCGTGAGCGGGGACAGGTCGAACTCGGTGTCGGTGTAGAAACCGCCCGCGCGCCGCGCCGCCTCGGGCGTCAGCACGCGGTAGGTGCCGATGAGCGGGCCGGGGCCGTGCACCGGGTCGACGGCGCGCACCAGCAGGTGGTCGCAGAAGGGGTCGAAGCGGTCGGCGTCCAGGCCGGGCGGCGTGCCGGCGGGCGGTGTCAGGCGCGCGCCCATTTCCTGCGCGAACACCCGAAAGCGCAGGCGTTGGGCGTCGCGCACGTCCTCCTCGTCGGTGGCCCAGCGGGTTTCCAGCGTGTGCGGCCCCGGCTGCGGCGCGGGTGTCGGGAAGGCGTGCGTGGCGAGGGTTTCCGTCTGCATGGGCATGCGATGGCTCAGTTGGAGGGCGGATAGCGGTCGACCAACCGGTTCTGCCGCCGGTTGAGCCGTGCGAGTGCGAGCAGGCCGATGGGCCGCACGCCTTTCTTGCGTTGCGCGGCGCCGATGGCAAAGAGCAGCCGCTGCTTGGCGAAGACCATGCGAAAGCCTTGCACCACGCCGATGTCGGGGTCCCAGGCCTCGATGGCCTCGGAGCCCGCGCCGTTGACTTCCATGATGGTGAAGCCGCGCCCGGCGCGCAGCTCGCGCAGGCTGTCGTAGCGCACGTCGAAGCGCCCGAAATGAAACTCGGGCATGTCGCGCGCGATGGCGTCGACCGCCTGCACCAGCTCCGGCGTGACGAGCGCCGCGCCGTCGCGGTACAGGCCGCCCACGCGCGTCGAGCCGATGGTGGCCAGCCGCACCTGCTGGCCGGCCGCCGGCACGCTGTCGGGCGGCACGCTGCACTGGTGGCGCGGCGTGCGCGCGATGCGGCGCGCGCGCACGTCGGCGGCCACGAGTTGGGCCACGGTGCTGCGGCCGTCGCCCGTCACGCGCGGAAAGTAGCGCAGCGCCAAGCCGATGATTCGGCCCTGGCCCGTGACCGGGTCGCGTGCATAGAAGAGGCCGGCTTCGCCTTCTTGCGGCAGGTAGCGCTGCAGCACCACCGTCTCGCCCAGCGGAAAGGCCGCCAGGTACGCGCGCAGCGCCGCCATGTCGGACAGCTGGCGCACGCCGTAGCCGCACAGGCCGAGGTCGGGCTTGGCGACCACGGGAAACGCGAGGCCGCTGCCGGCCATGGCCGCGCGCAGGGCGTAGTCGGTGGCCTTGCCGTCGTTGAGCACCGCGCAGTAGTCGGCCGTGAGCGAGCGCGCCAGCGGGCCCATGCCGCGGAAGTATTCGAGCTTGCCGTCGCCCACCAGTCCGCCGGTGGTGAGCTGCGGGTTGGCCGCGGCCGGCACCGTGGCGCCGCCGTGGCGCAGCGACAGCCACAGCCACTGCGCCACCAGCGGCACGCAGATGAGCCACTTGGGCATGCGCTCCAGCACGCTGCACTCGCGCACCACCGCGAGCCGGGCGGTGTCGGGGCCGAGGTCGATGTCCAGGTCGAGCTCGGCGGCCATCACGCGGCCTCCGGTGCGCGGGTGGCGACGAGGCCGACGGCGGCGATGCGGTCGATGTGCGCATACACCGGCCGCTCCAGCTCCTCGCCGAACACGTCGGGGTCGATCTCGGTGTACGACCAGTCGAAGCCCGGCGCGGCCAGCAGCGGCTGCAGCTCGGCAAGGAAGGGGTCTTCGCCGTCGACCATCGCCACGCCGGTGTACAGCAGCAACTGCCCGCCCGGTGCCAGCCGCTTGAGCGCCTCGGCCGCGATGCGCACGCTGAGCGCCCGCCCGAGCCGCGCGCCGCCGTGGCGGTAGGCGCGCTGCGCGGCGTCGTCCAGGTAGGGCGGATTCGACACGACGAGGTCGAACGCGCCTTCGACCGCCGAGAGCGCGTCGCCCTGCGCGAGCGTCACCGGCACGCCGGCCGCTTCGGCGTTGACGGCCGCGTAGCGCAGCGCAAGCGGGTTGATGTCGTTCATGACCACCGTCGCCGCCGCGCCCATGGCGGCCAGCGCGCGCGCCACCGCGATGCCGCCCGCGCCGCTGCCGCAGCCCACGTCCAGCACGCGCAGCGGCTGCCCGGGCGATGTCTTGCGCCGCCGTGCCAGCGCATCGCGGATGAAGCGCGCGAAGCGGTGCGTGTCGGGTCCGAAGAACACGGCGTTCTCCTCGACCGTGGGGTAGGCCGAATGAAAGAACAGGTCGTCGCCCAGGCTGGCGATGCGCACCGTGCTGAGCAGCAGCGAGCCCGTGCGTTGCACCAGGCCCGCCTGTTCCATGGCGGCCAGCAGCGCCGGCGGCAGCGCACGCGCCTCGAACGGCAGGTTCCAGCCGAACACGTCGCGCAGCGTGGCGCCCGGCTCGCGCCCGCGCCGCGCCAGCACGCGCTGGTGCGTGAGCGGCGTCACGGTGGTGAAGCGGTAGCCGGTGGCCGCCACCTGGCGCAGCACGCCGGCCGCGTTCAGCATGCGAGGGCCTCCTCGGCGTGCCGCAGCTCGGCGGTGTAGCGCGCGAAGCAGCGCTCGCCGCAGACCAGGCGCATCAGCGCGCCTTCGGCGATGAACTGGCCGCAGGCCGGGTCGGCGTCGACCAGCGGGCGGATCACCTCGCGGATCCACGCGCGCGAGTGCGAGATGTCCAGCGCCGCGTGCAGGTCGAAGTAGGCGCGCGCCCGGCCGCCCAGCCCCAGCCGGCGCATGCCCGCGGCCACCTGCTTCACGCGGCCCGGCGCCGTGAGCTCGATGACGCCCAGCGCGCCGATGGCGTGGTAGCCGTAGCGGCGCGTGGTCGCCAGGCCGACCATGGTGTTGGCCAGCGCCAGCGACTCCCATACCGTGGTCTCGATGGCGGGGCGCAGGTCGAGCTCGCGCACCATGTGCTCGAGCATCTGGCCGTGCATGGCGCTTTGCTTGCCGTGGCCCATCTCGTCCCAGAAGTTGCGCGCGCATTCGAGCTTGGGCTGCGGCGGCAGCTTGACCTGGGTGTAGGCCAGCAGGTCTTCGAAGCCGGCTTCGCCCGCAGCTTCCTGCGTGAGGAACCAGCGCATCTGCGCCAGCGTGGCTTCGCGGGCCAGCCAGTCGAACAGCGGGTGGTGCTGGCCGGGGCCGATGTCCGCCAGCGACTCGAACCAGGAAGCGAAATGCGCCGCGTTGCCCGCCGAGGCCGAGGCCTCGACCTGCACCGTGGCGCGCAGGGCTTCGAGGTATTTGCCTTCGAGCAGGCGGCAGTCGTGCTCGCGGGCCAGCTCGTCCTGCCACCGGGGCGAGGGGATGCCGAGCTTCAGCCGGTCGGCGTTGAAGCGTGCGAGATGCCGGTGAAGCCGCGTTCTTGCGTCCGGGGTGTCGTCGATGGACATGGCCGATCCTCGTTCCGCTGGGCAAAAGAGCCAGCGTGCGCCTTTGTAAAGCGGCTGTCCGTCAGACAGTGCCTACAAATGCGGCTTCGAGGTCCGGCCGGGGCTCAGGTCGACCAGATGCGCGGCGTGGCCGGGGGCAGCTGCCACAGCTCGGCGCGCCATGCCTGCCACACCTGGCGCAGCAGCTGCATCGCGGGCTCGACCACGGGGGCCAGCACGCGCAGCACCACCACCTCGGCATGCGGGCTGGTGGCGCCGGCGCTGTCGAACAGCGGGCTGGCTTCGAGCAGCGTGCGCGCATGCGCGAGCAGCGCGTCGCGCCGCGCGCGCGCCACCGGAGAGCCCGCCACGAAGAACAGCGAGGCCATGCAGCGGTGCCCGCCCAGGCCGATGGGGCTTTGCAGCAGCCGCTGGTCGGCCGCGTCGATGCGCCCGCGCTCCAGCCACACACCGGGCGCCTCGATGTGCTGCAGGTAGGTGCCGCGCTCGAAGGGCTGGTTGGCGTTGGGCAGGCCGAGCGCGGTGACGTCCCAGCCGATCAGCTCGGCGCCGGGCGCCACCTCGAGGCTCAGGCGGTTCTCGGCCTGGCAGCCGCTGTAGCAGATGGCTTCGAGCGGCAGCCATTCGAGCCGCGCGCCGGCCGCCAGGCGGATGCGCGTGCGCTGCAGCGCCAGTTCGCCCTCGGAGCGGTAGAAGCGCGAGGCCCCCGGCGTGGTGATCAGGCCGTGGCTGCCGTCGGCGGCCTCGATGTCGATGTCCAGCGTGTCGCCGCCCACCAGGCCGCCCGGCGGGTGCACGAGCACGTTGTGGCAGACGGCGTCGCCTTCGGGGTAGAGGCTCTGCAGGATGCGCAGCGGGCCGTCATGGCGAAAGCGGGCGACGGTGCGGGCGGCTTCTTGTTTGTAGTCGAGGTGGAGACGGGCGTGCCAGGGCATGCGGGGAGTCTAGTGCGGGCCGGGGCGGCGCTCAGCTCTTCCACGCGCCGTCATGCGCGGCACTCGCCTCGTCGATCAACGCAGGCCCGATGCATTCGATCGCATGCGGCGACGCGCGAAACACATCGCGGCACGACAGCTCCGCGTCGCGCTGGTCCTGCCGTTCGCCGCGGAACACGCGCAGGCGCTCGGCGTCGATGCCGAACACCACGCGGCCGATGTTCGACCAGAAGATGGCGCCCGCGCACATCACGCAGGGCTCGCCCGACGCATAGAGCGTGGCGCCCGCGAGTTCTTCGCGCGTGAGCTTGCGCCCGGCCAGCGCGCGCAGCGCGTTGATTTCGGCGTGGGCGGTGCAGTCGCCGGTTTCGGCGTTGCTGTTGCCGGCCTCGGCGAGTATTTCACCGGCGGCCGAGACGATGACCGAGCCGAAGGGGCGGTTGCCCCGGCGCCGCGCCGCGTGCGACCACACGATGGCCTTGCGCAGGTAGCGGCCGTCGCGCTCGTCGAGCGTGGTTTCCGTAGGGTAGGACGTGATGTTGTTGTTGCTGCTGCTGGAGTTGTTCATGCCTTGGAGGGGAGGAGGGTGCGTTGCTGCGCGATGGGAGCATGGATGTGTTGAAGATGGCGTCGGACGCGCCTTGATCTTGAGGCCGAACACGTCGGCCACTTCGTCGACCTGCTGTTCGAGCGTGAGCTTGCGGATGTCGCCCAGGCCGTGGCCGCGGGTGTCGGCCGCGCCCACGTACTGCGCGGTGATGCCCCAGCGCTCGAGTTCGATCTTCTCGTCGAGGATGGGTTCCCGCTGGCGCATGGCCGCGATGCTCGGCCCCGGGTTGGCAAAGGTCTCGACGATGGCGCGGTTGCTCGCGCGCAGAAAAGCGGCCACCACCTTCGGATTCTGCGCGACGAGGTTGCTGCTCGCGAGGATGGCGTTGCCGTACAGGTCGACGCCCGCGTCCGCGTACTTGAGCACCGACAGCGTGTCGGGCTTCATGCGCGCGAACAGCGACACGGCGGAGTCGTGAAAGTAGGTGGCGGCATCGACGTCGCCGCGCACCATCACGTTGTCGCGCGCGCTGAAGTCGGTGGTCTGCCACTGGAAGGCGTCGCCGCGCATGCCCTGCTTGCGCGCCACCATCGGCCAGGTGCGGCGGGTCGACTCGACGGCGGCGGCCGCCACCTTCTTGCCCGCGAGGCTCCTGAAGTCGCCGGTCACGCCACGGTCCTTGCGGCCGATGATCACGAACGGTGCACGGTTGTAGTACTGGTACACGGCCTGCACCATCGGCGTGCCGGGGTTCTGCGCGTTGAACTCGACCAGCGAGCTGATGTCGCCCAGCCCCAATTGGTACACGCCGCTGGCGATGCGCGTGATGGACGCGACCGAGCCGGCGCCGGTGTCGATGCTCACGTCGAGACCCTCGTCCCTGTAGTAGCCCTTGGCCAGCGCGAGGAAGAACGGCGCGGTCTGCCCGTTGATGCGGAAGTCGAGCGTGAACTTGAGCGGGGTGAGCTTGCCACCGCTTTGTGCGAACACGGAAGGCGCGGCGATGGGCGCAAGGGCGGCCGTGCTGGCCGCGAGAAAGAATCGACGTTGCATGTGGGGCTGGCCTCGGAATCTTCGGGTCTTGAATCCCCTCCGCAAAAAGCGGAAGGCGCTTCAAGAGCAATTTCCGGGCGGGCGCACGTGGTTGGTGCGTGCGCTGCTGAACGCTTCTACTCTTGCACTCGTTCATGCACGAGGCATGCCAAGGGGTTTTGCTCGGGCATTGCCAAAGAAAACGTGCATCGGCGAACAAGCCGCGCCACAATCCGGGCGCGCAATTTGCATGGCAGCTTGCGCAGAGTAGAAGCGTTCAGCCGCGCGACGGGCCCCTCGTCGTCGACGGCAGGAAATTGCTCTTTCAGTTCGTCCCCACACGACCACAGAAGGAGTCCGCGCATGCTCGTTACCCAACAACCCGTCTTTCGCAAGTTCTGGCATGCCGTCATGCCGCTCACCGAACTGGCCCACGGCCCCAGGCCCTTCAGGCTGCTGGGCGAAGACATCGTTCTCTTCATCGACGCCGACGGCCAGCCCGCCGCGCTGCGCGACCGCTGCTGCCACCGCACCGCGAAACTGTCGAAGGGCTGGTGCGTGGACAGCGAAGGCCAGGCCTGCGGCACCGGCGCCATCCAGTGCGGCTACCACGGCTGGACCTATGACCGCAGCGGCCAGGTGGTGCGCATTCCCCAGTACGAGCCCGACCGCAAGATCTCGCCCGAGTACCGCACCACGGCCTACCACTGCACCGCGCGTTACGGCTATGCGTGGGTGGCGCTGGAAGACCCGATCGCCGACATTCCCGCCATTCCGGAGTTCGACGACGCGGGCTACCGCACCATCTTCCAGTTCTACGAAGAGTGGCAGACCAGCCCGATGCGCGCGCTCGAAAACTCCTTCGACAACTCGCACTTCAGCTTCGTGCACCGCGCCACCTTCGGCGTGGCCGCGAGCCCGAAGCCGAGCAAGTACGAGCTGGTGGAAAACGAATCGGGCTTCTACGCCGAGACGGTCATCGAGGCCACCAACCCGGTGAAGTTCCACGCGATCAGCGGCGTGACCGACCCCATCACCACGCGCCACATGCGCAACGCCTACTTCCTGCCGTTCTCGCGCCGGCTCGACATCGAGTACCCGAGCGGCGTGCGCCACATCATCATCAACTGCTTCACGCCCATCGACGACGGCCGCATGCAGCTGTGCCAATGGCTGTTCCGCAACGACACCGAGGCCGACTGCGCGGCGCAGATGCTGATCGACTTCGACGAGGCGGTGACGCGCGAGGACAAGGATATCCTCGAATCGACCGACCCCGACGCATTGGTCGACACGCGCCGGCGCGGCGTGGAGTATTCGATGGAGTCCGACCGGCCCGGCATGCTGATCCGCAAGCACCTGATGCAGCTGCTGGCCAGGCACGGCGAGGCGGAGGTTCATCGCGGCATGGCCAGCGCCGTGATTCCGATTGCAAGAGCCGCCTGAAGAGCGAGAAAAGCAACCCGCCGGCGCTCAGGCCTTGTCCGCCTTGCCCGCCGCGTTCGCGAGCTTGCTGAGCAGACGGTCGACCATCCACGGCCGGCTGTCGCGGTCTTCGGCCGCTTCCTTGCGGCGGATGGCATCGCGCACGACGATGGAGCCGATGTAGCGAAGGGGCTCGGGCGGAAACTGCCCCAGCGGCCCCTGCACGATCGGGCTGCGCGTCCACGCGTTGTCCTCGTCCAGCAGCAGCGAGGACAGGATCTGCCCGCCCATGTAGGTGGGCCCGACGCCGTTGCCCGAGTAGCCGAAGCCGTAGCTGATGTGCGGCGAGCCCTCGAGCGTTCCGAAGAACGGGAAACCCGTCACCGAACGGTCGGACGGTCCGTTCCAGCTGGCGGTCACCGGCACGTCGCGCAGCGAGGGAAAGAAGCTGTGCAGCGCGCGCTGAAGGTCGGCCTCGTAAGGCGAGCGCTGGTCGAACACCGGCGCGATGCGCCCGCCCCGGGCGAAGGTGTTGCCGCCCTTGCCCAGCATGAGGCGGCCGTCGGCGGTGGTGCGGTAGTAGTACACGAAGGTCCGCGAGTCGAGCACCGAGACACCGTCGACCAGGCCCGTGGCGTGCAGCAGTTCGGGGCACTTCTCGGTGATGACCATGTCGCTGGAGACGATGGCGATGCTGCGCTCGAAGCGGGGCAGGGCGCTGGCCATCCATGCATTCATCGCGAGCACCAGCTTCGGCGCCTCGATGCTGCCGGCGGGCGTGCGCACCGTGACCGGGTGGCCCTGCGTGAAGTCGATCATCGGGCTGCGCTCGTAGATGCGGATGCCCATGCGCAGCGCCACGCGCCGCAGCCCGCGCACCAGCTTGCCCGGGTGCACGGTCGCCGCAATGGGCGAGAACACGCCGGCCAGGTTGCGCGCGGAGCCCGAGCGCCGCGCCACTTCCTCGGGCGGCAGGTGGTGGTAGGAATGAATGCCGCAGTCTTCCAGCCCCTTCATCACCGGGTCGAGCACGCCGACCTGGGCCTGCGAGGTGGCGGTGTAGAGCGTGCCGTCCTGCCGCAGTTCGGCGTCGATGCCCTGCGCGCGGCAGAAGTCGGCGATGTGCTGCACCGCGGCTTCCGATGCCCTGACCAGGCGGATCGCCTCGGCCTCGCCGAACAGCCGGCGCAACGTGAAGAACTTGGCCGACCACGTGAGCAGGCAGCCGCCGTTGCGGCCGCTGGCGCCCGAGCCGCAGAGGTCGCTCTCGACGATGGCGATGTCCAGCGCGGGGTTGCGCTGTTTCGCCTGGATGGCGGTCCACAGGCCGGTGAAGCCGCCGCCGACAATGCAGACGTCGGCCCGCTGCGCGCCCTGCAGCGCGGGGGCCAGATCGCCGTCGTTGAACAGGGCCTGTTCGATCCAGAAGGGGCGCATGTCGGTCTCGCGGGTTGCGTGGGGTTGGTGGGTTTTGCGGGTCGTCAGGCTTGCGCCGCATCTCGAAGGAAAACTCGGTCTCGCGCTCGACCACGAATCCGAAGCGCTGGTAGAGCGACTTCGCCGGATTCGCCCGCAGCACGCTGAGCGTGAGGTCGACGCCCGCGTTCGCCGCTTCGTCGACCACCTCGGCCAGCAGGCCGGTGCCGATGCCCCCGCCCTGGTAGCCGGGCGCCAGCTGGATCTGGATGACGACCCACTCGTGCGCGTCGCGCGACACCTTGAGCAGGCCGACCGGCGCGCCCTCGTGCAACAGCAGCTCGGCGCATTCGAAGCGGTGCATCAGCCGCGCCATGTGATGGGCGTCGCTGACTTCGGCGCCCGAGGCCACGACGTGGCCGTTCATGGTGCGCTGCCGCAGGTCGAGCAGAAAGGGAATGTCCTGCGGCGTGGCGCGCCGGCGCGTCAGCCTGGTCGGTGGCGCGAGGCTCACGCTTGCTCCGCGGCGGCCTGCTTCGTCGCGAGCGCCATGTGCCGTGCGTAGTGCATCAGGTCGGGCGTCTTCGCGCCGGCGCATTTGGCGCTGTCGTCCCAGCGGCGCAGGCGCACGGCGTCGAGCGCGTGCGGCAGGGCCTCGAAGTAGCGGGCCTGCGCGTCGTCGAACACGCCGCCCTGCAGCACGAGGCTGCGCTGCGAATCGGCCGACAGCGCTTCCAGGTAGCCCGTTTCGCGCGCGCACAGGTAGCGCTTGGCGTCCACGTGCAGCCGGATCGGGTCGAGCGTGGCCGGGCCGAAGAGGTGCTTCAGGAAGGCGCGGCTGCGGTACTGGTGCAGGTCGTCCGTGCCTTGCTGCGTGGGCGTGCCGTCCATGTCGTGCAGCAGGTGCCCCAGGTCGTGCAGCAGGCAGGCCGTGACCAGCGCACTGGACGCGCCGGCCTGCTCGGCCAGGTGCGCCGACTGCAGCGCGTGCTCCAGTTGCGTGACGGGCTCGCCGTCGTACTGCGCATGGCCCTTGGCCTCGAACAGCGCCACGATGCCCGCGATGTCCAGGGGAGCGGCAACTACCATGGCAGCGAATAGGTCTTGGTGTTGGTGAAGCTCTTGATCGCCTCGAGCACGCCTTCCTTGTAGCCCAGGCCCGAGTCCTTGATGCCGCCGAAGGGCGTGAGCTCCAGGCGGTAGCCCGGCACCTCGCGCACGTTGACGCTGCCCACGTTGAGTTCGCGGATGAAGCGCGTGATGTCGTCCAGCCGGTTGGTGCAGATCGACGACGACAGGCCGTAGGCCGTGCCGTTGGAGATGCGGATCGCGTCCGCGATGGTCCTGAAGCGGATCACCGGCGACACGGGGCCGAAGGTCTCTTGCCTGGCCACCGTCATCTCGGGATCGACGTGGTCCAGCACCGTGGGCGAATACGACGCGCCGCTGCGCACATTGCCGTGCAAGAGCCGCGCGCCGGCCGCGACGGCTTCGTTGACTACCGACTCGAAGTGCTTCGCGGCCGCTTCGTCGATCACGGTGCCGACGTCCGTGGCCGGGTCCATCGGGTCGCCGTGCTTCAGCGCGCGGGTCTTCTCGACCAGCAGTTCCACGAAGCGGTCGGCCACCGACTCCTGCACCAGCATGCGCTTGATGGCGGTGCAGCGCTGGCCCGAGTTCTTGTAGGAGCCGCTGGCCGCGAGCGTGGCCGCTTCTTCGATGTCGGCGTCGTCCATCACGATGATCGGGTCGTTGCCGCCCAGCTCCAGGATCTGGCGCTTGTACACGGCCTTGCCCGCGATGTACTTGCCGATGGCCACGCCGCCGGTGAAGGTCACGAGGTCGACGTCGGCGCTGGTGAGCATCTCGTCGGCGATCTCGCGCGGGTCGCCCGTGAGGACCGACAGCATCGGCGGCGGCAGGCCCGCCTCGTACAGGATGTCCGCCAGGATGAAGGCCGTGAGCGGCGTCTTCTCGCTGGGCTTGAGCACCATGCGGTTGTTGGTGGCAATGGAGGGCGCCACCTTGTGGATCACCTGGTTCAGCGGGTGGTTGAACGGCGTGATGGCGGTGATCGCGCCCTGCAGCGGCTCGCGCAGCGTGTAGACCTTGCGGCTCTTGCCGTGGTGCGTGAGGTCGCAAGAGAACACCTGGCCGTCGTCCACCAGCGCCTGGTTGGCCGCGAACAGCAGCACATCCGAAGCGCGCCCCACCTCGTACAGCGAGTCCTTGCGGCACAGGCCCGATTCGAGCGTGATGACACGCGAGATCTCGTCCAGGCGCGAAGCGATGATCTCGCCCGCGCGCATCAGGATCTTGTAGCGCTCGTAGCGCGTGAGGGTCGACTTGTAGTCGCGCGCGATCTTGTAGGCGACGCGCACGTCTTCCAGCGTGGCCTTGGGCACGGTGGCGATCACCTCGCCGGTGTAGGGGTAGGTCACCTCGATCGTGCGATCGCGATAGACCTTTTCTCCGGCGATGCGCAGCGCTTCCTTGTGGACGGTGCCTGGCTTCAACATGGCTTGGCTCATGACGTTCTCCGGGGATTACTGGGCGTGGTTCAGGGCGAGGTCGAGGGCGTCGAAGTTGCGCAGCCGGCGGCCGGCCGCGATGCCCGTGACGGGCCGGTTGCAGATCAGCGGCACGCGCTGCTCCGACACGCCGCCGTGGGAGCGCAGCGGCACTTCGAGCGCCGACAGGTCGTGGCGGCTGGCGCCGGTGCCGATGACGGTGCTTTGCTCGCTGACCACCACGATGTCGCCGATGCGGTCGGGCGGCAGCTCGAAGCGCGCGGCTGCGTCCTTGCGCGAAAGCACCAGTTCCATGCCGGGGATGCCGCGGATGCGCTCGATCCAGGCCACCGCGCTGGCCTCGTCGGGCGCATACACCGTGGCAAAGGAGCCGAGCGCGCCGTGGTGCACCACGTAGGGGTCGGTGATGGGCAGGATCACGCGCGCCTTGTCCTTGCCGTACCAGGCGTCCAGCACGTCCTGCAGGTAGATGACCTTGGGCGCGCCGCTGTCGTCGTGCTTGTCGTTCATGCCGTGGTCGGCCGTGAGCACGATGGTGGCGCCGAGCGCGTCCAGCTGCGCGAGGTAGCCGTCCATCATGGCGTAGAAGGCGTTGGCGGCGGGGCTGCCGGGGGCGGCCTTGTGCTGCACGTAGTCGGTGGTCGACAGGTACATCAGGTCGGGGCGGCGCGATTCCATGAGCTTCACGCCGGCCGCGAACACGAACTCCGAGAGCTCGGCGCTGTACACCGACGGCACCGGCATGCCCACCATCTGGACCACGCCGTCGATGCCGTTTTCTTCCACCGTGGCCTGGTCGGCCTTCTCGGAGGAAAAGCAGATGCCGGTCATGCGGTGGCCCAGCAGCTTGCGCAGCTTGTCCTTGGCCGTCACCACCGCCAGCTTGGCGCCGGCGTCGGCGAAGGCCGCCAGCACGGTGCCCGCGCGCAGGTACTTGGGGTCGTTCATCATGACTTCCTGGCCGAGCTCGCGGTCGAAGAAGTAATTGCCGCAGATGCCGTGCACCGCGGGGGGCGCGCCGGTGACGATCGACAGGTTGTTCGGGTTGGTGAAAGACGGCACCACGCAGTCGGCCAGCAGGTCGGCACCGCCGTTGCGCATGCGCTCGATATACGGCGCCACGCCGGCCGCGATGGCCGCGTCCAGGTAGGCCGGCTCGCAGCCGTCGACGCACACGACCACGACGGGTCGGCTCATCCAGCGGTAACTGCGGGCATTCACTTCAAGCGTCTTCAAGGTCATCTCAGGTCTCCTTGCGGGTCAGGTTGTTCTGCGGGGTGGAAGTGGCGGCGCCGTCGGGGCGTCCGAGCGCCTTGTGCATGCGTGCGCGGCTGTCGGCGACGTGCTGGCGCAAGACCTTGCCGGCCGCCTCGGGGTTGCCGCTCGCGATGGCTTCGACGATTTCGCGGTGCTCGTCGGCCGACACGCGCAGGCCGCCGCCAGTGTCGAGCGCGCGCATGCGAAAGAGGTGCAGCTCCTTCACGAGCCGCTTGTAGGTCTCGGTGAGCTTGCGGCTGCCGGCCGTGTCGAGCAGGATTTCGTGGAACTGCAGGTTGAGCTGCGCGTACTGCTCCACGTCCTGGGCCTGGGCCGCCGAGCGCATTGCGTCGAGCATGGCCCGCAGGCGCTCGATCGCGTCGGGCTTGATGGCGAGCGCCACGCGGCGGCCGATGATTTCTTCGAGCGCTTCGCGCAGCTCATAGATCTCGTCGGCCTCCTCGAACGAGATCTCGCGCACGAACACGCCGCGGTTCTTCTCGTTGCGCACCAGCCCTGCTTCTTCCAGTGCGCGCAAGGCCTCGCGGATCGGGCCGCGGCTGGTGTTGAAGCGCTGGGACAACTCGCTCTCGTTGATGCGGCTGCCCACGGGGAGCTCGCCGGTCATGATCAAACGCTCGATTTCTTCCTGCATCAGCATCGGCAGCGAGCTGGACTGGAGAAAGGCGAGGGCGGAGGAGTGGTTGCTGGTGGCCATGGAGCGTATTTTCCCTGGGAATTGAAAACTGTCAACAATCTTTTATTGACAGTCTGCATTCGCCAATCTACATTGCCTTCACCCCGACGCTGCATCACTGCTTTTCGGGAGCCCGCCAACCCGACCCCGCCCAGGGGTCGACAGCCAGCTGAACAGGAGTTGAAGATGACGATGATTCGAAGCGCCCGCCACATGGCGACAGGCCTCTGTATCGCAGCCATGGGCCTTGCCGCCAGTGGCCTCGCATCGGCCCAGCAGCGCACGCCGCTGCTGGTCTATACGGCGCTGGAGACCGACGCCATGAAGCTCTACAAGGACACCTTCGAGAAGGCCAACCCCGACATCGAGGTGAAGTGGGTCCGCGACTCGACGGGCATCGTCACCGCCAAGCTGCTGGCCGAAAAAGCCAACCCGCAGGCCGACGTGGTGGCCGGCCTGGCCGCCAGCAGCCTGGCGCTGCTGGAGCAGGAGGGCATGCTCCAGGCCTACGAGCCCAAGGGCTTCAAGGAGCTCAACCCCGCCTATTCCGACGCCGCCCGGCCGCCGAGCTGGGTCGGCATGGACGTGTGGGCCGCCACCATCTGCTTCAACCGCGTGGAGGCCAAGAAGCTCGGCCTGCCCAAGCCCGAAAGCTGGGCCGACCTGGCCAAGCCTATTTACAAGGGAACGATCACCATGCCGCACCCGGCCTCCAGCGGCACCGGCTACCTGGACGTGTCCTCGTGGCTGCAGAACATGGGCGACGCCAACGGCTGGAAATACATGGACGCGCTGCACCAGAACGTGGCGCAGTACGTGCACTCGGGCTCCAAGCCTTGCAAGCAGGCGGGCGCGGGGGAGTTCCCCATCGGCATCTCGTTCGAGTTTCGCGCGCACCAGGTCAAGAAGTCGGGCGCGCCCGTCGACCTGATCTTCCCGAAGGAAGGCCTGGGCTGGGACATCGAGGCCACCAGCATCATGAAGACGACGAAGAAGATGGAGCAGGCCAAGCGCTTCGCCGACTGGATGGCCAGCAAGGAGGCCAACACGGTCACCTCGAACTGGTGGGCCGTGGTCGCGTACCCCGGCGTGGCATCCAGGCTCGAAGGCATTCCCGACAACTTCGAGAAGCTGCTCGCCAAGAACGATTTCCAGTGGGCCGCCAAGAACCGCGAGCGCATCCTGGCCGAGTGGAGCAAGCGCTACGAAGGCAAGGCTGAACCGAAATAGAGCGCACCCCCAGTCTTCGCGCACTTCGTGTCGCTTCGCCAACCCCCTGCCCGGGGGCAACACCGGCGGCCCGGCAAAGCCGGTTCCGCGGTGTTTCCGGACTGAACCCTTTGATGGTCGCCAACGCAGAGTACGAACCATGGATATGACCGCTGCCAAGTACATCGCCGAGCAGGTGAACGCTGCCATTCCGGCCCTGGAGATCACGGGCATCCGCAAGGACTTCGAGACCTTCAGCGCATTGCGCGACATCCACCTGCGCGTGAACGCGGGCGAGATGCTGTGCTTTCTCGGTCCCTCGGGCTGCGGCAAGACGACGCTGCTGCGGATCATCGCGGGGCTGGAAACGCAGACCTCCGGCCAGATCCTGCAGAACGGCAAGGACGTCTCGTGGCTTCCGCCCGACCGGCGGGACTACGGCATCGTGTTCCAGTCGTATGCGCTGTTTCCCAACCTCTCGATCGCCGACAACGTCGGCTACGGCCTGGTCAACTCGCGCGCGCGCCGCGCCGAGATCAAGGCGCGCGTCGAAGAGCTGCTGAAACTGGTCGGCCTGCCGACCTCGGGCCACAAGTATCCGAGCCAGCTCTCCGGCGGCCAGCAGCAGCGCGTGGCCCTGGCCCGCGCGCTGGCCACGCGGCCCGGCCTGCTGCTGCTGGACGAGCCGCTCTCCGCGCTCGATGCGCTCGAACGCATCCGGCTGCGCGGCGAGATCCGCCGGCTGCAGAAGCAGGTGGGCATCACCACCATCATGGTCACGCACGACCAGGAAGAGGCGCTGTCCATGGCCGACCGCATCGTGGTCATGAACCACGGCGTGATCGAGCAGGTCGGCACGCCGATGGAAATCTACGAGCAGCCGGCCACCCCCTTCGTGGCCGACTTCGTGGGCAAGGTCAACGTGCTGCGCGCCGTGGCGCTGGGCCACCAGCGCTTCCAGGTCGGCGACCTCGAACTGCAGTGCGACGCCTGCGACGGTGCGTTCGCGCCGGGCGACGCGGTCAACCTCTACCTGCGCCCCGAAGACCGCATGGCCGAGAACCTGCGCGAAGACACCGCCAACCGCATGAACGTGCTCGTGAGCAAGGTCGAGTTCCTCGGCGGCCTGTGCATTGCCGAGGTGACCGCCGAAGCGCTGCGCGGCCAGACGCTCGGGTTGCACTTCTCGCTGAACCAATTGCACGACCTCGACATCCGCGAGGGCAACACGATCGAGATCGCCCTGCGTGCCAACCGCATCCGCGCCTTCGCAGCGCGCACGCCCGCATGAACGCGCTCGCCCATCCTTCGGCCATGGCACCCCGTTCCATCGCCCGCCGCGCCGGCATGCGCTGGAGCCGCGACGAGATCATCGCGCGCGTGGTGCTGCTCGCGGTGCTGGCGATGCTGTTTGTGTTCCTGCTGGCCCCGCTGGCCACGATCCTGGCGCAGGCGGTGCAGGACAAGGACGGCCGCTTCGTCGGCCTGGCGCACTTCATCACCTACTTCCAGACGCCGAGCCTGCTGCGCGCGGTGTGGAACTCGGTGTGGGTCGCGGCGGCGGTGGTCGCCATTTCGGTGCCCACGGCCTTCGTGTTCGCCTACGCGCTCACGCGCAGCTGCATGCCGACCTGGCTCAAGGCCGTGTTCCGGCTGATCGCGCTCATCCCGCTGCTGGCGCCTTCGCTGCTGTCGGCCATTTCTTTCGTGCAGTGGTTCGGCAACCAGGGGGCGCTCAAGTTCCTGCTGGGCGGCGTGTCGATCTACGGCGCGCCCGGCATCATCCTGTCCGAGGTCTACAACACCTTTCCGCACGCGCTGATGATCCTCGTCACCGCCATGTCGCTGACCGACGGCCGGCTGTACGAGGCCGCCACCGCGCTGCGCACCCGGCCGATGCGCCAGTTCATGACCATCACGCTGCCGTCCTGCAAGTACGGCCTGATCAGCGCGTCGACGGTGGTCTTCACCTACGTGGTGAGCGACTTCGGCGCGCCCAAGGTGATCGGCGGCAACTTCAACGTGCTGTCGGTCGACGTGTTCAAGCAGGTGGTGGGCCAGCACAACTTCTCGATCGGCGCGGTGGTCGGCATGCTGCTGCTGGTGCCGTCGGTCGTTTCCTTCGTGATCGACTACGTGGTGCGCCGCAAGCTCAAGGCGCAGCTCACGGCCCGCTCGGTGCCCTACAGCCCCAAGCCGCGCAAGCTGGCCGATGCGTTGCTGCTGCTGTTCTGCGCGGTGGTGTGCACGCTGCTGCTGGCCACCATCGGCATGGCGATCTACACCTCGCTGATCACGCTGTGGCCCTACGACCTGTCGCTCACGCTGAAGCACTATCACTTCGTGCTGCTCGAAAGCGACATGGCGGCGGCCTACACCAACAGCCTGACCGTCGCGGCGGTCACGGCCGTGGCCGGCTCCTTCATCGTTTTCGTGGGGGCCTACCTGATCGAGAAGACGCGCAACCTGGGAATGATGCGGCCCACGATGCACATGATGGCGGTGCTGTCGATGGCCGTGCCGGGCCTGGTGCTGGGCCTGGGCTACGTGATGTTCTTCAACCATCCGGCCAACCCGCTGGGCTTTCTCTACCAGACGATGACGATCCTGGTCGTCTCGATGATCGTGCACTACTACACCTCGAGCCACCTCACGGCCGTGACCGCGCTCAAGCAGATCGACAACGAGTTCGAGGCCGTCTCGGCCTCGCTGAAGGTGCCGTTCATCAAGACCTTCTTTCGCGTGACGGTGCCGGTGTGCCTGCCCGCGATCCTGGACATCGGGCGCTACTTCTTCGTGGTGTCGATGGCCAGCCTGTCGTGCGCCATCTTCCTGTACACGCCCGACACCATCCTGGCCTCGGTCGCGATCATGCACATGGACGACGCGGGCGACATCGGCCCGGCGGCGGCCCTGGCCAGCCTGATCGTCGTCACCTCGGTCGTCGTGTGCATCGTCTATTCGCTGCTCACGCGCGTGCTGCTGTCGCGCACCCAGGCCTGGCGGCACCTCGGCCGCGCCTGAAGCCCTTCGCCCACCATTCCACCTGTTCCGGAGACAACACCATGAGTTCCAACCGCAGCCCCATCCTCCTCACGCCCGGCCCGCTCACGACCTCGGATCGCACCCGCAACGCGATGCTGCGCGACTGGGGATCGTGGGACGGCGACTTCAACAAGATCACCGCGCGCATCCGCGAACGCGTGCTGGACATCGTGCACGGCAAGGGCACGCACGAATGCGTTCCGATGCAGGGCAGCGGCACCTTCTCGGTCGAGGCGGCCATCGGCACGCTCGTGCCGCGCGACGGCCATGTGCTGGTGCCGAGCAACGGCGCCTACTGCCAGCGCCTGGCCAGGATCTGCCGCGTGCTCGGCCGCAAGGTCACGACCATCGACTACACCGAAGACCGGCAGGTGCAGCCCGCCGACGTGGAGCGCGCCCTGGCCGCCGACCCCGGCATCACGCACGTGGCGGTGGTGCACTGCGAAACCGGCGCCGGCGTGCTCAACCCGCTGCACGAGATCGCGCTCGTGGCGGCCCGGCACGGACGCGGCCTGATCATCGACGCCATGAGCTCGTTCGGCGCGATCGAGATCGATGCGCGCAAGACCCCCTTCGACGCAGTGATCGCGGCCTCCGGCAAGTGCCTGGAAGGGGTGCCGGGCATGGGCTTCGTGGTGGCCAGGCGCAGCACGCTGGAGAAGTGCGAAGGCAACTGCCACTCGCTCGCCATGGACCTGTACGACCAGTGGGTGTACATGGAGAAGACCACGCAGTGGCGCTTCACGCCGCCCACGCACGTGGTCGCGGCGCTCGACGAGGCGATCACGCAGTACATCGAGGAGGGCGGCCTCGCGGCTCGCGGCGGGCGCTATGCGCGCAACTGCGACACGCTGATCGAAGGCCTGGCCGCGCTGGGGCTGCGCAGCTTTCTGGAGCCGTCGATCCAGGCGCCGATCATCATCACGTTCCACGCGCCCGACGACGCGAACTACGACTTCAAGACCTTCTACCAGGAGGTGAAGAAGCGCGGCTACATCCTCTACCCCGGCAAGCTCACGCAGGTCGAGACCTTCCGCGTCGGCTGCATGGGGCACTTCGGGGAGGCCGGCATTCCGGGCGCCGTGGCCGCCATCGGCGAGACGCTCAAGGCCATGGGGATCCGGCACGTCGGCGCGCCGATGCCGGCCTGATCGAAGCGCGGGGCCGGGCGCCGAAAAGGTGCCCGGCCCCGCGCCGCGACCGCCGGTTCAGGCCGCGGCGTCGTCGGAATAGACCAGCGGCACGCGCTTGACGTTGCAGAGCAGTTCGTACGAGATCATTCCCGCGTGCGTCGCCACTTCATTGACCGGCACCTGCGCGCCCCACAGCTCGACCGGGCTGCCGACGCCCTCGCCGGGCAGGTCGCTGAGGTCGACGGTCATCATGTCCATCGACACACGTCCCACGGTGCGCGTGATCCGTCCACCCACGGCCACGGGCGTGCCCGTCTGGGCGCGGCGCGGGTAGCCGTCGGCATAGCCGATGGCGACAAGGCCGATGCGCGTGCGCCTGTCGGCCGTGAAGGTGGCGCCGTAGCCCAGCGTGTCGCCGGCTTCGAGCACGCGCTCGGCGAAGACTTCGCTCTGCAGGTGCATGACGGGGCGCAGCGCCTCCTGGTTGCCGGGCACGGGGTTGGCGCCGTACAGCAGGATCCCGGGGCGGGCCCAGTTCCTGTTGGCGCCCGGCCAGGCCAGCACGCCCGCCGAATTGCTGATGCTGCGTTCGCCGGGCAAGCCCTTGGTCGCGGCATCGAAGACGGCCAGTTGTTCGTGCGTGAGCCTGGCGTCGGGCTCGTCGGCGCAGGCGAAATGGCTCATCAGCGTGATGCGCGAGACCTTGTCGCTCGCCACCAGCCGCGCATGGGCGTCGCGCACGGCTTGCGGCGCCAGGCCCGCGCGGTGCATGCCCGAATCGATCTTGAGCCACACATGCAGGCCCCTCACCGCGGCGGGCGCCTGCTCGATCATGCGCACCTGGTCTTCGTGGTGCACCACCGTCCACAAGCCGCGAGCGCTCACCGCTTCGAGCTCGCGCTCCGAGAAGGCGCCTTCGAGCACCAGCAGCGGCGCCTGCAGCCCGGCTTCGCGCAGCACGGGCGCCTCGTCCAGGAAGGCGACCGCAAAGCCGTCGGCGCTGTCGGCCAGCGCCTGTGCGCATCGCACCGCGCCGTGCCCATAGGCATTGGCCTTGAGGACGGCGAGCACGCGCTCGCCATGGCGCTGGCGCGCCAGCGCGTAGTTGTGGCGCAGCGCGGCAAGATCGATCAGCGCGCGCGCGGGGCGCGTCATGCCGAGGCCCCGTGCGGCGCGCCGCCCAGTGCCCGGGGGGAGGCGGACGGGCTGTAGCGGTCCATCGCCAGGCCGTCGGTGCGGACCTCCGGGCGCTGGCCCGTCACCATGTCGGAGATGAGCTTGCCCGAGCCGCAGGCCATGGTCCAGCCCAGCGTGCCGTGGCCGGTGTTGAGGAACAGGTTGGCGTAGCGCGTGCCGCCGACGATGGGCGTGCTGTCGGGCGTCATCGGGCGCAGGCCGGTCCAGAAGGTGGCGCGCGGCACGTCGCCGCCCGGGAACAGGTCGGTCACCACCTTTTCGAGCGTGGCGCGGCGCGCCGGGTTCAGGCGCAGGTCGAAGCCGCCGAGTTCGGCCATGCCGCCCACGCGGATGCGGTTGTCGAAGCGCGTCACGGCGACCTTGTAGGTCTCGTCGAGCACGGTCGATTGCGGCGCCAGCGATTCGTCGACGAGCGGCACGGTCAGCGAGTAGCCCTTGACCGGGTACACCGGAATGTCCAGGCCCAGCGAGGCCACGGCGGCGCGCGAGTAGCTGCCGAAGGCCATCACGTAGCGGTCGGCCTTGAGCACCTTGCCGGTGGTGGTGCGCACGCCGGTGATGCGGTCGCCGTCGGTCTCGAGCCCGTCGATGGTCTGGCCGAAGCGGAAGTCCACGCCCAGGCCGCGCGCGATTTCGGCAAGGCCGCGCGTGAACAGGTGGCAGTCGCCGGTTTCGTCGTTGGGCAGGCGCAGGCCGCCCGTGAGGCGGTCGCGCGCGCCGGCCAGCGCGGGCTCGACGCTGGCGAGTGCGTCGCGGTCGAGCAGCTGGTAGGGCACGCCGCACTCCTCGAGCACCGCGATGTCGCGCTGCACCGCATCGAGCTGCGCCTGCGTGCGGAACAGCTGCAGGGTGCCGCCGGTGCGCTGCTCGTACTGCAGGCCGGTGTCGGCGCGCAGCTGCTGCAGGCAACCGCGGCTGTACTCGGCCACGCGCATCATGCGTTCCTTGTTCACGGCGTATGCCTCGGGCGAGCAGTTGCGCAGCATGGCGGCCATCCAGCGCAGCTGGAACAGCGTGCCGTCGGGGCGGATCGACAACGGCGCGTGCTTCTTGAACATCCACTTGATCGCCTTCAGCGGAATGCCCGGCGCGGCCCACGGCGTGGAGTAGCCCGGCGACACCTGGCCGGCGTTGCCGAAGCTGGTTTCTTCCGCGGGGCCGTCCTGCCGGTCGAGCAGGGTGACCTCGGCGCCGGAGCGCGCGAGGTAGTAAGCCGTGGTGGTGCCGATCACGCCGCCGCCGAGAACGATGACTTTCATGGTGTATTCGCTGATTCAGATGGAATGAGTGGAATCTAAAGTGCACAATCCAGTGGATTCCATTGTTTTTAGAGCTTCGGCAGCGGAATACACTGCCGAAAATCGCCCAACGCCGCGTGCGAAGTGAAATGCCCGAACTCGACCGAATCGACCGCCGGATCCTCGACGTCCTGCAGCGGCAAGGCCGCATGTCCATGACCGAATTGGCCGAGCACATCGGCCTGTCGGCCTCGCCCTGCGCCGAGCGCGTGAAGCGCATGGAGCGCGACGGCGTCATCACCGGCTACCACGCGCGGGTGTCGCCCGAGGCGCTGGGCAAGACGCTGCTGGTGTTCGTCGAAATCAAGCTGTCGGCCAAGTCGGGCGACGTGTTCGACAAGGTCAAGCAGGAGCTGCTGCACATGCCCGAGGTGCTCGAATGCCACCTGGTGTCGGGCAGCTTCGACTACCTGGTGAAGGCGCGCCTGAGCGGCATGAGCGAGTACCGCCACTTGCTGGGCGACATCCTCAAGAAGCTGCCGGTGGCGGCCGAGTCGCACAGCTACGTGGTGATGGAAGAAATCAAGGAAACGCTCACGCTGGCGGTGGACCGATGAGCACCAACCACGACGTCCCGACATCACCGTCCGGCCCTGGCGGCTGGACGACTTCGATGCCGTCAAGGCCATCCTCGAGGACACCTTCGCCGGCACCTGGCTGCCGCAGCTCACGCCCGAGGCCGCGGCCAGCTACCGCGAGAGCGGCGAACCTGCGGCTACATCGACGACCATCCTCTACGTGAAGACGCTGTCTTCCACCCGACCCACCTCCACGCCCACCAAGGACACGGCATGACCATCTCGATCCGCCGCGACGGCACCACCGGCACGCGCCACATCCTCAAGATCCGCAACCACGAGATTCCGGTCGATGCCTCGCCGGCCGGCGGCGGCAGCGACGGCGGCGCCGAGCCGCACGACCTGTACGACGCATCGCTCGCGGCGTGCAAGGCGCTCACGGTGCTGATCTACGCGCGCCGCAAGGGCATTCCGGTGGAAGACATCGAGGTGGTGGTCGACCGCGACGACAGCGAGGAGCGCAAGGGCGTGTACCGCCTGAAGTCGGGCCTGCGCCTGACCGGCGAGCTGACCGACGCGCAGCGCGACGAGCTGCTGCGCGTGGCCGGCAAGTGCCCGGTGCACAAGCTCATGACCGAGGTGAAGACCGAGATCGAGACCGGCTGGGCCGACTGAGCCGACCGGGCCGACTGAGCCCGCTCAGCGCAGCACGCGGTACGCGCGCACCGCGCGCAGCAACGCCCACAGGCCCGCTTCGGCCGCCACGTTGCGTTCATTGAACGACACGGCGATGTACACGTCGTCGGCCGGCACGTAGGCCACCACGCTGGTGAAGCCCTCGATGCCGCCGCTGTGGCCCAGCATCAGGCCGGGGCCGTCGGGCACGTCGTAGAGCTGCACGCCCATGCCGTAGAAGGCATTGCTGCCCGCATAGGGGCCGAGCATGGGCGGCATGGCGGTGAACATGCGGTGCACGGTCGCCTCGGGCAGCACCTGCCCGGCCAGCAGCGCATGCCAGAAGCGCACGAGGTCGCCGGCGTCGATGCCAGCGCGCCGGCCGCGTAGGGCGTGGCGTACTGGTCCGGCGCATCGACCGGGCGACCGGCCACATGCCCCGTGGCCACGGGCAGCGCAACGTCCGGCTGGCGCATGACCGTGTGCGTGAGCGACAGGGGCTTGACGAGCCGCTTCGCGAGCACGTCCGCGAGTGGCGCGCCCTCGATCTTTTCGACGATCACGCCCAGCATCGCGTAGCCGGTGTTGGTGTAGCTCCAGTTCGTGCCGGGGCAGAACTGCGGCTTTTGCGCGGTGCCGATCGCGATGATCTCGGCCGGTGTCCTGTAGGCGGTGCCGAAGGTGGGCAGCGCATTGAAGCTCACGAGGCCGCTGGTGTGGCGCAGCAGCTGCTCCACGGTCGTGACGCCGGCGTTGGGTGCATCGGGGAACCACCGGTCGATGGTGTCGCCGAGGCGGAGCTTGCCTTCTTCCACGAGCTGCAGAACCACGGCGGCCGTGAGCGTCTTGGCGGTGCTCGCCACCTGGAAAGGCTGCTCGGGCGCCACGGCTTGCGGCGGCTCCTTGCGCGCCAGCCCGCGCGTGGCGGTCCAGGTGCCTTCGCCCGGAATGGCGACCGCCACGCTGGCGGCGGGCACGTGCTGCAGCATCTTGTCGAGCGCCGCGCCGAGCGTGGCTTGCAGCTCGGCGGGCAGCTCGCCGTCGATGGGGCGCTTGAAGTCCTTGCGCCACACGGTGTCGGGCGCCGAGCGCATCGGCGGCCCGGTGTAGACTGGCGAGGGCACGCACACCGGCTGCGCCTGTGCCAGGCCCCACGAGACCGCGGTGGCGAGCAGCACGGCCGACGAAATCTTGCGCAATGAAGGCATACGATGTTCCGGTTGACGCACCCGCTGCTTCGCTACTTCGCCGCTTCGGCTTTGGCGCGCGCTGTGGCCACGCGCTTGGCGTTGCGGTCGCCCCAGTCCGCCAGCGGCCCGAGCGCCGCGTTGAGCGTGACGCCCAGCTTGGTGGCCGAGTACTCCACGCGCGGCGGCACTTCGTGGAACACCTCGCGGTGGACGATGCCGTCGGCCTCGAGCTCGCGCAATTGCTGGATCAGCATCTTCTCGCTGATGTCGGGCAATTGCCGCTTGAGCTCGCCGAAGCGGAAAGCCTGCGCGTTCAGCTCCCAGAGGATGACGGCTTTCCATTTGCCGCCGATGACGTCGAACGCCGGGCCGATACCGCAGTTGTAGGGTTTTTTCGATTTCATGTGTGATCCTGATCCAAGCCTTGTGAAAACCCAATACATACGTTTTGGTAAGTACCTCACTTAATTGTAGGTACTTGACCATGGGAGAGTGAAATTTCTACGATGCAGGCACCTTCACAACCTGCAATCGAATCGTCATGAGCAACAACAGCAAAAAACAAGTGTCCGTCCTGGGCCTGGGCTCGATGGGCCTGGCCATCGCGCGTCTCTATCTGGAAAAAGGCTACGAGGTCACGGTGTGGAACCGCACGCCCGGCAAGGCCGACGCGCTGGTCGCGAAGGGCGCCGTGCTGGCGCGCAGCGCGGGCGAGGCGCTGCGCGCGAGCCGTGTGGCCGTGATGTGCGTGTACGACTACCGCGCGGCCGACGCCATCTTCGCCACCGAAGGCGCGGCCGCCGCGATGGACGGGCGCCTGCTGGTGCAGCTCACCACCGGCAGCCCGCAGGACGCGCGCGACGCCGAGGCTTGGGCGCACCGCCACGGCGCCGCGTACCTCGAAGGCGCGATCCAGGCCGCGCCCGACCAGATGGGGCTGGCCGACACGCCGCTGCTGGTGTCGGGCGCGCAGGCCGTGTTCGACGAGGCGAAGCCGTGGCTCCAGGTGCTGGCCGGCGGCATCGTGCATCTCGGCGAGAAGGCCAGCGCGGCGGCGACCATGGACCTGGCCACGCTGTCCAGCATCTACGGCACCATGCTCGGCTTTCTGCACGGCGCGCGCATCGCCGAGCACGAGGGCTTCGACGTGGCCGAGTACGGCCGCATCGTCGCGGGCATCATGCCGACCTTCGCGGGCTTTCTGCAGCACGAGGGCGCGGTCATCCAGTCGGGCGACTTCGCGATCTCGCAAAGCCCGATGCGCATCTCGGTCGAGGCGACGCAGCGCATCCTGCAGACGGCACAGGCCTCGGGCATCAACACCGAGTTCCCGGCCTTCGCCGCCGGCCTGTTCCGGCGGGCCGACGCGGCGGGGCTCGGCGGGGAAGAACTGGCGGCGCTGATCAAGCTGCTGCGCTAGCAACGAGGGGCCACGGCTCATGCCCATGTCATGAACTGGATCGCGCGCAGCACCTCGGCCTCGCGTTCCATCAGGAAGTCGGTGTGGCAGCAGTTGTCCAGCGTCAGGCGGTTGGGCGTGTGCAGCGCCTCCACCAGCCGGTTGGAATCGGTGATGCGGGCGCGGCGGAAGATGCGCAGGTAATCGGCCGCGTCCTTCTCGGTCTTCGCGTCGAGCGGCAGCTCGAGCCAGGGAAACAGGTCGCGGTTGTCGGCGGGCAGCGTGGTCACCACCAGCGAAGGCGCGCGCACCGCCTTGTAGTCGGGCGAGTAGCCGTGGGCGGCGGTGTCCACGGCGGTCTCCACGTCGTCGGGCGTGTTCATGCGCACGCTGCCGTCGGTGCGCACCTCGACCGCGTCGCGCAGGTTGGCCTCGAGCGCGGGCCACCAGTTCTTGGTCTTGCGCCGGCTGAAGGCAATGGCGGCCTGCAGCGAGCGGCTGTCGGCGGCGCCGGCCTTGGGCTCGTCGAGCAGGCGGTTCATCGGCAGTTCCTCGCCGCCGCGGTCACCGTCCTTCGTGTAGTCGAAGCTGGTGTCCAGGTAGATGAGCCCGCGCACGCGCTCGGGGTGGTGGCCCGCGAAGTGCGTGAGTTCGTTGCCGGCGATGGAGTGGCCGCCGAGCACCACGCGCAGCAGGCCCAGTTCGTCGAGCACGGCCTTCAGGTCGGAGCTGAGCGTTTCCACTTCGTAGTACCTGGTGGCGGTCTTGACCGGGCGCGGCTTGTCCGACAGGCCGTAGCCGCGCCGGCTGATCGCCACCACGCGCGAGCGGGCCGCCAGCGCGGGCGCGAGGCTGTCGAAGCAGCGCGCGTTGCCGCCCAACCCGGCCAGCAGCACAATGGTGGGGCCGGTGTTGCCGGGGCGCTGCCAGTCGCGCACCTGCAGCGACACCTCGGGCGTGCCGGACACTTTCACGCGGCGGTCGGTGACGAAGACCTGCCCCATGCCGGCAGCCGCGCTCAATCCAGGGGGCGCACCCGCGTTGCCACGGCTGTTGCCGCCGCAGGCCGCCAGCCCGGCGGCACCGGTCAGGGCCAGGGCGCGCAGGATGTCCCTGCGCTGGGGCTGGAAGCGGTTCGGTCGCAGGGGCCGGCTCGGCAATACAGGGGGTCGATTCACGGCGATGCTCCGGATGTGAGGGATCGCTGCAGTGTCGTTTTCATACCTGAAGGGTCGCTTCGGCATTCATGAAGATTTCCTGAAGTGTGCCCAGAGCGGTTGGCTGATACTTCGCCCCTGTTCCCGTAATCGGGTGGGTTCGTTTGCGTGGAGTCCCATGAATCTTTTGCTTGTTGAGGACGACCTTGATCTTGGCAACGGCGTGCGTATCGCGCTGGCCAACCAGGGCATGGATGTGGTGTGGGTCCGCCGCCTGGACGACGCCTTGCGCACCCTCGACGGCGGCACCTTCGACATGGTGCTGCTCGACCTCGGCCTGCCCGACGGCGACGGGCTCGACCTGCTGTTCCGCCTGCGCCGCGACCGCCAGATATTGCCGGTGCTGGTGCTGAGCGCGCGCGACGCGCTGAACGACCGGCTGCGCAGCCTGGACGACGGTGCCGACGACTACCTGGTCAAGCCCTTCGCGCTGGCCGAGCTGCTGTCCCGGGTGCGCGCGCTCGCGCGCCGCAGCTACGGCTTCAACGACGAGACCATCCGCATGCGCGGCCTGGCGCTGCACGAGCCCACGCGCGGCGTGATCGTCGATGGCGAGCCGGTCGAGCTGTCGCGCTGCGAGTTCGACCTGCTGGCGCTCTTGCTCAAGCGCACCGGCCGCGTGGTCACGCGCCGCGTGATGGAAGAACAGGTGCTGCCCGGCGGCCAGGCCAACGGCAGCAATTCGCTCGAAGTGCATATCTCCAACCTGCGCCGCAAGATCGGCCAGGGCTACATCCGCACGGTGCGCGGCATCGGCTACGTGATCGACGTGCAATCGCTGGTGCGGAGCACGACCAAATGATGCAGGCGCTGGCGCAGCGCTGGAAGCACTGGAAACAACCTTCCCTGATGCGCCGCCTGCTGCTGGCGCAGATGGGCGTGGTCGCCCTGCTGTGGACCATGGCCATCGCGCTGCTGCTGTACGACTCGTACGAAGACCCCGAGCTGCTGAAGTACGACAAGATCTACCAGACGATCATGTCGATCACGCAGAACATGGTCGACCACCCCGACAAGCAGCAGGAAACGCTGGCCTCCTTCGACGCCGCGCTGCTGGAGACCGTGGGCGACGGCGACGCCGCCTCGGAGACCTCGCCGGTCATGCAGGTGTGGCAGGGCGACAAGCTCATCTACCGCTCCACCGCGGCCGTGCCGGTGATCCTCAATTCGGCGCCCAACCTCATCGAGACCGTGAAGGCCGGCAACCGCGAGTGGCGCGCGCGCACGTTGGCCTCGCCGACGTCGAACGTGCGCGTGATGCTGGCCGAGCCCAGCGTGTGGCGGCTGACGGTCACGGTGATCAACCGGGGCTACTACCTGCTGCCGCTGGTGATCAGCCTGCCGTTCCTGATCTTTCCCGCGTGGCTGTCGGTGCGGCTGGCGCTGCGGCCCTGGCGCCAGGTGAGCAAGGAAACCGCCGAGCGCGGGCCGGCCGACCTGACGCCGCTGTCGTACACGCCGCCGCACAAGGAACTGAAGCCGCTGGTGCAGAGCATCAACAGCCTGTTGCAGCGGGTGCGCGACAGCACCTCGCGCGAGCGCAGCCTGATCGCCGATGCCGCGCACGAGTTGCGAACCCCGTTGGCCGCCATGCGCGTGAACGTCGAGGCGCTGAAGGAGCAGAGCACCGACGAAGACCAGCGCGAGCTCATGGGCAACCTGCTGCGCAGCAACGACCGCGCGGCGCGGCTGGTGGGGCAGCTGCTGCAGCTGATGCGCAGCGACGCGGTGTCCGACACCACGCTGCCCGTGATGCTGTCGTTCGACGCGCTGGTGCAGGACCGCCTCGCGATGATCGAGGGCCTGGCCAGCGCCCGCGACATCGAGCTGGAGCTGGTGAGCGAAGACCGCGTGCCGGTGCTGGGCGAGCGCGAGAGCCTGGTCTCGATGATCGACAACCTCATCAACAACGCCATCAAGTACAGCCCCGCGGGCGGCACGGTGGTGGTGCACGTGGGGCACGAAGGGCAGCAGGCGCTGCTGACCGTGACCGACCAGGGCCCGGGCATTCCGGCCGCGCTGCGCGAGCGCGTGTTCGACCGCTTCTTTCGCAACCCCGACCAGAGCCAGAGCGGCAGCGGGCTGGGGCTGGCCATCGTGAAGTCGGTGGTCGACCGGCACGGCGGCGATGTGACGCTGGGCGCCACCCCGGACGGCGGCCTGCTGGTGACGGTGCGGCTGCCGCTGGCGATGGCCGAGACGCCGCAGCCCATGCTCTGCAGCTGAACCCTGCTCGCGGCAGGGTCAAGGGGGCAAAAAGGGCAATAGGCCCCCGGTCAGGTTCGCCGCGGGGCAACGATTTACACTACCGGGCGCCGTTTACAGGACACTTTCAACAATGAAGTGGGTCATTCTTGCCATCTTCGCGCTCAGCGCGCTCTACGTTCATTTTCGCGGCCAGGTCCGGCACAAGTTCTTCAGACAGCTCTCTGATCACTCGACCTTCCTCGCCCCGCTGAACGTCTTCATGTACCTTTTCTCGAAGGTGCCGGGTACGCCGTACCTGTCGCCCGCGCAGTTCCCCGAGATGCGCATCCTCGAGGAGAACTGGGAAGTCATCCGCGAGGAAGCGCTGGCCATGCGCAACGGCGGCAGCATCAAGGCCTCGAGCCAGTTCAACGACGTGGGCTTCAACTCGTTCTTCAAGAGCGGCTGGAAGCGCTTCTACCTGAGTGGTACGACGAGGCGCACCCCTCGGCCGCCGTGCTGTGCCCGCGCACCACCGAACTGCTCAAGGGCATCGGCACCATCAAGGCCGCCATGTTCGCCGAGCTGCCCCCGGGCAGCCGCCTGGTGCGCCACCGCGACCCGTTCGCGGGCTCGCTGCGCTACCACCTGGGCCTGTGGACGCCGGGCGTGGAAGGCTGCTACATCGACGTGGACGGCCAGCGCTACCACTGGCGCGACGGCGAGGCCGTGGTGTTCGACGAGACCTTCATCCACTACGCCGAGAACACCACCGACCACGACCGCGTGATCCTGTTCTGCGACATCGAGCGTCCGCTGAAATACCGCTGGGCCAGCGCGGTGAACCGCTGGTTCGCCAAGAACCTGCTGGCCGCGGCCAGCTCGCCCAACGACGCGGGCGACAAGACCGGCGGCATCAACCGCGCGTTCAAGTACATCTACCAGATCCGCGTGATCGGCAAGCGCCTGAAGGCCTGGGACAAGCGCGCGTACTACCTCGTGAAGTGGGCCATCTTCGGCGGCCTCGCGCTCTGGATCTTCTGGTAAGTCAGGTGGCCTTTGGCGCGGCGCCGAAAGCCGCGCCGAAGGCCTCGGCCACCGCTTCGACATTGCGGTTGCCGTCGTCGGAGTTCTTCCACACGAGCGACAGTTTGCGGTGCGGCGCGCGGCTCCCCAGGTCGACCTCGCGCACCGCATAGGCCTCGACCAGCGCGCGCCGGGGCTGCGGAAGCACCGACACCCCCAGGCCCTGCGCGACCATGGCCACGATCGCGTCCATCGAGCGCAGCTCGATCACGCAGCGCGCGTCCGGCTTCAGGCCGCGCACGTAGCGCGCGGCAACGCGGCCCCCGTTCAGCGACATGTCGTACCCCACCCAGTCGTAGGCCTGCAGCAACTGCAGCGGCGTCTTGCCCGCGGCCCGGGGCGGCGCCAGCAGCACATAGGGCTGGCGGTGCAGCTCGCGCCAGACCAGCCGCCGTGAGCCGCCCGCGTCGGGCCGCACCAGCAGGGCCACGTCGAGTCGCGCCGCCTTCAGCTCCGACACCAGCTCGTCGCTGTCGTTCAGCGGCGGCACCACCACGTCGAGCAGCGGGTGTCGCTGGCGCAGCGCGTGCAGCGCCTGCGGCAGCGCGTCGCTCTGCATGCTGGTGATCACGCCGACCCGGATGCGGCCCGCCACCGCCACGGCGGGGCGCGAGCGCAGCACCTGCAGCCGGTGCGAGAAGTCGCCCACCGCGCCCACCACCTCGCGCGCAAAAGCCGTGGGCACCACCACCCGCGTCGAGCGGTCGAACAGCGGCTTTCCGAAGTACTGCTCCAGCTGCTTGACCTGCAGGCTGACGGCGCTCGGACTGCAGCCGACGACGCCGGCCGCGGCGGTGAAGCTGCCCTGCTCGAGGATGGTGCGCAGCGTCACCAGCATGCCGAGATTCATGAGAAATCCTCACAGTTGGTGTTTGGATATATCGCTTTACTCATTCTAGGGCGTGCCTAGGATCGCCTGATTCCTCGGTTTCATCCCGATCTTTTTTCACCCGCCCGACCGGAACCTCCTGCATGAACGACATCCGACGCCACGCTTTCTCGCACGCCAGAAGACTCGCTTGCCTGCTGGGGCTCGCGCTCGCCGCATGGCAGGCGCAGGCGGGCGCCGCGTGGGTGCCCGAGCGGCCCATTCACCTCATCGCGCCGAGCCCGCCGGGCGGCGGCACCGACGCCGTGTCGCGCCTGCTCGCGGCCAAGCTCGGCGACCAGGCCAAGTGGCAGGTCGTGGTCGACACCAAGCCCGGCGCGGGCAACAACATCGGCCTGGAGTTCGGCGCCAAGTCGGCGCCCGACGGCTACACGGCCGTGCTGGGCGAAACCAGCAACCTCACGGTGAACCAGTTCCTCTACAAGAAGCTCAACTTCGACCCCGTCAAAGACCTGGCGCCGGTCGCGCTGGTCGGCACGGGCGTGTCGGTGCTGGTGGTGAATGCCAACAGCCCCTACGACAGCCTCGCCGCGTTGCTGGAGGGCGCCAGGAAGAAGCAGTTGGCCTATGCGTCGTCCGGCAACGGCACCGTCGGCCATCTGGTGGCCGAGAACCTGCGCGTGACGACGGGGGCGCAGTTGCTGCACGTGCCCTACAAGGGCGGCGGCCCGGCCATGACCGACATGCTCGGCGGGCAGGTCGATTTCTACATCTCCTCGCTGGTCTCCGCGCTGCCGCTCATCAAGGACCGCAAGCTGCGCGCGCTCGCGGTGACCTCGGGCGCCAGAGACCCGTCGCTGCCCGACGTGCCGACCTTCATCGAGAGCGGCTTCAAGGGCTTCGAGTACTACACGCTCTACGGTGTCGTGGTGCCCGCCAAACGCCGGAGAACATCGTGCGCACGATGAACACCGAGATCAATCGCGTGCTCGACGCGCCCGATGTGCGGGCCAACCTGGCGGCGCGCGGCATCTATGTGCGCACCGGAACGCCCGAAGCCTTCAACACCTTCCTGAACAGCGAGCGCAAGAAATGGGCGCAGGTCGTGAAAGCGTCCGGCGCGACCGCCGAATGACGGCCGCCCCGACCGACCACGCGCCCGTGGACCTTCGCAGCGACACGGTGACGCGGCCCACGCCGCAGATGTACGAGCGCATCGCATCGGCACCGCTCGGCGACGACGGGCTCGACGGCGACCCGACCGCGCAGGCGCTGGAAGCCACCGCCGCGCAACTGCTGGGCAAGGAGAAGGCGCTGTACGTGCCGAGCGCCACGATGGCCAACCTGCTGGCCATCCTTGCGCAAGCGCAGCGCCAGGAGATCGTGCTGGCCGAAGCGGCTTCGCACATCTACGTGACCGAGCGCGGCGCGGCCACGCTCACGGGCACTTTCTACGAAGGCATTGCCGGCGTCGACGGCGCCATGGACCTGGGCCTGCTCGAAGAGGCCCTGGCGCCGGGGCGCAACAAGCTGCGCACGGGCGTGGTGTGCCTGGAAAGCTCCCACAACAACGCCGGCGGCGCGGTGCTGCCGCTGGCCCACATGCAGGCGGCGTTCGAGGCGAGCAAGGGCGTGGGCGCATCGGTCCACCTCGACGGCGCGCGGCTGATGAACGCGGCGGTGGCCCTGGGCGTGCCGGTCTCGCGCATCACCGCATTCACCGACACCGTGTCGCTGTGCCTGTCGAAGGGCCTGAGCGCGCCGATGGGGGCAGTGCTTGCCGGGCCCGCGGCCGCGATCCAGCGCGCGCGCGGGCTACGCAAGCTGCTGGGCGGCAGCCAGCGCCAGGTGGGCATTGCCGCAGCCGCCGGGCTGGTGGCCGTCACCACCATGGTGGATCGGCTCGCGGACGACCACGCGGCCGCGCGACGGCTCGCGCACGGCATCAACCGGATCCAGGGGCTTTCCGCCAACGCGCCGCAGACCAACATCGTGCAGGTGAACGTGGCTTCGTCGGGGCTCGATGCGGACCGATGGGAAGCGGCGCTTCGTGGGCTGGGCATTCTCGTGCGCCCCTGGGGCAAGCAGCTGCTGCGCTGCGTGACGCACCGCCATGCAGGCGAGCGCGAGGTCGACCTGGCCCTGGACGCGTTCAGGTCGGTGGCCGGGCACGCGGACGCCGACTGAGGTTCAGGCCCCCGTCAACACCAACCTGCGGTCGCGCGCGGTGCCGACCCAACTGACCACGGCCGCGAGCAGCGTGCCGCCCAGCACGTCGAGCAGCACGTGCTGGCGCGTGGCCAGTGTCGAGTAGACGATGCCGAAGGCCCACAGCGCGTTCAGCCACAGTGTCCAGCGCGGCGCGCGCACCTCGCGCAACTGCCGCGCCAGCAGCACCGCGGTGAGCACCGCGAACGCGACGTGCAGCGACGGGAACGCGTTGCCGCCCACGTCGGTGGACTTCAGGAATTGCAGCGCCGGGTACTGCGACCAATCGACCGCGAACGCCGGCACCGTGGTCGGGAACACCCAGAACACCACCAGGCCGATGGCCGCCATCACGGCCGCGTCGCGCGCGCAGGCCCACAGCTCGACCTTGTCCTTGGCCAGCGCCGGTGCCAGCGAGATGTAGAACCACAGCGAGCCGTAGAGCAGCATCGCGTCGTCGCTCACGCCCACCCAATGATCGAGCAGCGTGAGCGGCATCACCGTCGGTTCCGACGGCGGGTTGTGCATCACCCAGAAGTACACAAAGAAGAAGCCCGAGATGCCCAGCGTGGTGCCGATCATCTTGAGCACCCAGAGCGTGGCGATCCGCCGGCCCAGCGCGGCGTACCACGTGCTGGCGCGAGGCTGGGAGGAGGGGATGGCCGAACGTGCTGTCACCGATGCTGCTCTCGGGAGGATGGAGCGGTCCAGCTTATGGCCTTGCATTGCGCGAACATTGCGCCTTCGCCGAATGCCCGCCCGAAGTTCGCCAGACGCCCCTACTTAGAATGGCGCGCTTCCTTCTTCGCGTGTACGCCCCGAATCGCCACCCATGAGAATCCTGCTTGTCGAAGACGAGGTCGACCTGGCGCAAGCCCTGGCTTCGGCGCTGCGTCATAACCAGGCGGTGGTCGATGTGGCGGGCTCGCTGCGCGAGGCCGAAGAAGCGGTGCTGGCCGCGCCGCACGACGTGATCGTGCTCGACCGCGGCCTGCCCGACGGCGACGGCCTCTCGCTCATCGCCTTCCTGCGGCAGAACCAGATCGCCACCGCCGTGCTGGTGCTCACGGCCATGACCGATGTGGCCGAGCGCGTGCTGAGCCTGGACGGCGGCGCCGACGACTACCTGGCCAAGCCCTTCTCGATGGACGAGCTGATGGCCCGCGTGCGCGCGCTGGCGCGGCGGCCCGCCGTGCGCGCCAACTTCACCATGACGCTGGGGCAGTTGTGCTTCGACCACCACATGCGGCAGGCCCAGGTCGGCGACGTGAACCTCACGCTGCCGCGCCGCGAGCTGCTGGTGCTGGAGACTTTGCTCGAACACCGCGGCCGCACCGTGCTGCGCGAAGCCATGCAGGACCGCGTGTACGGCGACAGGGACGAGATCCAGTCGAACGCGCTCGACACGCACGTGTCGCGGCTGCGCTCCAAGCTCGACAAGGCCGGCGCGCAGGTCGAGATCCATGCGATCCGCGGCGTGGGCTACCTGATCTGCGCGGCCACGCCGTCCGGCGCATGAGCCTGAGCCTGCTCTCGCTGCGCTGGCGGCTGATCTGGAGCCTGATCCTGCTGCAGGTGGTGGTGGGCTCGCTGGTGCTCGGCGGCTTC
This sequence comes from Variovorax sp. E3, assembly GCF_016082275.1. Lineage (GTDB taxonomy): Bacteria > Pseudomonadota > Gammaproteobacteria > Burkholderiales > Burkholderiaceae_C > Variovorax. The sequence goes on from NZ_MOWM01000002.1 coordinate 40,396, forward strand.
CTCGGGCTGGCGTGGGTGCAGGGCCGCGTGGTCGACGAGACCGGGCAGGAGACCGTCGCCGTGATCCAGCGGGCGTTGACCCACGGCGCCGACGGCCGGCTGGCCATCGCGCCGACCGCCGAGTTCCAGCGTCTGGCCCAGACCGACCCGTCCTTCTGGTTCATCGCGCGCGACACCAGGGGCTCCGAAGTGCGCCACGGCGAGGTACCGCCGAGGTACGTGGAGTTGGTGAACACGCTCGACGGCATGGCGCGCTCGGCCATCGAGCCGGCCAAGGACAACACCCAGCCCAAGGCCCGCTTCGAGCGCGTGGACACCGACAAGGGCCCCGTCAACGTGCTGGTGCAGACCGGCGCGCCGCTCACGGTCAAGAACACGCTCAAGGGCACGGGCATCGTGTTCCTGTTCCTGGTGGCGCCGATGGCGCTGGTGACCTGCCTGGGCGTGATCCTGGCCACGCCCTTCGTGGTGAAGCGCGGGCTCAAGGGCGTGGTGGCCACCGCCGAGCATGCGGAAAGCATCGACGTGCACGAGCGCACCACGCGGCTGCCGCTGGCCAACGTGGCCAGCGAGATCCGCCCGCTGGTCAACGCCGTGAACCGCGCCTTCGACCGGCTCAACGAGGGCTACGACCGGCAGGAGCGCTTCCTGGCCGACGCCGCGCACGAACTGCGCACGCCCATCACCACGCTGCAGATCCACCTGGAGCAGCTGCCCTACGACCCGCTGAAGGTGAAGCTCAAGCAGGCCTCGGCGCGGCTGGCCACGCTGGCCGAACAGCTGCTCGACCTGCAGCGGCTGGACCGCATCGCCTCGCACGATGCGCAGGTCGACCTGAAGCCGCTGTGCGAGCGCGTGGCGGCCGACATCGCGCCGCTGGCCATCATGAACCGCTGCACGCTGTCGGTCGACGCGCCCCGTCCGCTGCTGGTGCGCGGCGACGCGCCCTCGCTCGAGCGCGCGCTCACCAACCTGATCCAGAACGCCATCGAGCATGGCGGGCAGGGCTGCGACATCCAGGTGCGGCTGTGGGAGCCCTCGGGCTTCGAGGTGCTCGACTCGGGGCCGGGCATTCCGGAGGCCGACCGCGAGCGCGTGGTGGCGCCGTTCCACCGGCTGGTGCCGCGCGGGCGCGGCGCGGGGCTCGGCCTGCACCTGGTGGCCGAAGTGGCGCGCCTGCACGGCGGGCAGCTCACGATCGGGTCGAGCGAATCGGGCGGGGCGAGGATGCGGCTGGAACTGAACCTCGACGCCTGAGCGCGCGGTTGCAGGGCTCCGAGAAGCCTTGCGCGAGCCACTGGCCGAGCAGCCCCGAGGCCGCGACCACCAGCACGAACCAGAGCGGAATCCACGCGGGCGATGCGCCCGTTTGCTGGAACAGCCATGCGCCGGGAATCACCACGAGCATGTGCGTGAGATAGACCTCGTAGCTGTGGCGCCCGAACCAGCGCAGCGGCGCGGCAGCCGGGCCGGCGCACCAGGCCCACGGGCGCCAATGCGTGGCCACCAGCAGCAGCGCCACGCCAAGTTCCAGCAGCGAGACCTGCAGCCCGAAGCGCGTGAGCCCCCACTGGAACACCTCCTTGCGAAAACCGAAGACCAGCACGGCGAGCGCGAGCCCGGCCAGCAGCACGAGCCGCTGCGTCGACCGCGACGGCATGCGCGGCACGCGGTGTGCGATCAGCGCCGCCAGGCAGCCGAACGCGATGCCGTCCATGCCCGAGAGGTACGAGTGGTCCTGCCACAGCTCGTTGCCGCTGAACACGCCGCCGCGCGCGAGCGGCCCCAGCATGATCGGCGCAACCAGCAGCCAGGCCAGCCGCCGCTCGCTGCCGGCCAGCACGCACAGCAGTGGAAAGAAAAGGTAGAAGGCCTCTTCCACCGACAGCGACCACAGCACGCCCCACGGCCCCGGCAGATAGCCGACCTGTGCCTCCAGCCAGTTGAGATGCAGCCCCAGTGCCGCGAGCAGCGCGCGCCAGAGCGGCACCTTCGATGTGTCCAGCGCGAACCACGCGCTGCCCGCCAGGTGCAGGGCGGCCAGCACCGCCAGCAGCAACAGCAGGCTCGGCAGGATGCGCGCCGCGCGAAGGCGATAGAAGGCCAGGGGCCGCACTCGCGACAGGTCGCCCCAGCGCCGTATCGACGCACTCGTGATCAGGTAGCCCGAGACCACGAAGAACACGATCACCGCGTAGTAGCCGCTGCGAAACAGGATGCCGCCGAGCCGGGGCCCCAGCATGTCCGCCAGCGCCGGTGGCCCGAATGGAATGCGCAGGTTCGCGTGCAGCAGCACGACGAACACGACGAGCACGCCGCGCAGCAGGTCGACATGCGCCATGCGCGGCAGGGGCTGCTCGGAGGTCGCTGCAGAAGGGGCCATCGCGACGATTCTGCGAGCGGCGCCGGCCTGGCGCCTGAAGGGCTGCTGAAGCAGGGACAATCGAGGCTGACCGCCATGCCTCTCGCCGACCAAGACCTCTTTCCGCCGACCGACCTTGCCAGCGCCCAGGCGCTGATCGCCCGCGTGCAGGCCGAAGCCGCCGTGCAAGGCATCGCGCTTCGCGTGCCGCCGCCCGAGCCGACGACCTGCTGCGGTCGCGGCTGCAATGGCTGCGTGTGGGAAGGGTGGCTGGGGGCGGTGGCTTACTGGCGGGATGAGGCTTCGTTGCTGCTTGGTTGAGCGGTAGTGCCCCGGCCCGAAGGTGCGCGGGTTCTCCCCGCTCGATGCAGGTGACAACGCCGAACCTGTGTTCGCCGGCCATACTCCAGGCCTCGGTTTTTCAAGGCCCGAGGCCATCGAAACCTTTCATGACCAAGCAAGCGCATCAGACAGCGAGGAATTCCGCATGACGGATCAGACCCCCAGAGACAGCGAGCCACTGCAACTTCTTCCGATGGGCTACTGGCTTCGTCTTTTCGTCATGCTGGTCCTGGTTGTGGGAGGCGCGGTCTGTGCTGTCTTCTACAACGAACTGGTCGGCGGCGTGATGGCGGCTTGCGCCCCCTTGTTCAGCAAGTTCAGCGGCTTCCAGCAGATGCACAAGAAGCACAAGGCGGAGCTCGCCGCGTACAAGGCCGCGAACCCTCGCGGCTGACCGGGCCGCGTCGGTCAGTGCGACGTCACCCATCCTTGAGGGTCCGGCACGGGCGGCATCGCGAAGCTCGACTTCAGGCGCGCAACCTCGTCGCCCGGCGCAAGCCCGAAGAAGCGCTTGAACTCGCGGCTGAACTGCGACGCGCTTTCGTACCCCACTTCGATGCTCGCCGCGGACGCCGTCTTTCCGTTTCGCAGCATCAGCAGGCGCGCCTGATGCAGCCGTACCGACTTGAGGTACTGCATCGGCGAGCTCTGGGTGACGGCGCGAAAGTGCGTGTGAAACGTGGGAATGCTCATGCCCGCCTCGCGGGCCAGGCGCTCGACGGTCAGGCGTTCGCCGAACGTGCCGTGGATGCGCCGCACCGCCTTCGCGATCTTTCCGAACTGCCCCTGGCTGGCGAGCGCCGCGCGCATCGATGCGCCCTGTTCTCCGCTGAGCACGCGGAAGTAGATCTCGCGCACGATCGCCGGCCCGAGCAGCACCGCCTCCACGGGCGAACGCATGGCTTCCAGAAACCGCAGGACGCTCTGTGCCAGCGCGTCGTCCATCGGTGTCGAGAACATGCCGACCGGCGCGCCCCTTGCGCTCTCGGTGAGTTCGTCGAGCTGCAGCGCCAGGGCGGCCAGCACGGTGAAGTCGAGGCTGATGTAGATCGCGAGCAGAGGCTCGTCGGCGCTCGCGTCGGTCTCCATGGTGAACGGCACCGGCACGGACACCGCGAGGTAGTGCTGGGCGTCGTAGAGGTAGACCTGATCGGCCCAGAGGCCGCGCTTGCGTCCCTGGCAGACGATGACGATGCCGGGTTCGTAGAGCACGGGGGTCGAGGCCAGTGGCCGATCGGAGCGCAGGAAGCGCACGCCCGCAAGTGGCGTCGGCGTGTAGCCCTCGCTCGGTGCCAGTTGTTTCAGGAGCGCCACCATGCGGGCCTGGCGTTCTTCGCGGGCACTGCGGGTGTCGTCGCCGGTCGATGCGCGCGGTTTTCTCATCCAGCGCAATGTGCATCAATTCGAGCAATAAATGGCCCGAAGGCTGCCTTCATTCATAGGAATAGGCAAACCATTCATAGGTTCCGGAATGGCTTCCGGACGCCCTCGATTCCAGAATCGAGGCATGAAAAACACCAAGACATTCCTCATCACAGGCGTCAGCAGCGGCTTCGGCCGAGCCATCGCGAATGCCGCACTGCAGGCCGGCCACCGCGTCGTCGGAACGGTTCGCACAGGGCACGCGGCCGCCGAGTTCGAAAGACAACTCGTCGGCAAGGCGCACGCGAAACTGCTCGACGTGACGCAGTTCGATGCCGCCGTGCCACTCGCCGCCGCCGTCGAGGCGGAGGTCGGCCCGGTCGACGTGTTGATCAACAACGCCGGCTATGGCCACGAGGGCATCCTGGAGGAATCGCCGCTCGATGCAATGCGCCGCCAGTTCGACGTCAACGTGTTCGGCCCGGTCGCGCTCATCAAGGCGTTCCTGCCTTTCATGCGCGAGCGGCGGCGCGGCCACATCATCAACATCACCTCGATGGGCGGCTACATCACCATGCCCGGAATCGCTTATTACTGCGGCAGCAAGTTCGCTCTCGAAGGCATCTCCGAGACCTTGGCCAAAGAGGTCAAGGGCTTTGGCATTGCGGTCACGGCCGTGGCCCCGGGATCCTTCAGGACGGACTGGGCCGGGCGCTCGATGGTGCGCAGCGCGCGCTCCATCGGCGACTACGACGGCCTGTTCGATCCGATCAGGCAAGCGCGCGTTGACAAGAGCGGCCAGCAGCTGGGCGATCCAGACAAGGCCGCGGCGGCGATCCTCACGCTGGTGGACATGCCGCAGCCGCCGGCGCACTTGCTGATCGGCAGCGATGCGCTGGGGCTGGTGCGCGCCAAGCTCGACGCGATGCAGGCGAGCCTGACGGGCAATGAAGGGTTGACCCGCTCGACGGATATCGCCTGACAGGCGCTCGCCTGGGTGCGGGTGGGCCGTGGCTCCCCGCCCGACATGACATCAGCAAGCAGGCGGCCCGCCCGATCAACATCTAGGGCCCGTTCGAACACGTTCCGCAAATTCGGCAGCCATAGACTCACCGCAGCCAATCCGGCGTGAGAAATTTGTACATCGGAATGGATGATTCGAACCGCACCGGGTTTCGAAAAACCATCGCTCTTGTTAATGAGTTTCTAGAAATTGGATGGCTGGATCAGATGACAGGTTGCTCTCTGCTGATGAAACCGGCGATACGGTAGCAGACGAACAATGCAGAACGTGTGACAGGAATGATTGAAGTTATGGATCATCGAGTTCAAGTTGTCAGCGTGTTCTCATCAGGGCCGGATGGCGGGAATCCGGCGCCAATCATCGTTGATGCGGCCGGAATGACCGATGCCGACATGCAGCAAGTTGCCCGTTCCCATGGCCTTGAAAGCGGGTTCGTGTTTGCGGCGCCGGCGGGCTCGGACTGCGACTTCGAGTTTCGCTTCTGGGTACCCAATCACGAGATGTCGATGTGTGGGCATGCCACGGTCGGCGCGCTCTGGTTGATGGAGCGCATGGGCAGGCTTACCGGCGACAGCTTCACGGTTCTGACCCGCAGTGGGCGCGTCGAGGCCCGGATCGGCGAACGCACGCCGCATGGCGCACGGATCGAGATTTCGCAGCCCGCCGGCATTGTCGAACCGCTTCCCGATGCCGACAGGAGCCGTGCCGACATCGTGGAGGTGCTCGGCATCCACGCCGACGACCTCGCGCCGTTGCCGATCCAGAACGCCGCCACCAGCCGGGTCAAGACGCTCGTGCCGCTGAAGCGTGTGTCGGTACTCGACCGCCTGAGTCCCGATTTCTCCCGGATCGAAGCGCTGTGCGTGCGCATCGGCTCCACCGGGCTTTATCCGTACGCCGTGTCCGATCACGGTGCCCAGGTCGTCGATGCCCGGCAGTTTCCGAGCTCTTCGGGGTATCCCGAGGATGCCGCCACCGGCATTGCCGCTTCCGCGCTGGCCTTCGGCCTGTTGTCGGGCGGGATCGTGGAGCCGTCGGAGCGCCGGATCACCATCGCCAGGGGCGGGCCATGCGGCGCCCGTCCGAAATCTCGGTCCGCTTCCGGCTCGACGGCGGGCGTCCTGCGGGCTGCTGGCTTGGCGGCGCCGTCCGGATGGCCGATGACAGCCCGTCCACTTAATCAACGAGGAGATAAAGATGCAACGCAGAGAGCTTCTTCAATTCGGCCTGATCGCGGCCCCCGCGATCATGCTTTCCAATTCGGCGATGGCCCAGGAGGGCGAGCTCGTCGTCGGCTCGGCCGCCACCAATCCGCCTTTCGGTTTCAGGGACGGCGATCGCTATGCGGGCTTCGACTTCGAGGTCTTCAATGAAGTCGCCAAGGGTCTCAATCGAAAGTGGCGATTGCAATCCATGGAGTTCGGCGCGCTCATTCCGGCGCTGCAGACCGGCAATATCGATGCGATCGTGTCCCAGCTGTTCATCCGGCCGGCACGTCAGAAGGTGATCGACTTTTCCGATCCCTACTACAAGAGCGGATTGATCGCGGTGACTCGCGTCGACAACACGACCATCCGCACGGCGGACGACCTCGCCGGAAAAACGATCGGCACCGAGACCGGCACGCTGGCCGTCGACTTCATCAAGGAGCACGTCAAGGGCGCGACCATTGCCCAGCTGTCGAGCATCAACAACGCCCTGCTGGCGCTCGAGGCCGGACGCACGGATGCGGTGGTCTACGACAAGCCGGTGCTGATGTACTACGGCGCCAATGCCGGCAAGGGAAAGATCCGCATCGTCCAGCCGGCGCTCGAGGGCCTCGACGTCGGCGTCGGTTTCAAGAAGGGCAGCCCGCTCGTTGCGCCGACCAATGCGGTGCTGGCGGCCATGCGAGCCGACGGCCGCCTGAAGGCGATCCGGGAAAAGTGGTTTGGCGTGGGTGCGGATTGAGCGCGACGAACGAGCAACGAAACCTCCAACCTCGCACTTGATCGGAATTCTGTAGTGAACTTTGATTGGACTGCCATCGTCGAGGCCTTGCCCGAACTGATGCAAGGCCTTCAGCTGACCCTCTGGATCGCGCTCGTCGGCCTGGCCGGTGGCATCGTGCTGGGTGTGCTGACCGGTGTGACGCTGACCTATGGCAGCTGGCGGGCGCAGGCGCCGGCGCAGCTCTACGTCGCGTTGATCCGGGGCACGCCCATCACCGTGCAGGTGATGTTCGTCTATTTCGCGCTGCCCATCCTGCTGAATATCCGCATCAGCGCGACGAGCGCCGGCATATTGACGCTCATCGTCAACTCCGGGGCGTACAACGCCGAGATCGTGCGTGGCGCCCTTAACAGCGTGCCCCACGGCCTGCGGGAGGCGGGGCTTGCCATGGGGCTGGGTTTTCGCAAGGTGCTGACCCATGTCATCGCGCCCATTGCGGTGCGGCGCGCGCTCCCCGCGATGGGCAACCAGTTTGTCGCGGTGGTCAAGGACACGTCGATCTTTCTCGTCATCGGCGTCGGCGAGCTGACGCGGCGCGGACAGGAAATCATGGCCGCCAACTTCAAGGCCGTCGAGATCTGGGCCGCCGTGGCGCTGATCTACCTGGCTGTCATCAGCATTCTTGCTTTCAGTCTCCGATTCATCGAACGGGCGGTACGGTTGCCATGAGCATGGTCGAATTCAAGAAAGTCACCAAGCGATTCGGGTCGCATCTGGTGCTCAACCCGATCGACCTGGCGGTCGACCAGGGCGAGGTCGCGGTGGTGATCGGGCCGTCGGGGTCGGGCAAGTCGACCATGTTGCGTTGCGTCAACGTGCTGGAGACCATCAGCGAGGGCGATCTCCTGGTCGACGGTGTCAGCGTGCGCGGCAATGCACACGATGTGCGGCGCATACGGCTCGAAGCCGGCATGGTCTTCCAGCAGTTCAACCTGTTTCCGCATCTCACCGCCTTGCAGAACGTGATGTTCGGGCCGGTCCGCGCGCGCGGAAAGAGCAAGGCCGAGGCGCGCGACATCGCTTCCGCCCTGCTGCAGAAAGTCGGCTTGGCCGAGCGCATGAACCACTATCCGTCGCAACTGTCGGGCGGGCAGCAGCAACGCGTTGCCATTGCGCGCGCGCTTGCCGTCGGACCGAAGCTGATGCTCTTCGACGAGCCGACGTCGGCGCTCGACCCGGAGTTGCGCCAGGAGGTGCTCAAGGTCATGCAGACGCTGGCGGCCGAGGGCATGACGATGATCGTCGTGACCCACGAGATGGCCTTTGCCAAGCGTGTCGGCTCGCGCCTTCTGTTCATGGATGGCGGCCAGCTCGTCCATGACGGCAAGCCGACCGAACTGCTGGCGGATCCGCCGAGCGAGCGCTTTCGCGATTTCCTGCTGCACGTGCACTGACGCAGACCACCGGATGCGCCTGCCCGAGCCGATGGCCCGGGCGCGCGCCTCAACCCTTCCATGCATGGCCCCGGCGGCACGCGTTGCCGTTGCCGGGTGCCCCCTATTTGTTCGATGGAGCTTTCAGCCGTGATGAATGCGTCAGCCTTCAAGGCCACCCATGGTTTCGACCGCGACGAGGTCGGGCTCGGCAACTGGCGCGACGCGCCTTGGAATGTCTGGGCATTCCGCAATGTTTCGGAGTTCATTCCGACAGCCCGTATCGCCGCCACGCCGGGCTTGAAAGAGGAGCCGGCGGTCGGTGCCGACGGCCTGCTGCGTGAGCCGTTCACGCTGGGCGGCGAAAAGATCACGGTGGCCGATGTGCTTCGAACGACCTCGGCCGACGCCATGGTGGTCATGAAGGCCGGCCGCATCGTCGCCGACTTTCATGCGCCCGGCTTCGACCTGCAAAGCCGACACATCCTGTTTTCGGCGAGCAAGTCGGTGACCTCGGTGGTCGCCGGGATCCTGCACGGCGACGGGCTCCTCGATGTCGATGCGCTGGTGCCGCACTACGTGCCGCAGCTCAAGTCGTCGGCCTATGGCGATGCGCGGGTGCGCGACGTTCTCGACATGCGCGTGAGCCTGGATTTCGAGGAGGTCTATCACGACCCCGACGGCCCCTATGCCCGCTATCGCCGCGCCGGCCTGCTCGACCCCTCGCGTCCTGGCGAAACCGAAACGGTGCTCGGGTTCATCGCCGGCTTGAAGAAAGGCAAGGGCGACCATGGCGGCCCCTATCACTATGCTTCGCCCAACTCGGACGTGCTGGGGCTGGTGATCCAGGGCGCTTCGGGGCGGCGCTTTCCCGACCTGGCGTCGGAGCGACTGTTCCAGCCGCTCGGCGCGAGGCAGGACGCCTATGTGACGGTCGACCGGGCCGGCACGCCGCGCACGGGCGGCGGTATCAACATGACACCGCGCGACCTCGCCCGCATCGGCGAGATGCTGCGCCAAGGCGGCACCGCCAACGGCCGGCGCATCGTCTCGCAAGCCTGGGTGGAGGACACCGTCACCGGCGGATCGGCCAAGGCCTGGGCCGACAGCGAGTCGGTGTCGTGGCTGCCGCAGGGCCGCTACCGCAACAAGTGGTACCAGACCGGCACGGGCAACGGCGCCTTCTTCGCGCTCGGCATTCACGGCCAGTGGCTCTATGTCGATCCGCGTGCCGAGATGGTCATCGCCAAGTTCTCGTCGCAGCCCCACGCCATCGTCGATGAGGCCAAGAACCTCAATCTGGCGCTGTTCGACGCGATTGCAAAGATGGCTTGACCATCGCAGGCGCGAAGCCCGCGCCCCGCAACCCACCCGTTCTTTTTAAGCACAGCCCCAACCAAGCATGCCACTCACCCCCTCGATCACGGACGCCTCGGGCAAGCCGCCAGTGACTGTCTTCGGTCCTGACTTTCCCTTTCCGTTCGACGACTGGATCCGCCACCCCGCCGGCCTGGGGGTGCTGCCTTCGGCGCATCACGGCGCCGAAGTGGCCATCGTCGGCGCGGCATGGCCGGCATGGTGGCCGCCTACGAGCTGATGAAGCTGGGATTGAAGCCGGTCATCTACGAGGCGTCGAAGATGGGCGGGCGCCTTCGTTCGCAAGCCTTCGAAGGAGGGCAGGGCGTTGTGGCCGAGCTGGGCGGCATGCGCTTTCCGGTCTCGGGGACGGCGTTCTATCACTACGTCGACCAGTTGGGCCTGGAAACCCGGCCTTTCCCGAACCCGCTCACGCCGGCATCCGCCAGCACCGTGGTGGACCTCGAGGGGGCGACGCACTACGCCGAAAAACTGGCCGACCTGCCGCCGATGTTCCGGCAAGTCGCCGATGCCTGGCGCGAGGCGCTGGAAGACGGGGCGACATTCACTGCGATCCAGGACGCGATCCGCGCGCGGGACGTGCCGACCCTGAAGGCACTCTGGAACCGGCTGGTTCCGTTGTGGGACGACCGCACCTTCTATGACTTCGTCGCCACCTCCAAGGCTTTCTCCAGCCTGTCGTATCAGCACCGCGAGGTGTTCGGCCAGGTCGGGTTCGGCACCGGCGGATGGGATTCCGACTTTCCCAACTCGATGCTGGAGATTCTTCGCGTCGTGATGACCAACTGCGACGACGAGCAACGGCTGATCGTCGGAGGCGTGGAGCAGGTGCCCCTGGGACTGTGGCGGCACGCACCGCAGAAGCTCGTGCATTGGCCGGCCGGCACCACGCTGGCCAGCTTGCATGCCGGCGCGCCCCGCGCGGGCGTGGAAGCCATCCGCCGGCAACCGGACGGTCGCCTGGCCGTGATCGATCGCTGGGGTGGCCGCCAGGCCTATGCGGCCGTGCTGACGACCTGCCAGAGCTGGCTGCTCACCACGCAGATCGAATGCGACGAGTCCCTGTTCTCGCACAAGATGTGGATGGCGCTGGACCGCACGCGCTACATGCAGTCGAGCAAGACCTTCGTGATGGTCGACAGGCCTTTCTGGAAGGACAAGGATCCCGAGACGGGCCGCGACGTCATGAGCATGACGCTGACGGACCGCCTCACGCGCGGCACCTATCTTTTCGACAACGGCCCCGGCAAGCCCGGCGTGATGTGCCTGTCGTATGCGTGGATGGGCGATGCGTTGAAGATGTTGCCGCAGTCTCCCGAAAAACGCGTCAAGCTCGCGCTCGGCGCCCTGAAGAAGATCTATCCGAAGGTGGACATCGCAAGCCACATCATCGGCGACCCGATCACGATCTCGTGGGAGGCGGATCCGCATTTCCTCGGCGCGTTCAAGGGAGCCCTGCCCGGACACTACCGCTACAACCAGCGCATGTTCGCGCACTTCATGCAGGACGGGCTGCCGGCGGCGGAGCGCGGCATCTTCATCGCGGGCGACGACGTGTCGTGGACACCGGCGTGGGTCGAGGGCGCCGTGCAGACATCGCTGAACGCGGTGTGGGGCATCCTGCGGCACTTCGGCGGACACACCCACGCCGACAACCCCGGGCCCGGGGACGTGTTCGAAGCCATCGGTCCGATGGCGCTGCCCGAATGAGCGACTTGCGCCTGGCATTGCTGCAATGCGAATCGCGGCCAGGCGATGTCGCGGTCAACATGCAGCGGCTCGACGACGCCTGCCGGGAAGCCGCGGCCGCGGGCGCGCACCTGCTCGTCACGCCCGAGATGTTCCTGACGGGCTACAACATCGGGGGAGCGGCCGCCGCCGCGCTGGCTGAAGATACGCATGGCGTGCGCGTGAAAGCTGTCGCAGCCGTTGCACGCCGGCACGGCATCGCGATCGTCTTCGGCCACCCCGAGCGGGATCGACGCGGCGCGGTCACCAACGCGGCCGTGTGCGTGGACGCGGGCGGTCAGCTCCTGGGGGGCTATCGCAAGACGCACCTGTTCGGCGATCTGGACCGCGGCATGTTCAGTGCGGGGGCGGCGGACGAAACGCCGTTCGATTTCCGTGGCTGGAAGATCGGCATGCTGATCTGCTACGACGTGGAGTTTCCGGAGAATGCGCGCCGCCTTGCTTTGCTGGGCGCCGACCTGATCGTCGTGCCCACCGCAAACATGGCGGGGTTCGACTTCGTTGCGCGGCAGCTGGTCCCGACCCGGGCCTATGAGAATCAGGTCTTCGTTGCCTACGCCAATTTCTGCGGGCAAGAGGCGGGCCTTGCGTACGGAGGGCTCAGCTGTGTGGCCGCTCCCGACGGTGCCGTGCTGGCGCGTGGCGATCGCCATTCGTCCCTGCTGCTGGCGGATCTGAAAAAAGATGCACTGTCGCAGGCACGAAAGCGACTCGGCCACCTCGACGCTTGCCGGGCGGGGCGAGAGCCGGAGCCTTGAACCTTGCGTCAGCCCATGGCGGCTGAATTCGCGGTGCGCGCTCGGGTGGCCCTCGGGTGCTGGAGGGGCGGGGATGCGCTTTTGCGGATGTCGGACGGCGAGCGGCCGTCCGAGCGGCGCATGGCGTGGGCGAGTGCGGCGCCGCTGTCGAACCCGACCCGGAAGGCGATCTCTCCGATCGGCAGGTCGGTTCCGCTCAAGAGCTCGCGCGCTGTCTGCAGGCGGACGTGCTGCTGAAACTCGCCCACGGAAAAACCGGTGCCGTCGCGAAACAGGCGCGTGATGTGGCGCCTGGAAACGCCGAAACGTTCACCCAAGGCATCGAGCGGAATGTCTTCGTCGGCGTGCAGCGTCAGGTATTCCTTCAGGTCCGCCACCAGGGCCATGCCGTGCTCGCGCTTGGACACGTTCGGCATCATGTCGCCGGCAATGACCTCGGCGATGCATTGGACGAGCAGCGCCGTCGAAAGCGACCGCTTGACCCCGGCATGGCCGTAGGTTCCGTCGTCGCTCCTGAGCGAAAGCTCCTGCAGGGCACGTATCGTCGACGTGCGGCGCACCAGCACGGCGGCGCGGGTGCGGCGATGGAACTCGCTCAACGAGCCGATCTCGTTGTCGAGCCGGTGCAGCATGGCGCCGGTGGCGTAAAGGGCGACATGGCTGTTGGCCCCGATGCCTGCCCGTGTCTTGTGCGCCCGGTTCGATGGCACCACGGCAAAGCGGTCGTGCGACAGCCACGTGCCTTCGCGGCGGTCTTCGTGCTTGAGCTCGATCGCGCCGCGGCTGGGCAGGATGAACATCACGCAATCGTGCCAATGCCAGGGCTTGGCGTAGGCGCCGCTGTTGGCCAGGCTGGCATGCCCGTCGTCGGCCGCGATCAGCAGGTTCTCGGTGGCCGTGTGGCAGAGTTGTTCAAATGACCGCAACATAGGTGGCCGGCCTTTATCGAAAGTCAGGTTGGCAGCGTCGACGGGCATGGCGCACTCGAAGTTCGCGATGACTGATCTGACTTCGGTTGAAACGAACCCGTCTGGAAACGCCGCATGTTGGCATAGCAAGATTGACGCCGGGGGCCGATTTTGCGCCCTGTGTCCTGCCGGCCGGGCGGGGCGTTGCTTTCAGTAACCCGCCGACCGTTCGACCACCCGCAGCAAGGGCGCGTTGCTCAACAGCCGCTCGCAGTTCTCGGCGATCTGGTTCACGACGTCCGGAATGGGCATCACCGCGGCCATGTGCGGCGTGACCAGGACCTTCGGGTGCGCCCAGAGTTCGTGCGCCGCCGGCAGCGGCTCCTGGTTGAAGACATCGACGACGGCGCCCCCCAACTGCCCGGAGTCCAGGGCCGCCACGAGATCTTTCTCGTCGAGCTGCGGGCCCCTGCCGCACTGGATGAGCCTGGCGCCGGGCTTGAGCCGCGCAAACAGCTTGCGGCCGAGGATGCCCGTGGTCTCGTTCGTGAGTGGCAGCATGCACACCAGGATTTCGAGTTCGCTCAGGAACGCGCCGAAGCCTGCGTCGCCGCCATGGACACGCACCCCGTCGATCGGCTTGCCCGAACGCGACCAGCCACGCACGTCGTAGCCCGCATCGCGCAGCGTCGTGGCAAGGTGCGCGCCGATCTGGCCCATGCCCATCACGCCGACGGTCACTTCGCCCGCGAGCCTGTTCGCCGGACGCCGCCAGATCTTTTCCCGCTGGTTTCGGGCTGCAATGTCGAAGCCCCGGTGGTAGTACAGCGTGCACCACAGAACGTACTCGGCCATTCTTCGGGCCAGGTTGTCATCGATGACCCTGCACACCGGCACGTCGGGCAGCGTTGGATCGTCCAGCAGGTGATCGACCCCGGCGCCGATCGAATGCGCCATGCGCACCGCGCGCAGGTGCTCCCAGGTTCCCGGGGGCTGGTTCCAGCAGACGGCCACTTCCGCCCGGCTCGCCGCCGGGTCGGTCGAATTGACGACGGACCAGTCCGGCAGCCGCTTTTCCAGCTGCTGCGCGAACGACGTGTTGCTGTGCAGGAAGGCCCCCGCGACGGCCAGGACGGGCATGGCGTCAGGCCTCCAGCAAGGCTTCGGCAAGCAGCGCAAGCCCTTCTTCGAACACCTCGTGCTCGATGGTCAGGGGAAACAGGAAGCGGATCACGTTGCCGTGCACGCCGCAGGTGAGCAGCAGCAATCCCTTGGCAAGGGCCAGGTCCTGCACGCGTTTGACGAACTGGGGCAGCGGCGTGCCGGCCTCGTCCCGGAACTCGATGCCGACCATGGCGCCCAGCCTGCGCACTTGCGTGATCGACGCCACGCGTTCCCTGAGCTCGTCGAGCTTCTCGACGAGGCGCTCGCCCAGCACGTCGGCGCGGTTCGGCAAGGCTTCGCGGTCCATGACGTCCAGAACGGCCAGCGCCGCGGCAACGGCGAGCGGATGGCCCGCATAGGTTCCGCCGAGCCCGCCGGGCGCCGCGGCATCCATCAGCTCCGCGCGGCCCGTCAGGGCGGACAAGGGAAAGCCGCCGGCAAGGCTCTTGGCCATGGTCATCAGGTCGAACTCGACGCCGTGGTGCTCGAGGGCGAACAGCTTGCCGGTACGGCCGAAGCCGGTTTGCACTTCATCGACGACAAGCAGGATGCCGTGCGCGTCGCAGATCTCGCGCAGCTTGCGCATCAGTGCCGTGGACGCGATGTAGAAACCGCCTTCGCCCTGCACGGGCTCCAGGATGATGGCCGCCACCCGCTGGGGGTCCACGTCGGCCTTGAACAGCCGTTCGATGGCGAGCACGCTTTCTTCGACGCTCACGCCCAGCGCGTCGGAAGGGTAGGGAACGTGCCACACGTCCGGCGGCATCGCCCCGAACCCCGCCTTGTATGGGTGCACCTTGCCGGTCAGTGCCATGCCCATCAACGTGCGGCCATGGAAGGCTCCGGAAAAGGCGATGACCGCGCTGCGCCCCGTGGCTGCCTTCGCCACCTTGATGGCGTTTTCCACGGCCTCGGCGCCGGTCGTGAACAGCGCCGTCTTCTTCGTGAAGCTGCCCGGCGTCCGGCTGTTGAGCTTCTCGCACAGCTCGACGTAGCTCTCGTACGGGGTCACCTGGAAGCAGGTGTGATGAAAGTCCTGCAGCTGCCGCTGCACCGCGGCCATGACGACCGGATGCCGGTGGCCCGTTGCCAGCACGGCGATGCCGCTGCCGAAATCGATGAGCCGCCTTCCGTTGACGTCCCAGAGCTCGGCGTTCTGGGCGCGAGAAGTGAACGACCGGGTCTGCACCCCGACCCCGCGTGGGCAAGCCGCCTGGCGGCGTTGTTCGAGCACGGTGTTCTTGTCGGGGGTCGCGAGCATGGCGGGTTCCTGGGCTGAGGGTTGAAAACGCGAGCGCTGTGGGCTCGATCAGGGCGCCATTCTATGGTCGATATGAAAATTGAGTGCAAATTTTTCATGTAAATGAATTTTGTGTTTGTGCCGAATCGGCGAATCGAAGGGGTTGCGCGGTCCCGGGCGATGGGACGCGGGGTACGATGGCGGCCCGTGTTGTGACAGGTCGCGTGAAGAGCGTCGATACGCCCGGCAACCGGGCAACCGAGCCAATGAGAAAGACAAACTCCAGCAAGACGCAGCCCGCTGCGCCCCGCGCGGTGGCCGTGCGTCGCAAGCCCCTGCAGAAAAAAGCCCAGCCCGTTGCTTCGACCCGCAGCGAGGCCAAGAGCGCCAACCCCATGGCGTGGCTCGGGCGCGAGATCAAGAGCCTGCGCAAGGCAAAGGGGCTGTCGTTGCAGGAGCTGGGCAGCGCGTGCGGCAAGTCGATCGGTTTTCTGAGCCAGGTCGAGCGCGGCATGAGCACGCCCTCCATCAGCGACCTGCATCAGATCGCCGACACGCTCGAGGTGCAGATCAGCTGGTTCTTCCCGGACGGGGCGGCCGCCGAACCCTCCGATGGCGGCGTGGTCGTGAGAAAGGCGCGTCGTCGGCGGCTCGCCTTCGCTTCCGGAATTGCCGACTATCTGCTGTCGCCGAACCTGGATGGCCCGTTGGAACTGCTCTGGTCGACCATGGAGCCCGGCGCGGAGAGCGGCCCCGACTTCTATGACCATATCGGCCACGAAGGCGGCGTGGTTCTTCGCGGCTCGCTCGAGCTGTGGGTGGGCGAGCAGCACTTCCTGCTCGCGGAAGGCGACAGCTTCAGTTTCCCGAGCAGCACCCCGCATCGCTATCGCAACCCCGGGAGCGCGGTGACTGAACTGTTCTGGGTCGTCACGCCTCCGTCGTACTGAGCGCCGCGCAAGCGCACCACGCATCCGGGCGGACGCGCCCAGCCCGGTTTACCCGTTCGGCAATTTACGCAATAATGAAAATATAGATGCAAATTTTCATTTGCGTGGAATGTGACTCACGGCGCGCTGGCATCGCGGTCGGTTTTTGATGGGTTGGGGTACGAACGATGAACAAGCGCTACATCTATCCGCAGGTCCGCGCGACGGTCGGCGAAGCCGAATGGACGCAGCGGGTGCACCTCGCGGCCTGCTACCGGCTGCTTGCCCACTACCGCATGACCGACCTGATCTACACCCACGTCTCGGCGCGCGTTCCAGGTGCTTCGGATGAATTTCTCATCAACCCCTACGGATTGATGTTCGACGAGATCACTGCCTCCAGCCTGGTCAAGGTCGACCATGACGGCCGTGTCCTCCTGGATCCCACGGGCATCGGCTTCAACCCCGCCGGGTTCCTGATCCACGGCTGCATCCATCGTGCAAGGGCGGGCCTTCACTGCGTGATTCACACGCACACCGCCGCGGGAATGGGCGTGGCCGCGCAAGAGCGCGGGCTGCTCAAGCTTTCCCAGCACGCCATGCGCTTTCATGGCGCGCTTTCTTATCACGACTACGAGGGCGTGGCGCTGGACCCCGAGGAGCAGCCCCGTCTGGTGGCCGACCTGGGCAACAGGAACAAGGCCATGATTCTTCGCAACCACGGGCTTCTGACGGCAGGGGAGACCGTGCGCGAGGCCTTCGACCTGATGTTCTACCTGGAGCGGGCTTGCCAGGCGCAGATCGCGGCGCAAGCGGGGGGCGCTGTATTGCGGGAATGCAGCGACGATGTCGCGAGCAAGGTCGCCAGGCAATTCACGGAGCCGGACGGCAGCGAACTGCACGACTGGCCGGCGCTGATGCGATTGCTCGACCGTCTCGACGAGTCCTATCGGGAGTAGTGATTTCCGGGGGAATCCCTGCGTGCTGGGCTTGGTGATACGCCCCGGGAATTGCTTCGCTTCCATGCACCCGCCGAGATGTTCGGCGAACGCACCCCCCCCTTTCTGGAGACAATGACCCCGCTCGCAACCGCGCATGAGGGGATCAAGATGTCAGCCGACGACTGGTGGAAGTACGGAATCGTCTATCAGGTCTATCCGCGTTCGTTCCAGGACAGCGACGGCGACGGCATCGGGGACCTCGACGGCATCCGCGCCCGGCTGGATCACCTGGTTTCGCTGGGCGTCGATGCGTCTGGATCTCGCCGATCTATCCGTCGCCGATGGCCGACTTCGGCTACGACATCTCCGATTTCTGCGGCATCGATCCGCGCTTCGGCACGCTGGACAGTTTCGACGCGCTGGTGCGGGAGGCCCACGCCAGGGGGCTCAGGATCATTTTGGACTTCGTGCCCAACCACACGTCGGACCGCCATCCGTGGTTCGTGCAAAGCCGCGCCGCGCGCAGCGATCCGCGACGCGACTGGTACATCTGGCGCGACCCGGCGCCGGGCGGCGGTCCGCCCAACAACTGGCTCGGCAATTTCGGCGGACCGGCCTGGACTTTCGACGCGGCCACCGGCCAGTACTACGGCCATTCGTTCCTGAAGGAGCAGCCCGACCTCAACTGGCGCAACCCCGAAGTGCGCGCCGCGATGTACGAGGTGCTGCGCTTCTGGCTGCGGCGCGGCGTCGACGGATTCCGCGTCGACGTGCTCTCCCAGATCGTCAAGGACGCGCAGTTTCGCGACAACCCGCCGAACCCGGACTTCACGCCGGACCAGGACCCGTTTCTGCGGTTGCTGATGCTCTACAACACCGACCTGCCGGAGGTGCAGCCCATCGTGGCCGAGATGCGCCGCGTGGTCGACGCGTTCAGCGACGCGCGCTCGTCGCGGGTGCTGATCGGCGAGCTCTACCTGCCGCTCGCGCGCCTGGTCGCCTACTACGGGCTCAACGCCGAGGGGGTGCTCGAAGGCGTGCAACTGCCTTTCAACTTCCAGTTGATCGCCACCGAGTGGAAAGCGGCGCACATCGACCGCTTCGTGCGCGACTACGAAGCGGCGCTGCCCGCCAACGCGCAGCCGAACTGGGTGCTGGGCAACCACGACAGGGCCCGCATCGCGAGCCGCGTCGGGCCACGCATGGCACGCCTCGCGGCCATGCTGCTGCTCACGCTGCGCGGCACGCCCACGCTCTACTACGGCGACGAGATCGGCATGACGGACGTTCCCATTCCCGCCGACGAAGTGCAGGACCCGTTCGAGAAGAACAAGCCCGGCATGGGCCTGGGCCGCGACCCGGAGCGAACCCCGATGCAGTGGAGCGCAGCGGCGCATGCCGGCTTCACGACCGGCACGCCGTGGCTGCGCCTGGCGGCCGACTGGCCCACGCGCAACGTGGACGCGCAATCACGCGACGCGGGCTCGATGCTGGCGCTGTACCGGCACCTCATCGCGTTGCGCCGCGCACAGCCCGCGCTGAACCGGGGCAGCTACGAAGCGCTGGAGGCCGAGGGTGACGTGCTCGCCTTCGCACGCAACCATGAAGGGCTGCGGCTGGTGGTGCTCCTGAACTTCGGCGACACGCCGGCGCCGGTGTCGCCGGCGTTGATGCCGCGCCAACCGGTGGTGCTGGCATCGACCGATCCCGCGCGCGCCGGGGTCATCGAAGGGCCCCTGGTGCTGGGGCCTTGCGAGGGCGTTGTCATCGGCACTGTGAACGGCGAAGCGCCGGCGACCCGATAAGAAATCAAGCCTGGCCGGTCTGGATCTCGACGTAGCTGCGCGCATGCCAGCGCACGCGCACCGGCCACCTTGCGTCGGCGATGGTCTCCGAGTTCACGTCCTTGCCGCTGCCGTAGTTGACCTGCCGGTCGGGGCGCTTGTTGATGCCGATCACCAGCACGATGCGGCTGCCCGCCGCCAGCCTGCAACCCGTCACGCGCTCGGCGGTGAACGCAAGCAGCTGGCGCATGCCGGCCCGAAGCAGCCGGCGACGCACGCGATGGCCCGCGTAGCTGGCGCGGAAGTCGTAGGGGTCGAACAGCAGCTGGTATTCGCCGCTCTCGGTCTGCGCGTACAGCGAGACGTTGAAGTCCACGTCCTGCCGCGAGGGCGTGATGTCGAACACGCCGCGCAGGCTGCCGAAGAGCTCGGTGTCCTGCGCCAGCGGCTCGCTGACGAAGCTGATGCTGTCGCGCGTCGGCGTTTGCCGCAGACGCAGCGCGTCGGGCCACGGGGCGTGCGCGTCACGCCGGTCGGCCAGGTCGACCGAGAGCCGCGCGTTGCCGCCGCCTTCGGTGGGCGAGGGCGACGGCAGCAGGCGGTGCGGGGCGTCGCGCTCGCCGGTGTCCAGGTACAGGCGCAGCGGGGCCTGGGCGCGCTGCGGCGCGTCCAGCGCCGGCACATGGCGCCACTGGTCCGCGCCCATCAGCTGGTAGTTGACGCGCCCAGTCAGCAGGGCAGGCTTGTTCGCGCCCTTCAGCACGTGGTCGAGCCATTGGTAGCGCAGTTCGGGCAGGTCGACGCGCGCGACAGGGTCGAGCGTGTAGCCGCGCAGCGCGGCCTGCGTGCCGAGCCGGACCGAGGCCGCGTCGTAGGGGCCGAGCAGCAGCGTCGTGTCGGCCTGCGGTCGGTGGCGAAGATGTTCGCGGTGAAAGTACAGCGCGCCGGCGTCGGCGCCGTAGTAGCCGGCGACGCTGAGCACCGGGATGTCGATGCGCGCGAACTGCTCCGCCGACGGCAGGAACTTCTGCCAGTAGCGATCGTGGCTGGGGTGCGTCAGCCAGGTCCGGATCAGCCGGCTGCGCTTGCCGATCAGGACGCGGTCGATGTCCCAGTACGGGCGATTGCCGCGATACCAGCGCGCGTCATCGAGCGCCTGCGACGCCGTGTCCGGCTCGGCGTTGGTGTGTTCCTGCGCCCAGCGGACCATGGCGTTGCGAAAGATCTGTCCGGCCATCGGGAAGTCGATGCCCGGCGCCATCGGCGCGATCGTGGCAATGGCCTTGAGCGCCGCGGGCCGCCTGCGCGCGGCGGCCCAGGCGGCGTAGCCCGAGTAGCCGTCGCCGAGCATGCAGACGCGGCCGTCGCTCCACGCCTGCCGGGCGATCCAGTCGATGACGGCGGCGGCGTCTTCGCCGTCGTGAATGAACGGCCACACGGCGCCCTTGCCGTCGGCCGTGCGTCCGCGCACGTAGGCCGTGACGCCGACGTAGCCCCTGGCGGCGGTGCGCCGGGCGTCGTCCTCGGCGGGGTCGAGCGTGAAGCGCAGCAGCGTCGCCAGCGCGTCGCTCGCCGCATCGGTCGCGCGGCCGGGCCGGACCACGTTCGCATGGATAAAACCCCCGCGCACGGGAATCCTGACGTCGGTTTCCGTCACGTAGCGGTTGCGGTTCTCCGCCGCGAACAGTTCGGGCAGCAGCGCGGCGAAGCTGCGGCGCGACTGGTACGAAAGCCAGGTCCGCACGAGCGCCAGCGCATCGGCCTGCGGAAGGCTGCCCTTGGCGCGCCAGAGGTCGAACGCCTGCTGCAGCGGTTCCCTGAACACCGCCGGCGGAATCTCGAGCCGCGCCATGACGGCCTGGGCTTGCGCGTTGTCCAGCGGCGACACCAGTTCCCGGAACGCGCGCGCATAGGCGTCGGCAAAGCCGATTCGCTCGTCCGCCTCGCGGGCGCGCGCACGTGCATAGACGCCGTCGAGAACAGCGCGCTCGGCCAGGCCGTCGAACGGCTTGCCTTGACGGCGGTTGCGCAACGACGTGCTGCTGTCGTAGGCCGCGCGGTAGGCGCCGCTGACGATCTGCAGGGCGGTCAGGTTGGCCAGGAAGACGTCGGTGTCGGCCTCCTGGTACACCGGCAGGATGCGCTGGGCCAGGTCCCGCAGCAGGTCCGCCGCGGTGGGGTCGTCGGGGTCGAGCGGGGGCCGGAAGCCGAAATCCGCCGCCCCGGCCCATGCGGGCAGCGCCAGCATCAGCCGCATGAGGGCGCGGCGCGCACGGCTGACGGTCGACATGGGGCGTCTCATGGTCGCTGCTCCTCGGGCGCGGTGGTCGGCGCCTTGACCAGGTGCACCACCTGCGTGAACAGCCGGTCGTGCGCCTCTCCGGCCGAGCCGATGTGGATGATGCCCGTGTGCGTGAGCTTGCCCAGCACGCTGATGACGAGCTCGAGCGTGTCGTCGTCGAACGCGCCGAAGGCCTCGTCCATTACCAGCCAGGGCGGCGCCTGCAGCACCACGCGGGCAAAGCCCAGGCGCAACTGCTCGTCCATGCTGAGTTCGCTCTCCCAGCGACCCGTCTTGTTCAGCAAGGGCTCCAGGCGCTGCAGGCCCATGCTCGCCAGCGCGGCCACCATGGCTTCCCGGGGGTAGCTCGACGGTTCCATTGCGTAGGACAGCACTTCGGCCAGCGTGCCGCGCGGAATGTAGGGCGTGCCGCGCGGCATGAAGTGGATCGTCTCGCCGGCGGGCCGTCGCACGGTGCCCGCGCCCCAGGGCCACAGGCCCGCGAGCGCGCGGAACAGCAAGGTCTTTTCGGTGCCCGGCGTGCCGAGGATCAGCACGCACTGGCCGCGGTGCACGACCAGGCCCGGCGTGTCCAGCCGGTCGTGGCCGCTCCAGGAGCGGACCTCGAGCGATTCGATCGCGAGCGCCCCGCTTCGCCTTCTTCATACGCGATGCGGCTGCCGCCTGCCTGTGTCTCCAGGTCGGAAGCGAGCATCCGGCGCAGGTCGGACACGCGCAGCAGCGTGGCGCGCCAGTCGGCAATGATGCTGAAGTTGTCGACGAACCAGCGCAGCGACGACTGCGCCTGCGTGAAGGCCGCGGCCGCCATCATCAAGCCGCCGAATGACACCTTCCCCGAGAAGTACAGGGGCGAGGCCACCAGCGTCGGCGCAATGATGGTGATCCAGCCGAAGCCGGCCGTGACCCAGGTCAGGTTGGTCAGCCCCAGCACCACGCGCGACGTGGCGCGCAGCACGTCGCCGAAATGCGCGGCGACGCGACGCTTCTCGTCGGCCTCGCCGCCCGCCAGGGAGATGCCGTCCAGGTGCTCGTTGATGCGCGTCAGCGAGAAGCGCAATTCGCCCTCGCGCGCGTAGCGCTCGGCGTTGCGCGAGATCAGGCCGTTGCCGACCCAGTACGTGACCAGCGAGCCGGCAATGGCATAGGCAATCGCCGCCCACAGCATGAAGCCCGGCAGCACGTGGTCCTTGCCGTCGAAGAACAGGCTGAAGTCCTTGGAGATGACCCACAGCACGCTCGCGAAGCTGCCGAACAGCATCGCCGCCTGCAACAGGCCCACGCCGAGGGTGACCGACAGGTCGCACAGCTTCAACGTGTCGTCGTGCATGCGCTGGTCCGGGTGGGCCCCCATCGGGCCGCTGGCCTGCAGCCAGAACGCCCGGCGCGGCTGCAGCCACAGCCCCACGAGGTCGCTGACCACGGCCTCGCGCAGCTTCAGCTGCAAGGTCTCGCCGAGCCACCGCTGCGCGACGTTCAAGACCAGCAGCGCGCCCGCGATGATCGCGAAGACGCCGACCTGCACCACGAATTCGCTCAGGTCGCGGCGCGAGATGGCGTCGTAGAACGGCTTGTTCCAGCTGTTGAGCTCGATCTGCCCATACGCCGTGAGCGCGACGACCACGATGATCGCGGCCATCAGCGCGACCAGCGGTTTCGCAACCGGGGACCGGCGCAAGGCGCCGAGCAACTCGCTGACCTGGCGGAAGACCCCCGGCCTTGCGGCCGGCTCGACGCGGTTCTGCGGGCTTGCGCTCATCGTTGCCGTGGCGCCTGGCAGGCGGCGGCCGCGATGCGGCGCGCCGAGACGCACGAAATGAACGCGGCGTGGCTCCAGGCCAGTTGCTTCGCCGAGGTCTGCGCGCCGCTGTTCTGGTCGAACTGTTCCGACAGCTCGCCGCCGGCCGGCGTGTAGGCGCGCACGGTGGCGAGGTAGGCGTCGCCGCGCGCGAGCCAATGGCGCGCATCGCCCGTCGCCTTGTCGCCCGATATGGCAGCGCGGAAACAGAACTCGGCGGCGCCGAGCGTCGAGAAGTAGTACGCGCCGCCCGAGCAGTACACGTCGCCCGCGTAGCGGCCCATCGCCGTGCCTCGGCCCGGGGCACGGCCGTGGTTGATCGGGTAGGCCGCATCGAACAGCGCGTCCAGTCGCGCCAGCGTGGCCTGCATGCGCGGATCGGCCGGTCCATGCGCGGCCTCGGCGCCCAGGCCGTGGATCGCCGACAGGATCACCGCGATGTCCAGCGCCTTCGGGCTGGGCTGGCCGCTCGCCAGCACGCGCGAACGGTAGTAGCCGCGCGCCGCATCGCGATCATCTCTTTCGCCTCCTTCATCGATCCAGTAGTCGTCGAGCAGGCGTCGCACGGCCTGCGATTCGTCGCGGCAGCGCCGCGCCAGCGCCGTGTCGCCCAGCTCCTCCAGCCATGCCGCGCCTTCGGCCAGCGCGGCCTGCGCGACGCGCAGCGTGTAGTAGTGGTGGCCGAGGTCTTCCTCCCAGATGTCGTAGGACGCTCGCGCCAGTGACGCAGAGTGAAGTCGATGTCGAAACGGATCAGCGGCGCAACCTCCGCTTGCAGGGCCGCGTCGAGGTGCCCGCCGGCCACCCAGCGCAGCAGCGCCATTGCGCGCAACGGCGGTCCGTCGTGCTGGGGGCGCGCCCATTTAAGGATGTCGAGCGTGCCGTCGGGGTTCACTCTTGTTTCGGCGGAGACCGCATCGCCGTGGACGCTTGCGAGCTCATGGTCTTCGCGCAGGTACTGCAGGAGCTCGGGGGCCACGCGCGCCTGGCGGCCCGGCACGGCGGCCACCGCGCGGCCGTCCAGGCCGTTCACGGCAAGGCTGAAGCGCGTGAAGTCGCGCAGGTGCCCAAGCGCTTCGTCGCCGATGCGCCGCTGCGCATAGAGCAGGCGCAGCGCATCGATGACGACGGCGGAATCGCGGAACCAATGAAAGAAGTAGTCGGGGTCCGGGTTGTAGTCGCCGAGCACGGGCGAGGCGACGATGGCGCCGGCGACGGGCCGCACGGTCTGGCCGAAGCCTGCGCGGTGCTTGACGATCGACACCGGCGAGATGCTGCGGAGCATCGCGCTCGCCGAACGGGACAGCTGCGTTTCGAGCCAGCGCTCGAAAGCCGGGTCTTGCGGGTTCGAAACGCCGACAGTCACAGTTCGGGCGACCCGAGATGCGGGCTGCTGAAGTCCAGGCGGCGCAGCCCGGCCTGCACTTCGGGCACGCTCATGAACAGCTTCCACAGAAGGCCCGTGCGATGGTTCTCCATCATCACGACGATCGGGCCCTGGTCGATGGCAAGGTAGGTGTCGGCGAACCAGTCGCGCTTCTCGCAGAACGCGTCGACGAAACCGTAGTCCCGCCACACGCGCTCGCCATGCGCGCTCAGGAAGTGCCGCATCACCCGCAGCACCTCGGCGGGCGCATACGGCAGGCTGGCCAGCGCGCCCGTGGGCGAGATGGTGCCGTTGTCGTTGTTCGGATCGTGCGCGAGGTAGCCGTCGGGGTCGTCGCTGGCGGTCAGGCCCCAGCACGATTCGCCGTAGCCCGGAAAGCCCCGCGGGTTGGCGATGCAGTGCGCGCGGTTGACCTGCACGTGGCGGCTGTTGAGCTCCCAGTAGTCCGCATAGCGGTCCTTCAGGCCGCGCGGATCGAGCCCGCAGAACGAGTAGTGCGCAAAGAACAGCGGGCCGCCGTTCGGCGGGCCCAGCGGCAGTTCGATGCCGTGGTAGGTGTGGCCGTTGAGGAAGTCGGGGCCGGAGGCAAAGCCCCGGTGGTACACCCGCGGATCGATTGCATGGCGCGGCGACGCCGCGGCCAGGAAGTAGGTGATGAGGCACTCGTTCCAGCCGTGCACCTCGTGGTTCATGGCCCAGCCGTGGTTGGGGCTCCAGTGCCAGTACAGCACGTCGCGCCCGCCCTGGGTGAACCAGTTCCATTCGACCTCGTGCCACAGCGTGTCGATGTCGGCGCGCAACTGTCGCGCCACGGCCGTGTCCTCGCTGAAATACTGGCGCGCGCACAGCAGGCCCATGCACAGGAACGAGGTCTCGACCAGGTCGCCCGCGTCGTCCTTGGGGCTCATCGGGATGGTCTCGCCGCTCGCGCCGTCCATGAAGTGCGGGAAGGTGCCGTGGTAGCGCCTGGCGCGCAAGAGCGCGTCGCGCATGCGCCCCAGGCGCTCCAGGGCCGCGTCCCGCGTGATCCAGCCGCGCTCCACCGCCACGATCATGGCCATGATGCCGAAGCCCGTGCCGCCGATGGCGACGCGGTCGTCGGGCAGGTCTTGCCCCGTGCCGGCGACGAGCGTGCGGCGGTCCAGCGCCAGGCCGCTGGCGGCATCGGCGCCGTCCCAGAAATAGCGGAAGGTCTGCCGCTGCACGGCTTCGATCAAGGCTTCGTCGGGCAGGGCCGCCAGTGCCCTCGGGTTCCTGTCATCCTTCAACACGAATGGGTCCTTTCGTTGTCTTGGTGTCACGTCTGGTTTCACCGCATCACCGGTCCCCCGCAGCATGCCATCATTAAGGCCCTTGGGTTCTATTCGAAATCCCTCATGAGTCGCATCGATACCCTCATGGCCCGGATGACGCTGGCTGAAAAGCTGGGTCAACTGACCATGACAGCCTCCAGCTACACGGTCACCGGGCCGGTGCTCGCGGGGGACTCCACGCAGTCGATCATCGACGGCAGCGTCGGCAACCTGTTGAACATGGTCGGCGCCGGTCCCACCCACGAGATGCAGCGGCTGGCCGTCGAGAAGTCGCGGCTGGGCATTCCGCTGCTGATCGGGCTGGACATCATCCACGGCCACCGCACGCTCTTTCCGATTCCGCTGGCGGAGGCCGGCACTTTCGACGAAGCCCTGTGGGAGCGCACGGCACGCGAGGCCGCGCGCGAAGGCGCCGCCGAAGGCCTGGCGATGACTTTCGCGCCGATGCTCGACGTGTCGCGCGACCCCCGCTGGGGCCGCACCGCGGAAGGGCCGGGCGAAGACCCCTGGCTCAACGCCCGCATCGCGCGGGCCAAGGTGCGCGGCTTCCAGGGCGCAGACCTGTCGTCGGCCGATTCGCTGGCCGCCTGCGCCAAGCATTTCGTTGCCTACGGCGCCGTCAACGCGGGGCGCGAGTACGCGGCCGCGGACATCTCCGAGCGCACCTTGCACGAGGTGCACCTGCCGGGCTTCGCAGCCGCCGTGCGCGCCGGCGTCGCGACGCTGATGCCCGCCTTCACCGATCTCAACGGCGTGCCGATGACGGCGCACATCCCGTTGCTGCGCGACTGGCTGCGCGGCGAGATGGGCTGGGACGGCGTGATCGTCAGCGACTACAACGCGATCGCGGAACTGATCAAGCACGGCGTGGCGGCCGATCTCGTCGACGCCGCGGTGCTGGCGCTGAAGGCCGGCGTCGACATCGACATGATGGCCGACGCGTACCGCAAGGGCTTGCCGGTGGCGCTGGAGCAGGGTCGCGTGACGATCGAGGAAATCGACGCGAGCGTGCGCCGCGTGTTGCGGCTCAAGGAGCAGCTGGGCCTGTTCGACGACCCCTACCGCCGGGGCGCGACACGGGAGCCCGCCGAGGCTGTCGCCGAGCGGCGCGTGCTGTCGCGCGACGCCGCGCGCAAGGCCATCGTCCTGCTGAAGAACGATCAAGACGTGCTGCCCCTGCCCGCGGCGGCGAAGGCCCTGTGTGTCATCGGCCCGCTGGCCGACGCCAGCACCGAGATGAAAGGCCCGTGGTGGGGCGCCGGCGGCGACGAGCCGGCCGTGAGCGTGCTCGCCGGCTTGCGCGCCGCGCTGCCGCAGGCCGACATACGCCATGCGCCGGGCGTCGCCATCGAAAGCGACGACGACAGCGGCATCGACGCCGCTGTTGCGCTGTGCGACGGCGCCGACGCCGTGCTGCTGTGCCTGGGCGAGCGCGCCACGATGAGCGGCGAGGCCGCGAGCCGCGCCACGCCCGCGCTTCCAGGCCGGCAACAGGCCCTGGCCGAAGCCGTGGTGGCACGTGCGCGCGCGCTCGGCATCCCCGTCGTCGCGATTCTTTTTTCAGGCCGCCCGCTGGTCGTTCCCTGGCTGGCCGAACACGCCGATGCGCTGCTGGCGGCGTGGTTCCTCGGCGTGGACGCGGGCCATGCGATCGCCGACGTGGTCACGGGCCAGGCCACGCCAGGCGGCCGCACGCCGATGAGCTGGCCGCGCGCCGTCGGGCAGGTGCCGATCTACTTCGGCCAGCGTCCCACCGGCCGGCCGATGAGTCCCGGCGACTACTTCACGAGCAGGTACCAGGACGTCGACAACGCGCCGCTGTATGCCTTCGGCCACGGCTTGACCTACGGCCGCTTCTCCTACGACGCGCTTGAGGTCGAGCCGCGACGCGTGCGCGAGCAGGACACGCTGACGGTCAGCGTCAAGCTGCGCAACGTGGGTGCGCGCGAGGCCGAGGAAACCGTCTTCCTGTTCATTCGCGGCAAGGTCAGCCGCGTGACCCGGCCGTTGC
This sequence comes from Variovorax sp. E3, assembly GCF_016082275.1. Classification (GTDB taxonomy): domain Bacteria; phylum Pseudomonadota; class Gammaproteobacteria; order Burkholderiales; family Burkholderiaceae_C; genus Variovorax. The sequence goes on from NZ_MOWM01000002.1 coordinate 68,509, forward strand.
TGGAACTCAAGGGCTACGCGAAGCTGCGGTTGAAGCCCGGCGAAGCCGGCTCGGTGAGCCTGGCCCTGCCGGCCACTGAGTTGCGCTACCTCGGGCCGGACCTGCAGCCCCTGTTCGAGGCCGGCGAGGTCGAAATCCTCGTCGGGCCCAGCGCCGAGCCGTCGGGGTTGCTGCGCCAGACCATCGCGTTGGGCTGAACGCCGGCCCCGGCCCGGCTACTGGTTCTGCGACCCGCGGTGCGCCCAGCCGGTGGTGTGCTTTTCGATCACGCTGAACAGCTCATACATCAGCATCGCCATTGCGCCCACCACCATCAGGCCCGCGAAGGCCAGGCCCATCTGCATGGCCGAGCCGGCCGAGATCAGCAGATAGCCGATGCCCTCGTTGGCCGCCGTCATTTCGCTCACCGTGGTGCCCACGAACGCGAGCGTGATCGCCACCTTCAGCGAGCCGAAGAAATACGGCATGGAGCGCGGCAGGCCGATCTTCATGAGCACGTCCCAGCGCTTGGCGCCGAGCACGCGCAGCACGTCTTCGAGCTCGGGCTCCAGCGTGGCCAGGCCGGTCGCGATGTTGACCATGATCGGGAAGAAGCTGATCAAAAAGGCCGTGAGAATCGCCGGCCCCACGCCGATGCCGAACCACACCACCAGGATCGGCACGAAGGCTGCCTTGGGCAGCGCGTTGAAGGCCGTCATGAGCGGGTAGATCGCCGCATACGCGATGCGCGAGCTGCCGATGACGAAGCCCATCAGCACGCCCACCACGATCGCCAGGCCGAAGCCCGCCATCGTGACCCAGAAGGTGCGCCACGCATGGCCCGCGATGATTTCCTTGTATTCCCAGAACTGCGTCCAGATGCGCAGCGGGCTTGGAAAGATGAAGTCCGAGACCTCGAAGCCCGCGCAGATGACCTGCCACAGCAGCAGCACCGCCACGAGCAGCAGCCACGGCGACCAGCGTTCGATTTGCTTGGTGTTCTTCATGCTGTACTTGCTCAGTGGGAAGCGGCAGCCGCAACTGTTTGCGCCGCGCCGATGCCGGTGTTTCGAATGGCGCCGATGTGGCCGCGCAGCTCCAGCACGATGTCGGTGAACTCCTTGGTGTAGGTCAGCTCCAGCTCGCGCGGGCGCGGCAGCTCGATGTCGCGCTTGACCACGAAGCGTCCCGGGCTCTTGCTCATCACGTACACCGTGTCGGCCAGGAACACCGACTCGCGCAGGTCGTGCGTGACCAGGATCACGTTGAACTGCTGCTCGGTCCAGAGGTCGCGCAGGATGCACCACAGCTCTTCGCGCGTGAACGCATCGAGCGCGCCGAAGGGTTCGTCGAGCAGCAGCATCTTGGGCTCGTGAATGAGCGCGCGGCAGATGCTCGCGCGCTGCTGCATGCCGCCCGAAAGCTGCCACGGAAACTTGTCTTCATAGCCGCCGAGGCCCACCTTCTGCAGCAGCTTGCGGGCGCGCTCTTCGTATTCCTTGCGCCTGGCCTTGAAGTTGGAGCGGTAGGGCTCGACGATTTCCAGCGGCAGCAGCACGTTGTCGACCGTGGTGCGCCACGGCAGCAGCGAAGGCGCCTGGAAGGCCATGCCCGAGATCTTCAGCGGCCCGGTCACGGGTTGCCCGTCGATGCGGATCTTGCCCATCGACGGCATCTTCAGGCCCGTGGTGAGCTTCATGAAGGTCGACTTGCCGCAGCCCGAAGGCCCGACGATGGCAATGAACTCGCCGCGCTTGACCTTCAGGTCGATGGCCTCGACCGCGAAGTGGTTGGCGCGCAGCAGCTCCTCGTTGTAGGCGAGCCAGACGTCCTGGAAATCGACGAAGGGGGCGGCGGTGTCCGGTGCGTGCAGCGGGTGCAGTGCGTCCGCCATCACTTCTTCGTCAGGACGTTGAGTTCGGCGGCCGGCGGCAGCATGGCCGAAGTCCACACCGCGTCGGGGTTCACGCGCGTCTTGGTGCCGAAGGCGTCGGACACCTGCGAGGCCATGAGCGACATGCGGCCCGAGTTGACCGCGCCGAAGCCTTCGGTGCGCGCGTCGGCGCTGTTGATGACGGTGTCGATGGCCAGCTGCAGGCGGCGCGTTTCGAGCTTGCTGTCGATGATGCCGTCGCGCGCCTTCACCGACTCGATGGCCACCGCCGGGTTGGCGATGACTTCCTTCGCGCCCTTGGCGAAGGCCGAGAGGAATTTCTTCACCGCCTCGGGGTGCTCCTTGATGAGCTTGGGCGAGGCGATGATGACGTTGCCGTACAGCTTCACGCCGTAGTCGGGGTAGGGCAGGATCACCACGTCGGCCGCCTTGGCGCCGCGCGCCTCCAGGTTGAGCAGCGAGGTGAAGGTGAAGCCCGTGATGGCGTCGATGTCGCCGCGCATCAGCATGGTCTCGCGCAGGGTCGGGTCCATGGCGGTCCAGTTGACCGCGCCGATGTTGTTGGCCTTGGCGAAGATCGGGAACGCGCGGCGGCCCGCGTCGAACACCGGCGCGCCGAGCTTCTTGCCCGTGAGGTCGGCGGGCTTGGTGATGCCGCTCTTCTTGAGCGTCATGACCGAGGCCGGCGTGTTGTTGTAGACCATCATCACCGCGACCGGCTTGTTGGGGCTGTCGGGGTTGTTGGCGTGGAACTCCATGAGCGCCGCGAGATCGGCAAAACCCATGTCGTACGCGCCCGAGGCCACGCGCGTGACCGTGCCGCCCGAGCCGTTGCCCGCGTCGATGGTCACGTCCAGGCCCGAGGCCTTGAAGTAGCCCTTGGCGGCGGGGTGCAGGAACAGCGCGGCCGGTCCTTCGAAGCGCCAGTCGAGCTGGAACTTGATCGGCGTCGGGGCTTGTGCAAAGGCCGGTGCGAGGCCGAAGCTCAGGGCCGAGGCGGCGAGGAAGGACTGAAGCAGGTGGCGCTTGTTCATGCGGGATCGTTCCGTTGGATGTGAATGCTTCGGCATTCAAGCAAAAACGGTGCCCGCACGTGATTGGTGCGAACCCTTCCCGTGAGTCAGCGCGGTGCGTCGCCTCTGAAATTCGCACCGTTCGCGGGAAATCCCTTCGGTTTCAAGGGGCGCTTGCACCGAACGCGAGCCAAAACGGATCGCCCACGCGCTTGCCCACGCTCGCCGCGGCGTCGCGCACGATCGCGCCGAAGCGCTCGATGAGCGCGTCCGACAGCATCTCCGCGGGCAGCGCGATGCCGAAGGCGTAGGTCTGGCGCGTGGCCGCGTCGAACACGGCCGACGAGATGCCGGCCACGTTGGTCACGTACTCGCCGCGCGACAGGGCCCAGCCGGTCTCGCGGATCACTGCGAGGCGGCCGAGCAGGTCCTTGCGCGTCCTGGGCGCGTCGCCGCGTCCCTGGTCGAGCCGGGGGCCGAGCAGGGCCGTCACGTCGGCGTCGTCCAGGCGGGCGAGCAGGGCGCGGCCCATGGCGCTCGAGTAGGCCGGCGCGCGGCTGCCCGGCGGCGTGTAGATCTGCAGCGCGCCGGCGCCGGCGCGCATCTGGATCACCAGCGTGTCGGCGCCGTCGAGAACGTTGATGTAGCCGGTGAAGCTGGTTTCTCGCACCAGCGCGTCAAGCGCCTCTTCGACCAGCGAGGCCGCGTTGCGCGAGGCGCGAAAGTGGTACGAGGCTTCCATGATCACGCCGCCTGGCCGGTAGGCGCGCGTGGCCGCGTCGCGGTCGAGAAAACCGTAGCTGGCCATCATGCTGAGCGTGCGCGAGGCCGAGCTCTTGGGCAGGCCCAGTTCGGTCACCACGTCGGTCACCGTGATGTCGCGGCGCAGGCGGGCGATCAGCTTCAGGACGTCCATGGCGTTGGCGAGGGTGCTCATATGTCTGGTGGGTTGGCGGTTGGGGATCATAGGTTCGGCGCGGGGGGTGCTTGCCCGATCGGGGTGAACCAGCCTTGACAGCGTCTTGCCCGGTTCTATCATTGAGTTCAATTTAATTGGATTGAGTTCCATAAAATGGAACTACAAGGATCGACCATGAACCACGAGGTGACGGCGGCCGCGCCGCTGCACGACGACCAGGACGGCAGGCGCGACGCGCATCCATCCCCGGAACTGCACCCCAAGGCGCTGGCGCCCGCCAACCTGATCCTCACGGTGGTGCTGAGCGTGTTCGGCGCCATCGTCGGCATCCAGATGCTCGCGAGCCTGGGCATCACGCCGAGCACTTCGCTCATCGGCGCGCTCGCGGCCATGACGCTGGCGCGCGTGCCGCTGGCCATGTTCCGGGGCTTTCGCTCGGTGCATGCGCAGAACCTTGCGCAGACCAGCATTTCGTCGGCCACCTTCGGCGCGGCCAACAGCCTGTTCCTGCCGATCGGCATTCCGTTCCTGTTCGGGCTGCCTGACATGGTGGTGCCGATGCTCGTCGGCGTGAGCCTGGCGATGCTGCTGGACGCGTGGCTGCTCTACCGCATGTTCGACACGCCCGCGTTCCCCGCGAAGAACCCGTGGCCGCTGGGCATTGCGGCGGCCGAGGCCATCAAGGCCGGCGACGGCGGCGGCAAGCAGGCGTGGCTGCTGCTGGGCGGGCTGGCCACGGGCGTGGCGGGCGCGGTGTTCAAGCTGCCGATGTCGGCTTTCGGCGTGGCGCTGATCGGCGGGCTCGGCGCGATGACGGCGTTCGGCATCGGGCTGCTGGTGCGGGGCTATTCGGCGCCGCTGTTCGGGCTGGACATCGGCGCGCGCTACGTGCCGCACGGCATGATGATCGGCGCGGGCATCGTGGCGCTGGTGCAGGTGGGGCGCGTGGTGCTGAAGAAGCGCGGCGCAATGCCCGGCGCCGCCGTGTCGCAAGAAGCACGCGGCGCCACCGTGCTGGGCCGCTCGCTGCGCCTGGGCAGTGTCGGCTACCTCGCAATCATGGTGCTGCTGGCGGTGGGCACGGGCGTCTACACAGGCATGTCGCCGGGCATGCTCGTGTGCTTCGTCGTCTACGGCACCTTCGCAGCCTTCGTGCACGAGCTCATCGTGGGCATCGCGGCCATGCACTCGGGCTGGTTTCCGGCTTTCGCGGTGGCGCTGATCTCGTTGCTGATCGGCATCCTCATCGGTTTTCCGCCCGAGGCGCTGGTGGTGCTGGCGGGCTTCTCGGCCGCCACCGGCCCGGCCTTCGCCGACATGGGCTACGACCTGAAGGCGGGCCATCTGCTGCGCGGCGAGGCATCGGGCACGCCCTTCGAGGCCGAAGGCCGGCGCGAACAGATGATCGCGGGCATGGTGGCTTCGCCGTGGCCATCGTGGTAGTGGCCTGCACCTACAGGATCTTCTTCGCGAACCACCAGACGGCGCCCATCAACGCGGCCTACGTGGCGGCCATCAAGGCCGGCATCTCGGGCGACACCGCGCGCAACCTTGCGCTGTGGGCCGTGCCCGGCGCGCTGCTGCAGATCGTGGGCGGCGCGCGCCAGCAACTGGGCGTGCTGTTTGCCACGGGGCTGCTCATCGCGAGCCCGATGGCGGGGTGGATGGTCGCGGCCGGCATCGCGTGCCGGCTGGTCGCGCATCGCGTGCTGGGCGCCACCGCGCGCGAAAAGCTGGAGGTGTTCGCGGGTGGCGTGATCGCGGGCGACGCGCTCTACAGCTTCTTCTCCGGCGTTGTGAAGAGCTTCGCAAGTAGCCGCTTTCTTCCTTTCCTTTTTTCTTCTTCATCACACAGGAACGACGAATCCATGAAACGCAATCTGACAAGCGACGACGTTCGCGCGGCCATCTGGGGCGGCGCCATCCTCGGCGGCGGGGGCGGCGGACTGATCGAGTCGGGCGAGCGCGCCGCCAGGCTCGCGCTGCAGGTCGGCGCGCCGCAGCTATGGAGCGTCGACGAGTTCGACCCGTCGGCGCTCACCGCCACCATGGCGTTGGTCGGCGCCCCGGCCGCGCCCGACCCGCACGTGCAACCCGCGCACCTGCTGCGCACGCTGGAGTTGCTGCGCCGCGAACTGCCGGCGGGGCAGAAGCTGGTCGGCCTGCATGCCAACGAGAACGGCGCCGAGACCACGGTCAACGGCTGGTTCCACGCCGCCATGAGCGGCCTTCCGGTCATCGACCTGGCCTGCAACGGCCGCGCGCATCCGTCGAGCGTCATGGGCGCGCTGGGCCTGCACACCGAGCCCGACTATCTCTCGGTGCAGGCCTATGCGGGCGGCGAGCCGGGCCGCTATGTCGAAGGCGTGGTGTCGGGCCGACTGGAGCAGACATCGGCCGTGGTGCGTCGTGCGTCGGTCGAAGCAGGCGGACTCGTGGCCGTGGCGCGCAACCCGGTGAACGTGGGCTATGCGCGCCAGCACGGCGCGCCGGGCGCCATCAGCCACGCCATCGCGCTGGGGCAGACGTACCTCGACGGCGGTGTCGATGCGGTTGCCCGTTCGCTCGAAGGCCGCATCGTGGCCGAGGGCGAGGTGCGCACCTACCGCTGCGAACAGCAGGAGGGGCTGGACGTGGGCATCGTCGAGCTCGACGACACGGCGCGCACGGTGCTGCGCTTCATCAACGAGTACATGCTGCTGGAGCAGGGCGGCCAGCGCATCGCGCGCTTCCCCGATCTGGTGATGACGTTTGCCGAAGACGGCAAACCCGTGGTGTCGGCCCATGTGCGGCAGGGCGTGAAGCTGCGCGTGCTGGTGGCACCGCGCGCGCGGCTGCTGTTGTCGCGCACGATGTTCATGCCTGAGCTGTACCGGCCGCTGGAGAAGTCGCTGGGCGAAGCCTTCGCGCCGGCCGAAGAAGAAGTGCCGGCCTGAGCCTTTCAACACAGAAGTACACACCATGACGCTGCGCGTGCGATGGATCCGGACGGTCGGCAACGACACCTACAACGAGCGCTTCGCCCGTGAATTCGCCGAGGTGAAGAACCCCGGCACCGAGGTCGAGGTGGTCTCGCTGCGCAATGCCTCGGTGCGCCACCATGTCGAGTACCAGTGTTACGAGGCGCTGCTGGGCGCCGACATCGTGCGCGTGGTGCGCGATGCGGCCGTGAAGCGTTTCGACGCGGTGGTGCTCGGCTGCTTCTACGACCCGGTGCTTGTCGAGGCGCGCGAGATTTCGGGCGAGACGGTGGTGGTCGCGCCCTGTCAGGCCTCGTTCGAGGCGGCGGCCAACCTGGCGCAGAAGGTGTCGGTCATCGTCGGGCGCCGCAAGTGGGTGCCGCGCATCGAGTCGCGGGTGCGCGAGTACGGGCACGGCCACTTGCTGGCCTCGTGCCGCGCGTTGCAGCTGGGGGTGGAAGACTTCCAGCGCGACCGCGAGGAAACCGTGCGCCGCATGATCGAGCAGGGCCGCCGCGCCATCGACGAAGACGGCGCCGAGGCGCTGATCCTGGGCTGCACGCTGGAGTTCGGCTTCTACCGCCAACTGCAGGACGTGCTGGGCGTGCCCGTCATCGACTCGGCGCTGGCCGCCTTCAAGCGCGCCGAGGCGCTGGCCGACACGAAGCAGCGCTTCGGCTGGAAGCCCAGCCGGGTCGGCGGCTGCGAGCCGCCGCCGGAAGAAGAGGAACTGCTGGCGTGGAACGTGTTCGATGCGGCCGATGTGCCGGCCGCGTCACCGTTCCACGCCTGAGCAAGCCGCCGCCGGCTTACTTGTCGACCGTGACCTTGGCCACCGCCAGCGCCGTCATGTTGATGATGCGGCGCACCGTCGACGACGGCGTGAGCACGTGTGCCGAGCTCGCGGCGCCCAGCAGCACCGGGCCCACCGTGATGCCGTTGGCGCCGGTCATCTTCAGCACGTTGTAGAGAATGTGCGCCGAGTCGAGGTTCGGACACACCAGCAGGTTGGCTTCGCCGCTCAGCGTGGTCTCGGGCAGGGCGGTGCGGCGCACGTCTTCGGACAGGGCCGCGTCGCCGTGCATTTCGCCGTCGCATTCGATGTCGGGCGCCATCTGCGCGAACAGGTCGCGCGCCAGGCGCATCTTGCGCGCCGAGGCGCGGCTCGACGTGCCGTAGTTCGAGTGCGACAGGAAGGCCACCTTCGGCGGCAGGCCGAAGCGGCGCACTTCCTCGGCGGCCATCACCGCGATGCTGGCCAGCAGCTCGGCGCTCGGGTCTTCGTTCACGTTGGTGTCGGTGATGAAGACGGTGCGCTTGTCCAGCGTGAGCGCGTTCAGGGTGGCGAAGCCTGGCGCGCCGCGCTTCAGGCCGATCAGGTTGCGGATGTGCTCCAGGTGTACGTCGAAGCGGCCGACCAGGCCGCAGATCATGGCGTCGGCATCGCCCAGGTGCATCATCAGCGCGGCGATGGTGGTGTTCGAGCGGCGCACCATGGTCTTGGCGGCCTCGGGCGTGACGCCGCGGCGGCCCATGATCTTGTGGAAGCTCTCCCAGTAGGTGCGAAAGCGCGGATCGTCCTCGGGGTTGACGATCTCGAAGTCGACGCCCGCGCGAATGTGCAGGCCGGCCTTCTGGATGCGCGCCTCGATCACGGCGGGGCGGCCCACCAGGATGGGCTTGGCCAGGCCTTCGTCGACGGCCCACTGGGCGGCGCGCAGCACGCGCTCGTCCTCGCCTTCGGCATAGGCCACGCGCTTGGCGGTGGCGATCTTGGCGGCGCTGAACACCGGGCGCATGAACATGCCGGTCTGGTAGACGAAGCGCGTCAGGTGCTGGCGGTAGGCCTCCATGTCCTCGATCGGGCGCGAGGCCACGCCCGAAGCGGCGGCGGCCTTGGCCACGGCCGGGGCAATGCGCAGGATCAGGCGCGAGTCGAAGGGCTTGGGAATGATGTAGTCGGGGCCGAAGGCCAGCTCTTGCCCGGCGTAGGCGGTGGCCACTTCTTCGCTGATGTCGGCCTTGGTCAGCTCGGCGATCTCGCGCACGCAGGCCAGCTTCATTTCTTCCGTGATCTTGCTGGCGCCGCAATCGAGCGCGCCGCGGAAGATGTACGGGAAGCACAGCACGTTGTTGACCTGGTTCGGGTAGTCCGAGCGGCCCGTGGCAATGATGCAGTCGGGGCGCACGGCCTTGGCCAGCTCGGGGCGGATTTCAGGCTCGGGGTTGGCCAGCGCCAGGATGATGGGCTGCGTGCCCATGGTCTTGACCATCTCGGCCGACATCACGCCGGGGGCCGAGCAGCCCAGGAACACATCGGCGTCCTTGACCACGTCGGCCAGGGTGCGGGCGCCGGTGTCTTTCTGGGCGTAGCGCGCCTTGGATTCGTCGAAGCCGCCCGCGCGGCCCATGTAGATCAGGCCCTTGGAGTCGCAGGCGTAGATGTTGGCGGGCTTGGCGCCCAGGCCGACCATCACGTCCAGGCAGGCGATGGCGGCGGCGCCGGCGCCCGACACGGCGATCTTCACGTCCTCGATCTTCTTGCCGACCAGTTCCAGGCCGTTGATGAGCGCGGCGGCCGAGATGATGGCCGTGCCGTGCTGGTCGTCGTGGAACACCGGGATGTTCATGCGCTCGCGCAGCTTCTTCTCGATGTAGAAGCACTCGGGCGCCTTGATGTCCTCCAGGTTGATGCCGCCCAGCGTGGGCTCCAGCGCCGCGATGATCTCGACCAGCTTGTCGGGGTCGTTCTCGGCCAGCTCGATGTCGAACACGTCGATGCCGGCGAATTTCTTGAACAGGCAGCCCTTGCCTTCCATCACCGGCTTGGAGGCCAGCGGGCCGATGTTGCCCAGGCCCAGCACGGCCGTGCCGTTGGTGATGACGCCCACCAGGTTGCCGCGGGCCGTGTATTCGGCCGCCAGCGACGGGTCGGCCGCGATGTCGAGACAGGGATAGGCCACGCCCGGCGAATACGCCAGCGACAGGTCGCGCTGGTTCAGCAGGGGCTTGGTCGGGGTGATCGAAATCTTGCCCTTGACGGGCGAGCGGTGGTATTCGCGCGCTGCCTCGCGAAGTGCTTCTTCTGCGGGGGAAAGGGGTGCAGCCATGAAAGTCTCCTTGTTTCTGACGGGCAATGAGGCTACCGCAAAAGCGCGGCTTGTTCTTACAGGGGGAATGCCGAAAACGCCTGGATCCATATCTTCCGGCGGATAAGCCGGCGGGGCGCTTCGCTAAACTGTGAAACTGTTAACTAGGGTTAACCGGCGGTTGGACCGTCCGGTCGGCGTCTCCAGAGACAAAAACAGAACGAGGGGCAAGAGCGAATGACACCCGGACCTTTCACGAGCACCGACCCCGACGTGGTGGTCATCGGCGGCGGCCCTTCGGGCTCGACCGTGGCGGCGCTGCTGGCGGACCAGGGCCATGACGTGGTGCTGATCGAAAAGGCGCAGCATCCGCGCTTTCACATCGGCGAGTCGCTGCTGCCGATGAACATGCCGCTGTTCGACCGCCTGGGCGTGCGCACCGAGGTCGAGGCCATCGGCATCCGCAAGCACGGCGCCGAGTTCGTCTCGCCGTGGCACGACCACAGCAGCCATTTCGACTTCGGCCAGGCCATGGACAAGAGCTTTCCGTACGCGGTGCACGTGCGCCGCTCGGAGTTCGACGAGCTGCTGTTCCGCCATGCCGGCAAGCGCGGCGCGCGCACCTTCGAGGGTCAGCGCGTCACGGGCGTGGACATGGACGCCGGCAAGGGCACGCCCGACAACCGCCCGCAGGTGAAGGTCAAGGCTGACGACGGCACCGAGACCGCCTGGCGCCCGCGCTTCGTGATCGACGCCAGCGGGCGCGACACGCTGCTGTCGAACCAGCTGGACGCCAAGCGCCGCAACCGCAAGCACGCCAGCGCGGCGCTGTTCGGTCATTTCGAGAACGCCGAAAGGCGGCCGGGCCGCTTCGAGGGCAACATTTCGCTGTTCTGGTTCGATCACGGCTGGTTCTGGTACATCCCGCTGAAAGACGGCACGGTGAGTGTCGGCGCGGTGGCTTCGCCGGCCTACTTCAAGAACCGCAAGGGCACGCTCGAAGAGTTCCTGATGGAAACCATTGCGCTGACCCCCAAGCTGGCCGCGCGCCTGAAGAACGCCACGCTGATGGGCGGCGCCACCTCCACCGGCAACTACGCCTACGACTCCAAATTCTGCCGCGGCGACCGCTTCATGATGGTCGGCGACGCCTACGCTTTCGTCGACCCGATGTTCTCGTCGGGCGTGTACCTGGCGATGAACAGCGCCTTCGAGGGCGCCGCCGCGGCCGACCTGTGGCTCAAGGGCGAGGCGAAGGAGGCCGAGAAGGCTTTCCGCCACTACGAGAAGGTCATGAAGCACGGGCCGAAGATGTTCTCGTGGTTCATCTACCGCATCACCTCGCCGGCCATCCGCCGGCTGTTCATGCACCCGCGCAACATCTGGCGCATGCAGGAGGCGCTGCTGTCGATCCTGGCCGGCGACCTGTTCCGCAACACGCCGATCGGGCCGCGCTTCTGGGGCTTCAAGGTGACGTACTACGCATCGTGCGTCGGCATCCTGCCGCAGGCCGTGAAGACCTGGGCATGGCGCCGGCGCAACCTGAAGGAATCGCTGGAGGCGGCGAAGAGCTGATCTCTTCGCCCCCCGAAAACACACGGCCGTAAAAAGGCTCAGTCCGGCGTCACCGTGTGCTGGGCCAGCGCTTCGAGCGCGCGCACCAGCGCCGAGTGGTCGAGCTGGCCGTAGCCCAGCGCGGCACAGGCGTTCATCAGCTGCGCCGCGCCGGCCGTCTGCGGCAGCGCCACGCCCAGCGTGCGCGCGCTCTGCATCGCCAGGTTCAGGTCCTTCTGGTGCAGCGAGATGCGAAAGCCCGGCGCGAAGGTGCGCTTGATCATGCGTTCGCCGTGCACTTCGAGAATGCGCGAACTCGCGAAGCCGCCCATCAGCGCCTGCCGCACCCGCGCCGGATCGGCGCCGGCCTTCGACGCGAACACCAGCGCCTCGCTCACCGCCGCGATGTTCAGCGCCACGATGATCTGGTTGGCCACCTTGCACACCTGGCCGTCGCCCACGCCGCCCACCAGCGTCACGTTCTTGCCCATCTTGTCGAGCAGCGGCTTCACGCGCTCGAAGGTGCCTTCGTCGCCGCCGCACATGATCGTGAGGCTCGCGGCCTTGGCGCCCACCTCGCCGCCGGAGACCGGCGCGTCGACATAGCCGGCACCGGCCGCCGCGATGCGGCGCGCGAATTCCTTGGTCGCGATCGGGTCGATCGAGCTGCAGTCGACCACGATCTTGTTGCGCGAGTCTTTCAGGCCCGCGGCCACGCCTTCCTTGCCGGGCTCGCCGAACAGCACCTTCTCCACGTCGGGCGTGTCGGGCACCATGATGAAGATGATGTCGGCCTGGCGCGCCACCTCGGCCGCCGAGGCGCAGATGGTGGCCTTCGAAACGAAGGGCTCGGGCGTGTTGCCGTGCGTGTTCACGAACAGCTGGTGGCCCGCGTCGAGCAGGTGGCCCGCCATGGGCGCGCCCATGATGCCGAGGCCGATGAATCCGATTTTTTGTTGGGTCGTCATGTGCTTGTTTCCTTGAGTCCTGTCATTGCTTGCGCGTGAGCGCCTCGCGCCAGCCGAGGCCGTCGACGGTGTCGCTGCGGGGCTTGTATTCGCAGCCGATCCAGCCGTCGTAGCCGAGCGAATCGATGTGCTTGAACAGCCACGGGTAGTTGATTTCGCCGGTGCCCGGCTCGCCGCGTCCGGGGTTGTCGGCCAGCTGGATGTGGCCGATCTGCGCCAGGTGCTTGGAGAGCGTGTTGCCCAGCTCGCCTTCCATGCGCTGCGCGTGGTAGATGTCGTACTGCACGCGCAGGTTCGGCGAGCCCACCGCCTCGATCAGCGCCAGCGCCTTGTCGGTGCGGCTCAGGAAGAAGCCCGGAATGTCGAAGGTGTTGATCGGCTCGATCAGCAGGCGCAGGCCCGCCGCTTCCAGCTCGCGCGCGGCCAGGCGCAGGTTGTCGATGACCGTGCGGTTGACGACGTTGACGTCGGCCCCCGCCGGCACCTTGCCGATGAGGCAGTTCACCTGCGAGCAGCCCAGCGCGGTGGCGTAGTCGATGGCCATGGCAATGCCTTCGGCGAACTCGCCCGTGCGGTCCGGGTGGCAGGCGATGCCGCGCTCGCCCTTGTCCCAGTCGCCGGCCGGCAGGTTGTGCAGCACCTGCTGCAGGCCGTTGGCGCGCAGGGCGGCGGCCAGCTCCTTCTTGTCGAAGGGATAGGGGAACAGGTACTCCACGCCCTTGAAGCCCGCCTTGGCGGCGGCTTCGAAGCGTTGCATGAAGGGCAGCTCGGTGAAGAGCATCGTGAGGTTGGCTGCGAACTTGGGCATGTCTCTTCTTTCTTTCTCAGTCCAGCATCGCCGCGGCCAGGGCCGTGGGTGCGTCGGCCGTGCTCTCGGCCAGCGGTTCGAATTCGTTGATGGCGTCGATCTCGGTGCCCATCGCGATGTTGGTCACGCGCTCCAGCATCACCTCGATGACCACGGGCACCTGGAACTCGGCCATGAGCGCCTCGGCGCGTTCGATGGCGGGCGCCATCTCTTCCTGCTTGCGCACGCGGATCGCCTTGCAGCCCAGGCCCTCGACCACCTTCATGTGGTCCACGCCGTAGCTGCTCTCGATGCCCGCGTCGGGCGCCGCGTTGATGTTGTCGAACGCCAGCTGCACGCAGTAGTCCATCTCGAAGCCGCGCTGCGCCTGGCGGATCAGCCCGAGGTAGGAGTTGTTGACCACGATGTGCAGGTACGGCAGCTTGAACTGCGCGCCCACGGCCAGCTCTTCGATCATGAACTGGAAGTCGTAGTCGCCCGAGAGCGCCACCACCTTGCGCGTCGGGTCGGCCGCGCGCACGCCCAGCGCGGCGGGAATGGTCCAGCCCAGCGGGCCGGCCTGGCCGCAGTTGATCCAGTGGCGCGGGTTGTACACGTGCAGGAACTGCGCCGCCGCGATCTGCGACAGGCCGATGGTGCTCACGTAGCAGGTGTCGCGGTCCAGGTGGTTGTTCATGCACTGGTACACGCGCTGCGGCTTCATCGGCACGTCGGCGAAGTTGGTCTTGCGCAGCATCGTCTTCTTGCGGTCGCGGCATTCGCCGGCCCACTGCGCGCGGCTGGGCAGCTTGCCCGCGGCCTTCATTTCCTCGGCCACTTCGACGAACAGTTCGAGCGCGGCCTTGGCATCGGACACGATGCCGAAGTCGGGCGTGAACACGCGGCCGATCTGCGTGGGCTCGATGTCCACGTGCACGAAAGTGCGGCCCTTGGTGTAGACCTCGACCGAGCCGGTGTGGCGGTTGGCCCAGCGGTTGCCGATGCCAAGCACGAAGTCGCTGGCCAGCATGGTCGCGTTGCCGTAGCGGTGGCTGGTCTGCAGGCCGCACATGCCGGCCATCAGCGGGTGGTCGTCGGGAATCGCGCCCCAGGCCATCAGCGTGGGAATCACCGGCACGCCGGTGGCTTCGGCAAAGCGCACCAGCAGGTCGGCCGCGTCCGCGTTGATGACGCCGCCGCCGGCCACGATCAGCGGGCGCTCGGCCGCGTTCAGCATGGCAATGGCCTTCTCGGCCTGGGCGCGCGTGGCGGCCGGCTTGTAGGGCTTGAGCGGCTCGTAGCTGTCGATGTCGAACTCGATCTGCGCCATCTGCACGTCGAAGGGCAGGTCGATCAGCACCGGGCCCGGGCGGCCCGAACGCATCAGGTGAAAGGCCTGCTGGAACACCTGCGGCACCTGGCCCGGCTCGCGCACCGTGACCGACCACTTGGTGACGGGCTTGGAGATCGACTCGATGTCCACCGCCTGGAAGTCTTCCTTGTAGAGCCGGGCGCGCGGCGCCTGGCCCGTGATGCAGAGGATCGGAATGGAGTCGGCCCAGGCCGAGTACAGGCCCGTGATCATGTCGGTGCCCGCCGGGCCCGAGGTGCCGATGCACACGCCGATGTTGCCGGCGATGGCACGCGTGTAGCCCTCGGCCATGTGCGAGGCGCCCTCGACGTGGCGCGCGAGGATGTGCGCGATGCTGCCGCGCTGGCGCAGCGCCGAATACAGCGGGTTGATTGCCGCGCCCGGCACGCCGAAGGCCTGCGTCACGCCTTCTTTTTCCATCACCAGAACCGCGGCCTGGACCGCTGTCATCTTTGCCATGAAGTGTCTCCTTGAGGTGGTCCCACTGTAGGAAGCGGTGCGCATTCGAAGAAGACGGCTGCGGACCATAAAACCTATTCCACGGCGGAATAAGTGACTACCATGCAGCCCATGGATCGCTTACTCGCCATGGAAATGTTCGTGCGTGTCGTGGAGACCGGCAGCTTCTCCAAAGCCGCGCGCGAGTTCAACACCACCCAGCCCACCGTGACAAAGCAGGTCGCGGCCACCGAGGCGCGGCTGAAGGTGCGGCTGCTCAACCGCAACACGCGCGGCGTGAGCCTCACCGAGCCCGGCGCGCTGTACTACGAGAAGTGCAAGACCATCGTGCGCGAGGCCGAGGAGGCCGAGAGCATCGTGCAGCTGCGGCAGAACCAGGCGCAGGGGCTGCTGCGCGTGGGCACCTCGGTGGCGTTCGGGCGGCGCGTGGTGGTGCCGCTGGCGCTGGAGTACATGCGCCGGCACCCGCAGGTGCAGCTCGACCTGAGCTTCGAGGACCGCTATGTCGACCTGATCGCGCAGGGCGTGGACGTGGCCATCCGCATGGGCAAGCTGGCCGACTCGTCGCTGGGCGCGCGCTACCTGGGCGTCAATCCGTGGGCCATGGTGGCCTCGCCGGCCTACCTGAAGAAGCACGGCACGCCCAGGCGCGCGCAAGACCTGAGCGCGCATGTGGCGCTGATCTACAGCAGCGTGGTGGGCGACGAGTTCTGGCGCATGCACACGCCCAAGGGCGATGCGGTCACGGTGCCGGTGTCGGGGCGCTTTCGCTCGAACAACCTGTCGGCGGTGCTGGCCGCCGCGCGCGACGGGCTGGGCATTGCGCTGATGCCGCGCTACGTGGCCAGCGACTCATTGGCCGGGGGCAAGCTGCGCGAAGTGCTGGCCGACCACGCGCTGCCCGAGCAGGAGATCCACGCCGTGTTCCCGTCGCCCAAGCTGGTGCCGGGCAAGGTGTCGGGCTTCGTGGCCTTCCTGCAGGGGCGCTTCGACGAGGGCTGGTGGGCGCGCTGAGCGCACCCACGGGTTCTCCCCTCAGGCGGCGACGAAGGCGCCGTGCAGGCCCAGCGGCAGCGCGTACGGCAGCGTGGCCTGCGCCACCGGGCCCGACGCCAGATGATCGGCCGCGAAGCACGACAGCACGGTCTTGCGCCGCCCCAGGTCCAGCGTGGTGCCCAGCACCCAGCCCGGCCCCGCGCCGTCGGGCACGAAGACGTGCTCTTCCACGATGGCCTGCGCGCCGTGGCTGAACTGCTGGCTGCGGCCGGTCTCGACGTCGGTGCGCGCCACCGCGCCGAAGCCGGGCAACTCGCGCCGGGTCTGCGTGGCGTGGATCACGTGGCGGTGGCGCAGGCCGACGCGCCGCGGGTCGATGCGCGGAAACTCGGCCTCCGGCGCCAGCGCCTCCTGCGTGGCCCGGCCCGTGCCCAGGTCCAGCGTGGCGACGGTCAGGCGCGGGTCGTTGCCCTTCACGCGGCGCCCGCGCATCACCTCGCGGTTGGTCGTGAACACCGCGTCGGCGTTGTCCGAGCGCACGTAGTCGATGTGGATCCGCGCGCGCGCGGCGTGTCTTCTTCCCAGGCATTGCCGACATGGAACAGGAAGCCCGCCGGCAGCGTCAGCAGCTGGCGCTGCTCCCAGTTCTGCTTGTCGACGACCAGCGCGCGCATGCCGAGTTCGGGCCGCCACACGTGCGCGTCGAGAAAGCTCGCGCCGGCCTGCTTGCGCTTGCTGTCGAAGACCAGCGGCGGCATCAGGAACACGAGGTGCCGCTCGGTCACGGCGAAGTCGTGGACCATCGGCATGTCGGCCACCGGCACCACCGCCGCGCGGCGCAGCGCGCCGTCGGCACCGATCTCGTACAGCGCCAGCAGGCCCTGGCTGGCGCTGACGCCGAAGTTCCAGATCGTGCCGTCCGGGTCCACCTTGGGGTGGGCCGAGAACGGCATGCCCGCGAGGTCGGCGCGCCAGGTCTTCAGGCCCAGCGTGTCCAGCGTGCGCGCGTCGATGCGCGTGGCCGAGCCGCCTTCCCACAGCGCCAGCACCTCGCCCTGCAACGGCAGCACGCTGGTGTTGGCGACGTTGATGCTGTCGGCCGACGTCGGCGGCTCGGCCCCCGGCGGCACCGTGCCGAAGGCCTCGTAGAGCCGGCGGCCGGCGCGCGTTTCCGCCACGCGCTTGGGCGTGGCGACGTAGCGGCCCTGGTGGCGCACGTCGGTGCCGTCGATGGCCAGGCTGTGCACCATGCCGTCGCCGTCGAACCAGTGGTGATAGCGCTCGCCGCCCAGGTCGTGGCCGGCCGGGCCGATGCGAAACAGCGTGCCGCTCACGGCATCGGGAAAGCGCCCGCGCACGGTGGCGCGGGTGAGCGGCAAGTCGCCCGGCGGCGTGGCGAAGCCGATCTTCCAGGGCGCGCGGGCGGCCTCGAACTGGGCTTGCCAGTCTTCCGTGCCGGCGGCGCTTGCCAAGGGGGCGAACCGCGACAGCAGCGGCAGGGCGCCGGCGCAGGCCAGCAGGCGCAGGAGTTCACGTCGTTCCATCGCGGGCTCCTCAGTGCAGGTGGATGACGGTCTGCGTGTCGGCGTCGACACGGAATGCCGCGGCCTCGAAGTCGGGCGCGGCGAGGTTGCCCTTGGCGTCGTTGGAGAAGCCGTAGCGCTCGATCGGCATGCCCACCAGGTTGGTGTCGAGCTTGCCGTTGCCGTTCTCGTCGGCGAACGCCCGCAGCGCATAGCGCCCCGGCGGCAGGCCCAGGAACACGAACCGTGCCTTGCCGGCCTGCATCGGCGCGGTCTGCGAAGCCACGGCCTTGCTGGCGGCATAGCCGGCGGCGCTGTCGTAGAGCGCGACATAGAGCGTGGCTTCGGCGGCGGGGCCGTCGGCGACGCTCAGGCTCAGGTCGGCGGCAAGGGCGCACGCGGGCGCAAGGATCGCGGCGGCGCACAGCGCGCGCGAACGGACGCAGCAAGAGGGCAGGGAGTTGCATGGGGGCCTCGTCGGATGTAGGGGGCCCGACGATCTCGCAGACCCCGCGCGGCGGCCAGTGCCATGCGACGGAATGCCGGATTGCGCGCGCGAAATGCACGCGGCGGGGGCGGAGCGGGCCGGCGCCCGCCCGTGCCTCAGGCCTTCTTCTTGTCTTCGGCGCGCGGCGCCGGCGCGTCTTCGGCCGGCAGGTCGTGGCCGTTGCCCACGTGGCCCGAGTCCACGAACAGGCTCCACGCGGCCATGAACAGCGCCGCGATCACCGGGCCGATCACGAAGCCGTTGATGCCGAAGATCGCCATGCCGCCGATGGTCGACATCAGCACGATGTAGTCGGGCATCTGCGTGTCCTTGCCCACCAGCAGCGGGCGCAGGATGTTGTCGACCAGGCCGATCACGAAGACGCCCACGAAGATCAGCACGCCGCCCTGCCAGAAGTGCCCCGTGGCCAGGAAGTAGATGGCCACCGGCCCCCAGATCAGCGCCGCGCCCACGGCCGGCAGCAGCGACAGAAAGGCCATGAGCACCGCCCACAGCAGCGCACCCTGCACGCCCAGGAACCAGAAGGCCAGCCCGCCCAGCGTGCCCTGCGCAATGGCCACGGCCACGTTGCCCTTGACCGTTGCGCGGATCACGGTGGTGAACTTGTTCAGCAGGTAGTGCGTGTGCGGCTTGGCCAGCGGCACGGCGTCGCGCATGCGCTTGGACAGCGCCGCGCCGTCGCGCAGCAGGAAGTACAGCAGGTACAGCATCACGAAGAAGCTGACGATGAAGTCGAAGGTGTTCTGGCCGATGGCCAGCGCCTGGCTCGCGATGATCTGGCTGGCCTGCCCGGCCGCCGCCGAGATGCGCGCCTGCCAGGCCGCCATGTCGCCGAGGTTGAAGCGCTCGACCAGGTTCAGCAGCCACTGCGGCGCGGCGTCGAGGATCTGCTGGAAGTAGGCCGCGAAGTTGATCTGCCCCGAGCGGATGTTCTGCGTGACCAGCGCCACCTCCTGCACCAGCGACACGCCGACCATGGCCAGCGGAAGGATCACGATGAACAGGCAGATGGTCAGCGTCAGCAGCGCGGCGGCATTGAGCTTGCCGGGCATTTTCCTGAGCAGCCAGCGGAACAGCGGCGTGAACAGGATCGCCAGCGCCACGCCCCAGAGCACCGCGCCGAAGAACGGCATCAGCACCCAGATGAAGGCGGCGGTCACAGCGGCGAGAAGGGCGAGGAACACGCCGCGCTGGAGTTGGGGTGAATTCATAGGTGTCTCGGACTGTAGCCGAGCCGCAAGCCGCGTCCATGTCAGCGGGCGCGCCCTTGTGCGGCGCGGCGCGGTTCGCCGCCGGATCAGCCGGGAGCCTCAGTCCGGCGGGAGATGCCTGCTATCGAAGAGATAGCGCCCGCCGGAACTAATGCACAGCTTCAGCGCTTGGCGCGCGGCAGGGCCACCGGGGCCAGCGTGGCGCGCAGGCGGCTCGGCGCGTCGGGCTCGGCGGTGGCGTCGACCTCGAGCGCGCGCTCGACGTTGCCGATGTGGTCGAGCATCAGGCGGCGCGCCTTGTCGGTGTCGCCGGCCTCCAGCGCGGCCACGATGGCGCCGTGCTCCGCGCACGACTGCCCGGCCTCATGCTTGGACTGGTAGAGCGTGGCCGCCAGCGTGGTGCGCGCCGTGAGGTCGCGCAGCACGTCGACCAGCAGCTGGTGGCCCATCTGCTCGGCCAGGCACACATGGAAGTCGGCCAGCAGGAACGCGCGCGTGGCGGCGTCGGCGCCTTCGATGGCGCGCTGCTCGTCGGCGATGTGGTCGCGCAGCTTGCGGATCACCTTGCCCAGCGGGCGGCCTTCGCTCGCGGCCAGGATGCCGGCCTCGACGATGCGGCGGGCCGAGAAGGCGTCGCGCGCCTCTTCGGCCGACGGCTCCACCACGTACCAGCCGCGGCGCGACTGCACCTCGACGAAGCCGCGCGCCTGCAGTTGCATCAGCGCCTCGCGCACCATGGTGCGGCTCACCGAGAAATTCTCGGCCAGCGCCTGCTCGCCCAGCCGCTCGCCCGGCGCGAGCTTCTGCGCGAGGATGGCCTCGACGACGCGCTCGGCGATGGCGGTGGGACTGACTTCGGTGGGCATGGGTCTCAATGTGCGGCGGTGGTGGCGGTGCCTGTGTTTACCACGGGCGCGGCGCCGGTTTCGGCCAGCGGCTCGTCGTCGGGGGCGTAGGTGCCGTCGAGCACCGCATGCGCGCGCTCGCGGTCGATGTCGCCTTCCCACGCCGCGATGGCCACCGTGGCCACGCAGTTGCCGATCAGGTTGCCCAGCGCGCGGGCGATGCCCATGAACCAGTCGACCGACAGCACCAGCACCAGGCCGATGGCGGGAATCGCCGGAATCGCGTGCAGCGTGGCGGCCAGCACCACGATGGCCGAGCCCGGCACGCCGTGCGCGCCCTTCGACGTGACCAGCGCAATGGCCAGGATGGTCAGCAGGTCGGCCATCGAGATCGGCGTGTTGGTGGCCTGCGCGATGAACACCGCGGCCAGCGTGATGTAGATCGAGAACGCGTCCAGGTTGAACGAATAGCCCGTGGGAATCACCAGGCCCACCGTCGAGTCGCGGATGCCCATGCGGCGCAGCTTGGCCATGACCTGCGGCAGCACGCTGTCGGACGAGGTGGTGGCGAACACGATGGTGAGTTCTTCACGCAGGTAGCGCAGCAGCTTGACCAGGCTGAAGCCCGACATGCGCATCACCAGCCCGAGCACCACGAACACGAAGATCAGCACCGCGCCGTAGAACAGCGCAACCAGCATGCCCAGCTGCTTGAGCGAGCCGATGCCGTACTGCCCCACGGTGAACGCAATGGCGCCCAGCACGCCCAGCGGCGCCAGCTTGATGATGATCCCCATGATCTTGAACAGCACCAGCGAGAGTGCGTCCACCACCACGGCCACCGGCTTGCCCCTCTCGCCCAGCAGCGAGAGCGCGCAGCCGAACAGCACCGCGAACAGCAGCACCTGCAGCACGTCGCCGGTGGCGAAGGCGTTGACCACCGTGGTGGGAATCAGCTTCATCAAGAACTCGACCGTGCCGCCGCTCGTGAGCTTGTCGGCGTTCGAGGCGTAGGCGCTCATGGCGGCCGGGTCGAGCTTGGCGGGGTCGACGTTCATGCCCGCGCCGGGCTGGAACACGAAGGCCAGCACCAGGCCCATCGCCAGCGCGATGGTGGTCAGCACTTCGAAGTAGATGAGCGACTTCACGCCCACCCGGCCCACGCGCTTCAAGTCTCCCGCGCCGGCGATGCCATGCACCACCACGCAGAACACCAGCACCGGGATGATCATCTTGATCAGCTTGATGAACCCGTCACCGAGCGGCTTGAGCTTGACGGCGTACTCGGGCGCAAAGAGCCCCGCGAGCACGCCGAGCACCAGCGCGATGACCACCTGACCGAAAAGCGATTTCGCAAAGCGAGGCATGGAGTCTCCTGTCTGTCTTGTCGAGGTTTTGCATGCAAGCAATGTCTTGTCTTGCATACAAGAAATGTAGGCAAGAAGACTTCGGGGAGGTCAGAGGGTTATCCCGGGCTGGTGCGCCAGCAGCGTCCGGCCCTTTTCCATGGCTTCTGCAGGCGCCACTTTCGCGCGACCGACGGCGAGGGCGTCCTTCGCAGGCGCTCCAGCAGCCGCGCGATGCGATCCGGCCGTCAATCCCCTTTTCAGGGATTGCCATCGGCGCGGCAACGCCCCACCATCCGCCACGCCCGCAGCACCGAAGGAGCCTCCCCATGAGCGATTCCCCCGATACGGTCGAGCCTCCCGTCGATCGCTTCTGCGACCTCGTGATGAAGGGCGGCATCACCAGTGGTGTCGTCTACCCCAAGGCAATCTCCCGCCTGGCCCGGGAGTACCGCTTCAGAAGCATCGGCGGCACGTCCGCGGGGGCCATCGCCGCCGCCGTGACCGCCGCCGCGGAATATCGCCGGCGCAACACCGGCAACCGCGACGGCTTCGACATCCTCTCGGGCCTGCCCGCCCAGCTGCAGGCCGACGTGCCCGGCACCGGCGGCACCAAGCTGCTGAGCCTGTTCCAGCCGCAGCCCGGCACGCGGCGCCTTTTCTCGGTGCTGGTCACGGCGCTCAACCGCGGGGGCACGTGGCACCGGATCTTCGCGATCGTGTGGGGGCTGATGAAAGCCTATTGGATGGCGACCCTCGCAAGCCTTGCCATCGCGGTGCTCGCGCGCTGGCTGGGGCTGGACGGGGTCGGCGTCGTGCTGCTCCTGCTGGTGGCGCTCGTCGGCGGCGTGGGCCTCCTGCTGTACCGCGACGTCACCGGGCGCGTCGTCGCCAACGGGTACGGGCTGTGCACCGGGCTGACCGCCGATCCGGAGCACCCCGCGCTCACGCCGTGGCTGCATGAGTTGATCCAGCGCACGGCGGGCATCGAGACAGGGGAGCCGCTGACCTTCGGGCAGTTGTGGCGCGCACCCGGCGCGCCGCAGGTGTGGTCGGAACTGCAGAACCGCAAGCCGCCCCGATCGATCGACCTGCAGATGTTCTCGACGAACCTCGGGCATGGCCGCCCGTACATCTTTCCGCTCGCGGAGGACAACGGCAATGCGACGCGGCGCTCTTTCCGAACCGCGAGCGGCTCTTCTTCAAGGCCGAGGAGCTGGGCCGCTACATGCCCGGGGATGTGCTGGACTGGATGAAGTGCAAGGGCAGGCGCTACGTCGCCAATCCCTTGCGGGGCGACCACGAGCCCTCGACGGAAGAGGCCACCCGGCTGGGCTTGATCGAGGTGCCCGAGCCCGCGGACTTTCCGGTGATCCTGGCCGCGCGCATGAGCCTGAGCTTTCCGTTTCTGTTCGCGGCCGTGCCGCTCTGGTCGATCGACTACAGCCCGCCGCCCGGCGAACGGCACTTTCGCAAGTGCTGGTTTTCCGACGGCGGCATCAGCTCCAATTTTCCGATGCACCTGTTCGACGGGCTGGTGCCGCGCTGGCCCACCTTCGGCATCAACCTCGAGCCGGTCATCAAGGAGCGCGACAAGCCGGAGGACGAGGTCTACCTGCCCTCCAACTACCGCGAGGGCTATGGCGAGCGCTGGGACCATTTCGACGACGGTGACGACGGCGCGAAGAGGCTCGGCGGCTTCATCTCGGCCATCCTCGGCACCATGCAGAACTGGAACGACAACAGCCTGGCCCGCATGCCGGGCGTGCGCGATCGCATCGCGCGCGTTCGTCTCAAGAAATCCGAGGCGGACTGAACCTGAACATGGAGGCCGGCGACATCCGAAATATCGTCCAGCGCGGCGAAGTGGCGGCGCAAAAGCTGATCGCGCGCTTCTCGACGCACACGCCACCGGCGCAGGCCGAAGGCTGGGACGAGCAGCGCTTCGTTCGCCTGGGTGTGCTGCTGACGATGCTGGCCGGGCGCGCGCCGTCCGTGGCCATTGCGCTCGATGCCAACTGCCCGCACGCCACCAGCTATGCGAACCTGATTGCCAAGTGGACGGCCGGCGCCGCAACGCCTGCCGCTACAGCGCCGCCCGGCTATGCGCAGCCGCTCAGCCAGCAGGAAGCTGGCGCCTTGCTATCGCTTGTGAAAGAGCTGGAGCGGCTGTCGCTCGCGATGGACGCGCCCACCGCGCAGACCGCGTTCCACACGATCCCGATGGCCGAACTGCGCGTGCGTCCGCCGCTCTGAGCGGCGCGTTGCTCGCGGCGCCCGCGCGCCTCAAACGCGCTGCTGGTCCGGCTGCAGGATATGCAGCTCGATCAACCGCGCCAGCGCCGCCTCGTCCCGGGCCTCCAGCGCGTCGATCATCTGGAAGTGCTCGCGCGCCGACTGTTCGATGCGCGCCTGCGTCCACCATTGAACGACCGGCGTCGACGGGATGTTGCCGCGCACCTCCAGCGCCAGCCGCGCCAGCTCCTGGTTCGGGCACAGCTGCGTGAGGCGCACGTGGAAGTCGCGGTTGGCGGTGAACTTCTGCGCCGCATCGCCGTGCTGGGTGAAGCCCTCGAAGCGCGTGGCCAGCGCGCGCAGGTCGGCGATGTCCGCCGGCGTGGCCGTCGCCACGATGCCTGGCACCGTCGCCTTCTCGAGCACCACGCGCACCGCCATCAGCTCGCGGTGGCGCTTTTCATCGACCACCGCCACATAAAAGCCACGGTCGGGAATGCGCTGCAAGATGCCTTTGAGCGCCAGCCGCTCGAGCGCGCGGCGCGCGGCGGCGCGGGTGCAGCCGTAGCGCGCTTCCAGGTCGATGAGCTTCAGCCAGGTGCCGTTCATCAGCCGCCCGGCCGCGATGTCGGCGCTGATTTCTTCCGCGACCGCGTCGACGCCCTTGGCGGCGGTTTTCTCGATGTTGACCTCGGCGTGTGCACTCATGGCCGCGATTTTGCCCTGCATCGGCAGCGCCAAAAGCCAAGCCACAGGCGGGCGCAGGGCGGTGTGGTTGCGCTCTTGCACGCCGGCTTTGAACTCTCTAGAATTATTTGATCTATTTTTGGATCACATTTTGGATCATCCAATTCCACCCCTCGGACAGCCCGTGCCGGGCCGCTACGACACGGGTGCCACCACCGTCTACGCGTCCCGCAACGACCCGCGTTTCAGCTACTGCCTGTACGTGCCCAGCGCGCTGGGGCGGGGCGATGCGCCGCGCGAAATCGTCGTTGCCGTGCACGGCAGCCCGCGTACTTTCATGGATTTCCGAGACCGCTTCGGCGACTTCGCCGAGGCGCATGACCTGATCGTGGTGAGCCCGCTGTTCCCCGTGGGCCTGGACGGCGACGCCAAGGGCGACGACTACAAATACCTGTCGAAGGGCGGCATCCGCTACGACCACGTGCTGCTCGACATCGTCGACGAGGTGCGCGCGCGCTTCGCCATTGCCGCACCCAAGTTCGGCCTGTTCGGCTTCTCGGGCGGCGCGCAGTTCGTCAACCGCTTCCTGTTGCTGCAGCCGGGCGCGCTGTGGGCCGCGTCGCTGGGCGCACCGGGCTCCGTCACCGTGATCGACGACACGCGCGACTGGTGGGTGGGCACCCGCGACATCGAGGCCTGCTTCGGCGCGCCGCTGGACCGCGAGGCGCTGCGCCGCGTGCCGGTGCAACTGCTGGTGGGCTCCGACGACGTGGAGACCGACGAGATCACGCACCGCGAAGGCGGCCGCTTCTGGATGGCGGGCGCCAATTCGGCCGGCAGGTCGCGCCCCGAACGGCTCGAGACGCTGCGCCAATCGCTCGCGCTCGAGGGCATCGTGGTCTCTCACGAGGTCATGCCCGGCGCCGGCCACGACGCCGCGCCGGCCATTGAATACGCCAAGCCTTTCCTTGCGGCGCAGCTGCGGAAGCTGCGCCAGTCGCAGGCCTAGCGCCCACTGCATCCCGGCCTTTCCCTTGTTCTTTCCCCGCCCTCCGAATCCAAGATGAAACACCTCCCTGGCGCGACACTGCTCGCGGTTCTGCTCTCCGGCGCAACGGCAACCGTGGCCACGGCCGCCACGCGCATCGTGGTCGCGCTGCCCGCCGACATCCGCAGCAGCTCGCCGGGCGTGAACCGCGACGACAACACCGACAGCGTCATGCTGAACGTGGTCGAGGGCCTGGTCGGGTACGGGGAGGGCGGCGACGTGAAGCCGCTGCTCGCGAAGTCGGTCGAGACCTCGGCGGACGGCCTGACCTACACCTTCAGGCTGCGCAGCGACGTGCGCTTCCACAATGGCGACAAGCTCAGTGCGGCCGACGTGCTCTGGAGCTGGAACCGCTACATGGACCCGAAGACCGAGTGGCGCTGCCTCGCGGAATTCGACGGCCGCAACGACCTCAAGGTGCTGAAGGTGGAGACGCCCGACCCGCTCACCTTCGTGATGCGCATCAACCGCCGCAGCGCGCTGTTCCTCGACACGCTGGCACGCACCGACTGCGGCATGACCGCGATTCTCAGCAAGGCCTCCGTCAAGCCCGACGGCACCTGGGACCGCCCGATCGGCACGGGCCCCTTCGAGTTCAGCGACTGGAAGCGTGGGCGCGGCCTCACGCTGTCGCGCTTTGCCGGCTACAAGTCGCCCGAGGGCGCGAAGGCCGACGGCTATGTCGGCCTGAAGGCGCCGAACGTCGACGTGGTGCAGCTGCAGGTCATTCCCGACCCGGCCACGGTCAAGCTCGGCATGGCCTCGAAGTCGGTCGACATTGCACAGTTGCTGTCGTCCGACGTGGTGGAAGTGAAGAACGACCCGAGCCTCGTCACCACCTCGGAGTCCGATTCGTCGAAGCACGCGCTGCTGTTCCAGACCAAGGACCCGTTGATGGCCGACGTGAAGTTCCGCCGTGCCGTGGCCGCCGCGCTCGACTACAGGCAACTGGTCGACGTGGCCAGCGACGGCCTCTCCAAGCCCAACAACTCGGCCGTGTTCGAGCGCTCGGTCTACAGCGACGCGGTGCAGCGCAAGGGCTTCAAGACCGACCTGAACCAGGCCAAGGCGCTGCTCAAAGAAAGCAGCTACCGCGGCCAGACCGTCAAGCTCATCGCCAACAAGCGCTCGCCGATGCCGAGCTTCCAGGTCGCGCTGGTCACGCAGGCGATGCTGCAGGCCATCGGCATCAAGGTCGAGATCGAGGTGCTCGAGTGGGCCACGCAGCTCGACCGCTACACGCGGGCAACTACCAGATGATGTCGTTCTCGTACTCGGCGCGCATCGACCCCGCGCTCAGCTACGAGCAGTTCACCGGCGACAAGGCCAAGCAGCCGCGCAAGGTGTGGGACAACCCCGAGGCCATCGCGCTGATCGAAAACGCCCGCACGGTGAGCGACAAGGCCGAGCGGCAAAAGAGCTTCGACCGCCTGCACGACATGGCGCTGGCCGACGTGCCGCTCATCAACCTCTACAACGGCCTCACGGTGTGGAGCCGCGGCAAGCGCGTGGCGGGCTTCAGCCCGTGGGAAGGCAAGCTGCGCCTGTGGACCGCGCGCGTCGGCGCCTGAGCTGGCCGAACACGCCCCATGTTTCGCTTCTTCGTTCGAAGGCTGCTCGCCGCCGCGCCCACGCTGTTCATCAGCGCCGCGGCCGTGTTCTTCTTGATCCGCCTGATTCCGGGCGATCCCGCGGCGCTGCTGCTCGGCGACCAGGCCGATGCGGCCAGCCTGGCCGACCTGCACCGCCGCCTGGGCCTGGACCAGGGCCTGCCGACGCAGTTCATGCTGTGGCTGCAGCGCCTGTGGCATGGCGACCTGGGCCAATCGATCCGCACCGGCGAGCCGGTGTTGCCGCTGGTGCTCGACCACTTCATCGTCAGCGCGCGCATCGTGTTCGTCGCGGTGGCGCTGGCGGCGGCCATTGCGGTGCCGGCCGGCATGCTGGCCGCATGGCGGCAGAACGGCAAGCTCGACATCGGGTTGGTCAGCGCCGCGACCGTGCTGCTGTCCATTCCCAGTTTCTGGCTCGGGCTGATGCTGCTGTACGTGTTCGGCCTGGCGCTGGGCTGGCTGCCCGTGATCGGCTATGTCGATTTCGGCGAAGACCCGGTGGCCGCGCTTGCCTACATGGTGCTGCCGGTCGCGACGCTGGTGCTGCACGAGACCGGCATCCTGATTCGCATGGCGCGTGCCAGCACGCTCGAGGTGCTGCGGCTCGACTACATCACCTATGCGCGCTCCAAGGGCCTGTCGGAAGGCGCGGTGCTGTGGCGCCACACCTTCCGCAACGCCTTCGGCCCGACCTGGACGCTGATCGGCCTGGTGCTGGGCAACCTGCTGGGCGGCATTGCCGTGGTCGAGACCGTGTTCACCATTCCCGGCCTCGGCCGCCTGCTGGTCGATTCGATTTTCGGGCGCGACTACCCGGTCATCCAGGGTTGCCTGCTGTTCGTGGCCTTCGTCTACGTGCTGATCAACCTCGTCGTCGACCTGCTGTACCCCCTGTTCGATCCCCGCGTGGCCGAAGCATGATGAAACCGAGACACATGAACGCCGTCATCGGCGGCACGATCCTGGGCGCGATTGCGCTGGCGGCCTGCATCGGCCTGTTCTGGACGCCGTTCGATCCGCTGATGCTCGGCTATGCCAGGCGGCTCGCCGCGCCCGACGCGGTGCACTGGCTGGGCACCGACGAGTTCGGCCGCGACGTGCTGAGCCGCCTCATGACGGCCGCGGCCACCAGCGCGCGCATCAGCGTGCTCACCGTGGTGACGGCCGTGGCGTTGGGCACGCTGGTCGGCGTGCTGTCGGGCTACCTGCGCGGCTGGACCGACCGCGTGCTGATGGCCTTCAACGACGCGCTGCTCGCGTTCCCCGGCATCCTGCTGGCGCTGGGCTTTCTTGCGGTGGCGGGGGCCAACGAATACGGCATCGTCATTGCGCTCGGCATTGCGTATGCGCCGTCGGTCGCGCGCATCGTGCGCGGCACCGTCATGTCGCTGCGCGAGATGGACTACATCGCCGCGTCGCGCGTCATGGGCAACTCCGAGTTCTTCATCGTGTGGCGCCATGTGCTGCCCAACTGCGTGGCACCGCTGGTGGTGCTCGCGACCTCGATGTTCGGCTGGGCGCTGCTCGCGGAAAGCGCGCTGAGCTTCCTGGGCCTGGGCGTGCCGCCGCCCGCGCCGACCTGGGGCAACATGCTGGCCGGCAGCCGGCCCTTCATCGCCAAGGCCGTGTGGCTGGCCGTGTTCCCGGGCGCGTGCATCTCGCTGACCTTGCTGGGCATCAACCTGCTGGGCGACGCGCTGCGCGACCGCCTCGACCCCCGCATGCGGAACGCCTGACATGCAGAACGACAACACTTCCCTTTCTTCCTCGCTGCTCCAGGTTGCGGACCTCACGCTGGCGCTGGCCGGCGGCAAGACGCTGGTGCACGGCATTTCGTTCGACATCGCGCCGGGCGAGATCGTCGGCATCGTCGGCGAGTCGGGCAGCGGCAAGACGCTGGCGGCGCGCTCGCTGATCGGGCTGGCGCCGCCCGCGATCCGCCGCACGGCGGGCTCCATCGTGTTCGACGGGCAGGAGGTGACCACGCTGTCGCCGGGCGCCTTGCGCAAGCTGCGCGGCTCGCGCATCGGCATGGTGTTCCAGGAGCCGATGACGTCGCTGAATCCGTCGATGGCCATCGGACGGCAGCTCGACGAGGGGCTGGCGCTGCACACGGCGCTGACGCCGGCGCATCGGCGCGCGCGCATTCTCGAAATGCTCGAACGCGTGCGTATTCAAGACCCGGTGGCGGCGCTGTCGACCTACCCGCATCACTTCTCGGGCGGCATGCGACAGCGCATCATGCTGGCCTCCGCGATGCTGCTGCGCCCCGCGCTGCTGATCGCCGACGAGCCCACGACAGCGCTGGACGCGTCGTACAGCGCGAGGTGATGGACCTCATGGTCGAGCTCACGCGAGACCATGGCACTGCGGTGCTCATGATCAGCCACGACCTGCCCATGGTCGCGCGCTACACCGACCGCATGGTGGTCATGCACCATGGCCGCATCGTCGAGAGCAACCGCACGGCGGCGCTGGTGAAGGCGCCGCGCGAGGACTACACGCGCAAGCTGCTCGCGGCCATGCCGCATCGCGGCCCGGTGCGCGAGATACCCCGGGCCGACCCGATCCTCGAAGTCGATGGCCTCGTGCTCGACTTTCCCGCGAGCGGCGGGCTGCTGTCCAGGCGCGCCGGCAAGCGCGCGCTCAAGGGCATCGACCTGCGCATTGCGCCGGGCGAGGTGGTCGCGCTGGTCGGCGGCTCGGGCTCGGGCAAGACCACGCTGGGCCGCGCCATCGCCGGGCTGCTGCAGCCGACCGGTGGGCGCATCCTGTTCGAGGGCAAGGGCATCGCCAGGCGCTCCGAAGGCTGGGCGCGCTACCGGGCGCAATGCCAGATGGTGTTCCAGGACCCGGCCTCGTCGCTCGACCCGCGCATGACCGTGGGCGCATCGATAGCCGAGGCGCTGATCGGCATGCCCGGCCTGGGCGCGGCCGAGCGTCGGCGCCGCATTCTCGAAGTGCTCGAAGAGGTGTCGCTGCCGGCCGAGGTGGTCTTGCGCTACCCGCACGAACTGTCGGGCGGGCAGCGGCAGCGCGTGGCCATCGCGCGCGCGGTGGTGCGGCGGCCGGCTTTCATCATCGCGGACGAGCCCGTGTCGGCGCTCGACGTCACGGTGCGCGCGCAGATCCTGGAACTGTTTGCGCAGCTGCAATCGCGCCACGGCTTCTCGTGCCTGTTCATCAGCCATGATCTCGGCGTGGTCGAGCAGATCGCGGACCGCGTGATCGTGATGCACCATGGCGAGATCGTCGAGCAGGGCACGCGCAACGACGTGTTCGACCGGCCCTTGCACGACTACACCCGCGAGCTGCTGGCCGCCGCGCCGCGCATGGCCAATGCACTGGCACTGCGCGCCGAAGCGGACACTCGGCATACCGAACGCACACCCGAGGCCATGGCGCTATGACCAACATTCCAGCCTTTCTTACCCCCGAATTGCAAGCGCGCTTGCTCCAGGCCGCGCGCGAGGCGCAGCTGAAAGCCTATGCGCCGTACTCCCGCTTCCTGGTCGGCGCGGCGGTGCTCGACGCAGAAGGGCACATCCACGCCGCTGCAACGTCGAGAACGCGGCGTACCCCGAAGGCGTTTGCGCCGAAGCCTGCGCGCTGGGCGCGATGGTGCTCGCGGGCGGGCGCCGTGCGCAGGCCGTGGTGGTCGTGGGCGACGGCGAGGCACCCGTCACGCCGTGCGGCGGATGCCGCCAGAAGCTGCGCGAGTTCGCGTCGCCCGAGCTTGTGGTGCTGGTGGCGGACCGCCACCGGTTGCGCGGCTTCTTCACCCTCGGCATGCTGCTGCCGTCCAGCTTCGGGCCGGACAACCTGGCAACCTGACAACCGCCGATTCTTCCGGAACACAGCAATGAACGACGAACAGAACCTGCAGGCGCTGGCACGCCAGGCCCTGCAAAGCCTCGACCTGACCAGCCTGAACGACAACGACAGCGAAGACGACATCGCCAGGCTGTGCCGTCGTGCGGACGGGCCCTTCGGCCGCGTGGCCGCCGTGTGCGTGTGGCCGCGCTTCGCCGCGCTGGCACGCGCGTCGCTGCCGGGCGAGATCGCGGTGGCCGCGGTCGCCAACTTTCCCGATGGCAGCGCCGACGTGGCGCGCGCCGTGCGGGACACGCTGCAGATCGTGGAGGCCGGTGCGCAAGAGGTCGACCTGGTGCTGCCGTACAACAGCCTGATGCAGGGCGACATCGCCACCGTGACCACGGTGCTGAACGACGTGCGCAAGGCCTGCGCATCGCTGAAGCTCAAGGTCATTCTCGAAACGGGTTGCCTGGTCGATCCCGCGTTGATCGCCACCGCGTCGGACCTGTGCATTGCAGCCGGCGCGGACTTTCTCAAGACCAGCACCGGCAAGGTTCCGGTCAGCGCCACGCCGGCGGCCGCGCGCACGATGCTGGAACGCATCGCGCACCATGCGTCGTCCACGCGCGCCATCGGCTTCAAGGCCTCGGGCGGCATTCGCACGGTGCGCGACGCGGCGGTGTACATCGGCCTGCAGCGCGAGTGGCTCGGCCCCGAGGCCGTGGGGTCGGCGCGTTTTCGCATCGGCGCGAGCAGCCTGCTCGACGACATCGAATCGATCCTCGGCGGCAACGGCCCGGCGCAGGGCGCGCCGCGCGCCGCCTACTGAAACGTCCGACACGCACACGGAACTCCCATGCTCGCGCAAGAAATCATCCGCCTCAAGCGGGACAAGTCCGAACTCCACGCCCGCACATCGACGCGTTCGTGCAGGGCCTGGTCGACGCCTCATGGAGCGAGGCGCAGGCCGCGTCGATGGCCATGGCGATCTACCTCAACGGCATGAGCGCCGCCGAGACCGTCGCGCTCACGCACGCCATGACGCGTTCCGGCGACCTGCTCGACTGGGCCGCCGCGCACCTGGGCGGCCCCATTCTCGACAAGCATTCGACCGGCGGTGTCGGCGACAAGGTCAGCCTGGCGCTGGCGCCTCTCGTCGCGGCCTGCGGCGGCTACGTGCCGATGATCTCGGGCCGCGCGCTGGGCCACACGGGCGGCACGCTCGACAAGCTCGACAGCATTCCGGGCTACAGCACCTCGCCGTCGACCGCGCAGTTGCACCAGGCGGTGCAATCGGCGGGCTGCGCCATCGTCGGGCAGACCGCGCAGCTCGCGCCCGCCGACCGCCGGCTCTATGCGGTGCGCGACGTGACGGCAACGGTCGAGTCGGTGCCGCTCATCACCGCCAGCATCTTGTCGAAAAAGCTCGCGGCGGGGCTGCAGGGACTGGTGATGGACGTGAAGACCGGCAACGGCGCCTTCGCCGCCGAGCGCGAGCAGGCCGACACCTTGGGGCGTTCGCTCTCCACCGTCGCGCGCGGCGCGGGCCTGCCCACGCAGGTGTGGATCACCGACATGAACCAGGTGCTGGGGCGCACCTGCGGCAACGCGCTCGAAGTCGTCGAGGCGGTCGACCTGCTGCGCAACCGCAATGTCGAGCCGCGCTTGCGCGAGATCACGCGGATGCTGGGCGCTGAAATGCTCTTGCTGGGCAAGCTCGCGGGCAGTATCGATGAAGCACTCGCCCGAATCGACGCGGCGCTGGACAGCGGCCATGCGCTCGAGCGCCTGGCGCGCATGGTCGCCGCGCTGGGCGGGCCGACCGATTTCACCGAGCGGCCCGAACACTATCTGCCCGAAGCGCCGGTGCGCGTGCCGGTGCTGGCGGAGCGCGGCGGCTGGGTCTCGCGCATCGAAACGCGCGACGTCGGCCTGCTGCTGATCGAGATGGGCGGCGGGCGGCAACAGGCCACCGACGCGATCGACCCGCGCCTGGGCTTCACCGGCATCGCATCGATCGGCCAGCGCGTGGAAGCAGGCGACGTGCTCGCGCACGTGCACGCGCGCAGCGATGCGGACGCGAGAGGGCGCGCCGCAAGCTGGCCGCGATCATCGACATCGCGCAGACGCCGGTGGCGGCTTCGCCCGTCATGCTGCAACGGCTGGAAGACTGAGGGCATGGCGCGCGCGCTGGTGGTCATTCTCGATTCCTTCGGCCTGGGCGCGACGCCCGACGCGGTGCGCTTCGGCGACGTGGGCGCCGACACGCTGGGGCATATCGCGCAGCATTGCGCCGAGGCAGGCCGGCCCCTGCACCTGCCGGCGCTCGCACGCCTTGGGTTGCCCCAGGCGGCCCATGCGGCCACCGGCCGATGGCCCGTGGGGCTGGACAAACACGCGGCGCCGCAGGCCGCATTCGGCGCGGCGCGCGAACTGAGCCGGGGCAAGGACACGCCGAGCGGGCACTGGGAACTCATGGGTTGCCCGGTGCCGTTCGACTGGGGCTACTTCGCGCCCGTCGATGATCCGTCGGCCTCGGTCTTTCCGGCCGGACTCATGCGCCGCTGGTACGACGCATGCGGGCTCGAAGACAGCCTCTGCAACCGCCACGCGAGCGGCACCGAGGTGCTCGAGCGTTTCGGCGAAGCGCACGCGGCCACGGGCTGGCCCATCTGCTACACGAGCAGCGACAGCGTGTTCCAGGTGGCCGCGCACGAGCAGCACTTCGGGCTCGAGCGCCTGTACCGAATCTGCGAGATCGCGAAACCGCTGTTCGATGAAGTGGGCATTGCGCGCGTCATCGCACGGCCCTTTGCCGGTGCGCCGGGCAGCTACAAGCGCACGGGCGGCAGGCACGACTACACGACGCCGGCACCGGGCCCGACGCTGCTCGACGTGTTGACCGATGCGGGCCGCGAGGTGCATGCGGTGGGCAAGATCAGCGACATCTTCGCGGGGCGCGGCATCACGCACAGCTACCCGGCCGACGGCAACGCGGCACTGTGCGAGCGCACGCTGGAGGCGCTGGCCGCGTGCGGCGACGGCGGCCTCGTGTTCTCGAATCTCGTCGACTTCGACATGCTCTACGGCCACCGCCGCGACATCGCAGGCTATGCCGAAGCGCTGCGCGCGTTCGACGCGTTCCTGCCGCGATTGACCGACCGCATGGGGGAGGATGATCTGCTGGCCCTGAGCGCGGACCACGGCTGCGACCCGACGTGGCCGGGGTCGGACCACACGCGCGAGCATGTGCCGCTGCTGTTCTTCGGTGCCGGGGTAATAGAGGCCCGGAACCTGGGCGTGCGCGAGAGCTTCGCGGACCTGGGGCAGACGCTGGCCCGACACCTGGGTGTCGGGCCGCTCGCGCATGGCGAGTGCTGCTGGTAGCGCACCAGCGCGCTGGCTGATTTACTTGTCGTGATGCAGGTAGCTCGCCTGCTTCGGCAGCAGCAGGCTCACCAGGAAGGCCACGCCCATCATCCCGGTCACGTACCAGTAGAAGTACGACTCGTGCCCGATCGACTTCAGCCCCAGCGCCACGTACTCGGCGCTGCCGCCGAAGATCGCGTTGCCCACCGCGTACGACAGGCCCACGCCCAGTGCGCGCACTTCGGGCGGGAACATCTCGGCCTTCACGATGCCGCTGATCGAGGTGTAGAAGCTCACCACCGCCAGCGCCAGCGTGATCAGCACGCCGGCCATCAGCGGGCTGCCCACGTTCTGCAGGTTGCTCAGCACCGGCACCGTCATCAGCGCGCCCAGCGCGCCGAACAGCAGCATGTTGGTGCGGCGGCCGATGCGGTCCGACAGCGCGCCGAACACCGGCTGCATGCACATGTAGATGAACAGGCAGGCCGTCATCACGTTGCTGGCGGTCTTGATCGACATGCCGGCCGAGTTCACCAGGTACTTCTGCATGTACGTGGTGAAGGTGTAGAAGATCAGCGAGCCGCCGGCCGTGTAGCCCAGCACCACGAAGAAGGCGCGCTTGTGATGCGTGAACAGCTCGCGCATGGTGCCGGCGCCCTTGGCGGCGCGGGTCTTGTTGCTGGCGGTCTCGGTCAGCGTGCGGCGCAGCATCAGCGCAACCACGGCCGCCACGGCGCCCAGCACGAACGGAATGCGCCAGCCCCAGCTCTTGAGCTCGGCATCGTCCAGCACCTGCTGCAGCACCACCACGACCACCACGGCCAGCAACTGGCCGCCGATCAGCGTGACGTACTGGAACGACGAGAAGAAGCCGCGCTGTCCGCGCATGGCCACTTCGCTCATGTAAGTGGCGGTGGTGCCGTACTCGCCGCCGACCGACAGGCCCTGCAGCAGCCGCGCGGCCAGCAGCAGCGCGGGCGCGGCGGCGCCGATCTGCGCGTAGGTGGGCAGGCACGCGATGATCAGCGAGCCCACGCACATCATCGTGACCGAGACCACCATCGAGGTCTTGCGGCCCTTGCGGTCGGCCAGCCGGCCGAACAGCCAGCCGCCCACCGGGCGCATCAGGAAGCCGGCGGCGAACACGCCGGCCGTGTTCAGCAGCTGCACGGTCGGGTCCGACTTGGGGAAGAAGGCCGGCGCGAAGTAGATGGCGCAGAAGGCGTAGACGTAGAAGTCGAACCACTCCACCAGATTGCCGGACGAGGCGGCGAAGATGGCGAAGATGCGCTTGCGCTTTTCCTCGAAGGTGTAGGGCGTGTGGTTGTCTGCGGCGGCGGTGTCGGGGCTGGAGGCGCCGGCGCTCGCGCTGGTGATGGCGGTCATGGAAGGGGTCCTTGTCTCTGGCTGCGGCCCCACCGCAAAGCCGCGCGGAGCCGTTCCGGCGAGTCTGTCCGCCCCCCGCCGCGCTGTCGTCCGTAGCCGCCCGCCGGCCGGCTACGTATCGGTACGCAAGGGTAAATACCTAGAAAGTCTTCAGTTACTTCGCGAGCGCGACCTGTTGCGGCGTGTTTCCCGTCGCAATGGTCGACACCGGCGACGCGCCCATCGCCCCCGTGTCCGCATCCAGGGCGTAGCTCGACAGGGTGTGGGAAGTCCAGTTCGCCACGTAGATGAAACGCCCCGTGGGGTCCACGGCCACCGAGCGCGGAGCCGTCACCGCCACCGGCGTTCCCGACACGCTCAGGGCGCCCGTGGCCGCATCGATGGCATAGCGCGCCACCGTGTCGGAAAGCAGGTTCCCCACATAGACGAAGCGCCCCGTGGGGTCGACGGCCAGGGAAGCCGGCGTGTCCCCCGTCGCGACCGCCGGCCCCGCCGCCGAGCTCGGCACCCCGGTGGCCGTGTCGATGGTGTAGGCCGACACGGTGCGGGAGGCCCTGTTCGTCACATAGACGAAGCGCCCCGCGGGGTCCATGGCGATGGCCTCGGGCTGGATCTGTGCCGCGACGGCCGGCACCGGCAGCGGGCTGAATGCGCCCGTGCCCGTGTCGATCGCGTAGCACCGCACGGTGTTGTCGGCCTGGCTCAAGAGATAGGCAAAGCGCCCCGTGGGGTCCACGGCCAGCGCGGTGGCATACCCGGTGGCGCCGATCGACGACGACAGGCTCAGCGCTCCCGTGTGACTGTCGATGTCGTGGACCGACAGGGTGCTGGTGGTCGGGCTCAGCACGTACACGAAGCGGCCCAGGGGGTCCACGGTGAGGAAAAGAGGACTGCTCGGCGTCGCGACCGTCGGCACCCCCAGCGAGCTCAGGGCGCCGGTGGCGGCATCGATGGCATAGGCCGACACGCTGTTGGCGCCCTGGTTCGCCACATAGACGAAGCGCCCCGTCGGGTCCACGGCCAGGGAGTTGGGAAGGCGTTCCGTCGTGGCCGACGGCACTGCCGAAAAACCCAGCGCCCCCGAGTTCGCATCGATGGTGAAGGCCGACACGCTGTCGGAAAGAAGATTGGCCACATAGGCAAAGCGTGCCGGCGCGGCGGCTGACGTGCAGTTCACGGCCACCGAGGTGACGGCCGCCGAACCCATCGTGCCGTTGCCCTGGCTCACGGTGCATGTCTGCTCCAGGAACAGCGGCTGGGTCTTGACCGTGACCGCATAGCCGGCGCCGCCGGCCACGGGCGCGGTGAAGCGGAACGCGCCATTGGCGGCAATGGGCAGGTCGTCGCCGGCGTTGTTCTGCAGCACCAGTCCGCTGCCCCGCACGCCCGTGACGGTGCCGCCGACCGGGTAGCTGGCGGCGATGGGGTCCGGCGCGGACGGCACAGGTGGTGTGGGCGGCTCGTGCGCCTCGGGCGGCTGAGGCCGCGGCGCGGGCGACGCGACGACCGGCAGGAGCGGAATGCCGCCGCTGCTGCTGCCACCACCACCGCCGCCGCAACTCGCAAGCGCGGCGCCCATGAGCATCAGCAGCCCCGCCTTGGCGACCTTGCCGCGCAACACGGCGGCGCCATGGCCGAGCACGGCGAACAGCGCGCGGGCGCGCGTGCGCAAGAGAAAACGCGGGGGCATGGAGCGGCCTTCGGGCGATGAAAAGCCGCGATCCTAGGCAGCTAGATCGCGCGGCGCATCGGACTAAAGTCCCATGCGGTGCGTCAGGCGTAGCCACCCAGCCCCGGAATGTGAAGCCCGCATAGAACAGGCTGACGTTCGAGAAGCCCGCGTCGCGCAGGATCGCTTCGTCCTGCGCCGGTGTGAGAACGGCCAGCTTGGTGTCGATGGCCGCGCGCGCGTTCGCCGCGCCGTCGGGGGGCACGCCGGAGGCGAGCACGAAGGCGGTGTAGCGCGACAGCCAGAGCGCGCGCTCGCCTTCACCCTGCGGAACGCTGAAATGCGCGACCACGAAAGGCGCCCCCGGCTTGAGGCGGCGATGGACCTCGGCCACGGTGCGCCGCCTTTCTTCGGGCGGCAGGTAGTGCAGCGTCAGGAGGCAGGTGGCGGCATCGAAGGGCCCGGGCGGCGCGTCGTCGATATAGCCCTGGTGCAGCCTCACGCGCGAGGCGAGCGGCCCCAGCACCTGTTCGGCCAGCCGCAGCATGTCGGGCGCCGGATCGACGCCGTCGAACGCCCAGCCCGGATGCGCCTGCGCAAACGTCTTCAGCTCCAGCCCGCCACCGGCGCCCAGAACCAGCACGCGCGCATCTTCCGGCGCGCGCTCGGCAAGCAGCAGCGTCGCCATGCGCTGCATGCCTTCGTAGCCGGGGATGAATCTTGGCGGCCCTTCGGTGAAGCGGGCCACGGCTTGTGTATCGACGGGAGGGGGCATCAGGCGGTTTCCTTTTTCATGCAACATAATATGTTGCGTGATTTCCGGAAGTCAAGACCACGGCACCGGTCGCCCCGGCGGATTTCGCATACGCTCGTGGCCTTCCACCGCCCACAGATTCGCGTCATGCCAAACCTCGTCTTCGTGTTCGGAACCCTGAAAGAGGGCTACCCGAATTTCGCGACCAATCGCGGGACCCGGGTCCCGGGGAATTTCGTCACGGTGGCGCGCTATCCGCTGTACCTGGTCGGGGAGCGGTTCTCGCCATGGCTCGTTTTTTCGGCCGGCGAAGGCGAGCGGGTGGTGGGCCAGCTCTTCGAGGTGGACGACGCCACGCTGGCCGCCATGGACGTTCTTGAACGGGTGACCGAGTCGGACGGCTACCGCCGCGTGCTGATCGACGTGGAAAGCGTTTCAGGCGAAGAACAAGCACAAGCCGGCGCCGCGAAATCCGTTCACGCCTACGTCAAGGCGCCCGAGCACTTCAAGGCCGCGCAGGCCAAGGCGGGGCCGCTGCGCGAATACACGATGGCGCACGCCGGGCTCTACCGGTCGCGAGCCGACTGAATCGTCCGACCGGCTACAGCCCGTGCTCCCGCAGGAACCGGTCGAGCTGGTGGCTGTTCGACAGCCCCAGCTTCGCGAACACGTGCGCCCGGTGCGTTTCCACCGTGCGCTGCTCCAGCGGCGCCAGCTCCAGCGCGATCTGCTTGTTCGGCTTGCCTTCGGCCACCAGCCGCGCCACCTGCATCTCGCGCGGCGTGAGCTTGTCCCACAGCGCCTGCGCGGCCTGCCGGGCCTGGCGGCGCACGGCGTTCTCGCCGGCCTGCTGGAGCGCGCGGGCGATGCTGTCGAGCAGGCGTTCGTCGTTGCAGGGCTTTTCGAGCCAGCCGAAGGCGCCGTTCTGCACCGCCTCGACCGCCATCGGAATGTCGCCGTGGCCTGACAGGAAGATCACCACCAGCGGGCTGTCTTGCGCGCGCAGCGCGTCGAACACCTGCAGGCCGCTCATGCCGTCCATGCGCAGGTCCAGGATCGCGCAGCCCGCGCGCTGCAGGTCGGCGCCGGCCAGGAAGGCCTCGCCCGACTCGAAGGTCTGCACCGCATAGCCGCGCGACAGCAGCAGCAGGCCCAGCGAGCGGCGCACGGCCTCGTCGTCGTCCACGATGCACAGGTTGTTGGCAAGAGCGTTCATGGCGTCGAAGAAATTTCCAGCACGAGTGTGAAGACTGTGCCACCGCCGGGCCGGTCGGCAAAGAAGAGGTCGCCCCGGTGCGCCTCGACGATGGTGCGGCAGATGTTCAGCCCCAGTCCCAGCCCGCCGGCCTTGGTGGTGAAGAAGGGCGCGAACACCTGCTCGGCCAGCGCGGCGTCGATGCCCGGGCCGTGGTCGGCGATGCGGATGCGCATGCGCGCGTCGACCACCTCGGCCTCGATCTCCACCACGCGCTGCGCCGGCGGTGTGGACTGCATGGCCTGCAGGCTGTTGGACAGCAGGTTCAGCAGCACCTGCTCCAGCAGCACGCGGTCGCCGCGCACCGGGGGCAGAGTGGCGGGCACGCGCACCTCGGCGCGCACGCCGCGCTGGCGCATTTCGCCCTGCAGCAGCGCGAGCGTGTTCGTCACCAGCGCCGCCACGGCGCAGTCTTCGGTGCCGACGGTGCGCTGGCGCACGAAGCCGCGAATGCGCCGCACGATCTCGGCGCTGCGCTGGGCCTGCGCCATGGTCTCGTCGAGGCTGCTCACCAGCAGCGCCTGGTTGCCCTGCTCGGCAAAGGCCTTGGCCGCGCTCGCGAAATTGCTCAGCGCCATCAGCGGCTGGTTGAGCTCGTGGGCCAGCGTCGAAGCCATTTCGCCCAGGCTCGCGAGCCGCTGCGCGTGCTGCAGTTGCTCGTCGTTCTGGCGCTGGCGCAGTTCGGCGCGCTTCTGCTCGGTGATGTCCACCACCGAGCTCATCCAGCCGCTGTGTCGGCCGTCGGCATCGATCAGCGGCGCGGTGTAGACCATGGTGATCACCTCGTGCCCGTCGCGGTGCCGCAGCCGCGACTCGAAGCCCGAGCGCGCGGGCTGGCCGCTCATCATGGCCTCGTAGTGGCGCCAGTGCTCCGTCACGTCCGACGGGTGCCAGTAGGGGTAGGGCGGCAGCCGGCCCAGCAGTTCGTCGGCGTCGTAGCCGGTCATCTCGCAGAAGGCCGGGTTGACGTAGACGATGCGCCCTTCGAGGTCGCGTGCGCGCATGCCGACCAGCAGCGAGTCTTCCATCGCCTTGCGAAAGGCGTGGGCCTCGTCCAGCGCATGGGTGCGCTCGCGCACGCGCAGCTCCAGGTCGCGGCGCGCGTCGCGCTGCTCGGCGAAGCGGCGCTCGCGCAGTTGCCAGTACAGCCCGCCCAGCAGCAGCACGCCGGCGGCCAGCAGGCCCAGCATCCAGGTGCGTTCGCGCGCGCGGGTGACTTCGGCGTGGTCGGCCATCACCGTCAGCGTCCAGCCCAGGTCGGGCAGGGGCTCGTCGACCGCCAGGAAGCGGCGCGGCTTGCCCTCGAGGTTGGTGCGCACCAGGTAGCCCGGCTGGCCCTCGTCGCGCTCGACCTTCCACGGCAGCAGCGGAAACCCGGTGCGCGCGCCGTACTGCTGGTCGCGCCGCACGCCCTCGACTTCGGCGGCGCCCAGCGCGCGCGTGGTCTGGTAGAGCCACGAGGGCACCGAGCTCAGAAACACGATGCCGCGCGCGTCGGTCAGCAAGATCGGGTCGCGCACGAAGGTCCAGGCTTCCTGCAACTGGCGCAGGCTGACCTTGACCGTCACCACGCCCAGCACCGCGCCCGCGTCGGAGCGAATCGGCGCCGAGATGAAGAGCCCGGGCTCGCCGGTGGTCTGGCCCACGCCGTAGAAGAGCCCGCTGCGGCCCGCGCGCGCGTCGATGAAGTAGGGCCGGTTGGCATACGACTCGCCCACGAAGCTTTGCGGCGTGGCCCAGTTGCTGGCGGCCAGCGTCAGGCCGTTCAGGTCGATGAGGTAGAGCGCGTCGGAGCCCGCCTGGCGGTTCACCTCCTCGATGTAGAGGTTGGCGCGCTGCTTCACGGCGGCGTCCTGCGGATGCGCGAGCGCGGCCAGCACTTCGGGGTGGATGCCGGCGGTAAAGGGCAGGTAGCTGTATTTTCCGGCGGCATCGCGCAGGCCCAGCACGTGGACTTCCATCGCGCGGCGGATCGAGTCGGCCTGAAAGTTCGCCTCGCGCATGGCGGCCCACTGCGCGGCCAGCCCGATCAGCAGCAGCGCCAGCGCGCAAGCGGCCGTCCACGCGGCCACGGTGCGGGAACGCAGGCGCGGGCGTGGCGGGGGCAAGGGCTGTTCTGGCGTGGTGGGCGGCATGAGGGGAGGCAAGGGCCGACCGGCGCGGCGAGCAGAATTTTGCCTTGATCCCGTTGGGGGCCGGTTGGTCAGCCTGCGTCGCTAAACTTGCCTCCCCGATACCCGGTACGCCAGTACCCCAGCAAGGCCGCCTTCAAGGCCACTCTCCTCCGGATGCCAGACGCTCCCACCACCCTTGCCGCCTTCGACTTCGACGGCACCATCACCACCTGCGACAGCCTGCGCGAATTCGTGGGCGGCCTGGTCGGCCGTGGCGGGTTCGCAGCCGGCGTGGTGCGCTCGGCGCCATGGCTGCTGGGCGCGTGGACCGGGGCTTGCGATCGTGGCGTGGCCAAGGCGCATTTCCTGGCCGCCACCCTCGGCGGCATGACGCGGCAAGAACTGGAAGAGGCCGCGCAGCACTTCGCGGCCCGCGAACTGCCGGCGCTGGTCCGTCCCGAAATGCTCGCGCGCGTCCAGGCGCACAAGCGGCTGGGCCACCGGCTGGTGCTGGTCAGCGCGTCGCCGTCGATCTACCTGCGGCCCTGGGCGGCGCAGGCCGGCTTTGACGCCGTGCTGTCGACCGAACTCGAATTTTCCGGCGACCTTTTCTCGGGCCGGCTGGCGTCCGCCAACTGCTGGGGCCCCGAAAAAACGCGGCGCCTGCGCGAGTGGCTCGCGGGCGAGCAGCCCGCCGCCATGTACGCCTACGGCGACAGCCGTGGCGACCGCGAACTGCTCGCCATGGCCGACCGGCCGTGGCTGCGGGGCGACGGCGAACTGCCACCGCTCCCCGCCGACGCTATGGCCCCGTCGTCATGACACGGCAGCGCTGAGCGCCTTCTCGCGTTGCGGCGCGGCGTCCAGTTGCCTGGCCAGCGCCTGCCAGCGCACCCGCGCGGCCACCACGCTTTCTTCCTTCACATGCCCGAAGCCGCGAATCTGCTCCGGCAGCCGCGCGAGCGACAGCGCGGTGTCGAAGTCGATGCGGTCGAAGCGCGCGAGCACGTCCTCGACCATCGCGCGGTAGTCGTCGATCAGTTGGCGCTCCATGCGCCGCTCGGCCGTGCGCCCGAACACGTCGAACGCGGTGCCGCGCAGGCCGCGCAGCCTGGCGAGCACGCGAAACGCGTTCATCATCCACGGCCCGAAGCTGGTCTTCACCGCGCGCCCTTCGGCGTCGCGGCGGCCCAGCACCGGCGGCGCGAGGTTGAAGCGCAGCACGGGCTTGCCTTCGAACTGCTCGCTCAGCTTTTCCATGAAGCACTTGTCGGTGTACAGCCGCGCCACCTCGTACTCGTCCTTGTAGGCCATGAGCTTGAACAGGCCGGACGCCACCGCCTTCGCCAGCACGGTGCTGCCGTGCGCGCGCTGTTCGAGCACGCGCACGCGCTCGACCAGCTCGGCGTAGCGCTGCGCATAGGCCGCGTTCTGGTACGAGGTGAGGAACGCCGTGCGGTCCTTCACCAGCGCCTCGAAGCTCTGCGGCCGCTGCAGCGCCACGACCTGCTGCGGCGAGGCCTCGCGCGTCACGGCCGCCAGGTCGAGCGCCGCCTTGCGGCCCCAGCGGAACGCCGCCTGGTTGGCCTTGACCGCCACGCCGTTGATCTCGATGGCCTTGTCCAGCGCCTCTGAAGACAGCGGCACAAAGCCCTTCTGGAACGCAAAGCCCAGCAGAAACAGGTTGGCCGCGATGGCGTCGCCCATGAGCCGCGTCGCCAGTTGCGTGGCGTCGATGAAATCGGCGCGGCCCTCGACCGATTCCTCGATCAGCGCGCGCACCTGCGTCGCCGGAAACGCCCAGTCGGGCTGCTGCGCGAAATGCCCGGTCGGCTGCTCGAAGGTGTTGAC
The DNA here is from genome assembly GCF_016082275.1 of Variovorax sp. E3. GTDB lineage: Bacteria > Pseudomonadota > Gammaproteobacteria > Burkholderiales > Burkholderiaceae_C > Variovorax. The sequence goes on from NZ_MOWM01000002.1 coordinate 111,729, forward strand.
CAGCGCGTAGGTGCGCCCCGGCCGCATGCGCGCGATGGCGTCGGGCGCGCCGGCCGTCAGCATGTCGCAGCCCAGGATCAGGTCGGCCTCGCCGGTGGGAATGCGCTGCGCCTTCAGTTGCGCCGCGTCGCGTGCAATGCGCACGTGCGAGGTCACCGAGCCGTTCTTCTGCGACATGCCCGTCATGTCGAGCACGCTCACGCCTTTGCCTTCGAGGTGCGCCGCCATGCCGATCAGCGCGCCGATGGTGATGACGCCCGTGCCGCCGATGCCCGTGATCAGGATGTTGTGCATGCCGTCGAGCGCCAGCTGCGGCGGCGCGGGCAGCGGCGGCTCTTCGGCCGCGGCCTTCGCGGCCACCGGCGCCTGCTTGCGCGGCTTGACGCCTTCCACCGTCACGAAGCTCGGGCAGAAGCCCTTGATGCACGACTCGTCGGCATTGCACGCGCTCTGGTCCACGCTGCGCTTCAGGCCCAACTCAGTTTGCTTCGGCAGCAGCGCGGTGCAGTTCGACTGCTCGCCGCAGTCGCCGCAGCCTTCGCACACCGCGTCGTTGATGAACACGCGGCGCGCGGCCTGCGGGAACTCGCCCTTCTTGCGGCGGCGGCGCTTTTCGGCCGCGCACACCTGGTCGTAGATGAGCACGGACACGCCCTCGAACTCGCGCAGCTCGCGCTGCACCGTGTCCATGTCGTCGCGGTGGTGCACGGTGAGCACGAAGCCGTCGCGCTCGGGCGGCAGCACGCCGCGGTCGGCCCAGCGCGTCGGGTCTTCGGCCACCAGCGCCAGGCGCTTCACGCCCTCGGCCGCCATCTGGTGCGCGATGCGCGGCACGGTGATGGGCCCGTCGACCGGCTGGCCGCCCGTCATGGCCACCGCGTCGTTGTAGAGGATCTTGTAGGTGATGTTCACCCCCGCCGCCACCGCCGCGCGAATGGCCAGCGAGCCCGAGTGGTAGTACGTGCCGTCGCCCAGGTTCGCGAACACGTGCTTGCGCTTGGAGAACCACGCCTGCCCCAGCCACGGCGCGCCTTCGCCGCCCATGTGCGTGGTGGTCTTGTTGTGCTCGGGGTAGATGGCCGTGGCCATCACGTGGCAGCCGATGCCGGCCAGCGCCAGGCTGCCTTCGGGCACCTTGGTCGAGGTGTTGTGCGGGCAGCCCGAGCAATACCAGGCCGGCCGCGACGGCGTGGCCACGGCCTTGCCGAGCACCACGTCCTTCGCGTCGAGAATCGCCAGCCGCATGCGGATGCGGTCGCTGGTGTGAAAGCGCGCCACGCGCCCCGCGATCACCCGCGCGATCTGCGCCACCGAGAAGTCCGCCGTGGCCGGCAGCAGCCATTGGCCGCGCGGGTGCGCGCCCCATTCGCCTTCTTCGTTGAACTTGCCGATCACGCGCGGGCGCACGTTTTCTCGCCAGTTGTACAGGTGCTCCTTGAGCTGGTATTCGACGATCTGGCGCTTCTCCTCGACCACCAGGATCTCTTCGAGCCCTTCGGCGAACTCGCGGATCGAATCGGGCTCCAGCGGCCACGGCATCGACACCTTGAACAGCCGGATGCCGATGCGCGCCGCCTCGTCCGCGTCGATGCCCAGTTCTTCCAGCGCCTCGAGCACGTCGCGGTACGACTTGCCCGACGCCACGATGCCCAGCCGTGCTTTGGGCGAATCGATGGTCACGCGGTTCAGCCGGTTGGCGCGCGCATAGGCGATGGCCGCGTAGATCTTGTAGTCCTGCATCAGCGCTTCCTGCTTGCGCGCCTGCACGCCGAGCGTGTCGGTCGACAGCCGCGCATGCACGCCGCCGGGCGGAAACACGAAGTCCGAGGGCAGGCGCGTGTGCACGTCGAGCGCGCCGGCCGCGATGGAGCCCGACGACTCCACCGTGTCCGCCAGCGCCTTGAAACCCACCGGCAGCCCGGCAAAGCGCGACATCGCGAAGCCGTGCAGCCCCAGCTCGATGTATTCCTCCACGCTCTGCGGGTAGAGCATCGGGATCATCGAAGCCGCGAACAGGTGGTCGCTCTGGTTGGGCAGCGTGGACGAAGACGCGCCGTGGTCGTCGCCCGCCACCAGCAGGATGCCGCCGTGCGGCGAGGTGCCCGCGTGGCTCATGTGCTTGAAAACGTCGCCGCAGCGGTCCACGCCGGGCGCCTTGCCGTACCACATGGCAAACACGCCGTCGACCGCGCTCTCGCCCGTCAGGTGTACTTGCTGCGTGCCCCACACGGCGGTGGCGGCCAGCTCTTCGTTCACGCCCGGCAAGAACTTGACGGCGTTGGCTTCGAGCTGCGGCTGCGCCTTCCACAATGCTTCGTCCAGGCCGCCCAGCGGCGAGCCGCGGTAGCCCGAGACGAAGCCCGCGGTGTTCAGGCCGGCCTGCTGGTCGCGCCATTTCTGCACGAGCATGAGGCGCACCAGTGCCTGGATGCCGCTGAGGTAGATCCGGCCTTCGGTGGCCGTGTATTTGTCGTCCAGCGCTACGCTGGCCAGTTCGTGGGTTGCCATGACTGAAAAAAGACTCCGGGTAGGACTCGTGGAATGCGGACATGGCCCCGGTAGGGTGCCGGCCCGCGAAACGCCTCGCCGGGGTAGGCGGCGAGACAGCAACGATTCTTGTGCCGCACGCGCGGAAAGTGCTTCTTCGTTTGGGCAACCCAGCCCCTATTCCGGAAGATTTGTCTTTTTCAGCCGCATTCGGCCGAAAGGGTTTCGGCGGGCGCGCGGCGCCGCGCTGGCCCCACAATGGCGGCCCCGCTGAACGACCAGAGAACCCGACGAGAACCCGATGAGACCCGACCTCGATTCGCTGGCGCTTTTCCTGCGCGCCATTGAGCACGGCAGCCTGTCGAAGGCCGCCGCCGAGAGCCACATGGTGCTGTCGGCCGCCAGCCGCCGGCTCGCCATCCTGGAAGGGCACCTGGGTGTCGCGCTGCTCAACCGCACGTCGAAGGGCGTGACGCCCACGGGCGCGGGCGAGTCGCTGGCCATGCATGCGCGCCAGATCCTGCGCGACGTCGACCGCATGCGGGCCGACCTGTCGGACTACGCGCAGGGCGCCACCGGCCGCGTGCGGCTGCACGCCAATGCGTCGGCCATGGGCCAGTTCTTGCCCGACGACGTGGCGAGCTTTCGCCAGCGCTACCCCGAGATTCGCGTGAGCGTGGAGGAGCACCGCAGCGTCTACATCGTGCAGGCCATTCGCGACCGGCAGGCCGACGTGGGCGTGATCACCAGCGAGGCGGCCGACCCGGCGCTCAACTTCATTCCCTACCGCACCGACCGCCTCGTGGCGATCGTGCGGCAGAAGCACCCGTGGCGCGGGCGGGACGTGTCGTTCGAGGAGCTGCTCGACTTCGACTTCGTGGGGCTCGAAGACGACTCGGCCATTTCCCGCACGATGGAAGACGCGGCGATGAGCGCGCGCAAGGTGCTGCGTTTGCGTGTGCGCGTGAAGAGCTTCGAGGCGGTGTGCCGGATGATCGAGGCGGGCATGGGCGTCGGCATCTTGCCCGAGGGGGCGGCGGTGACGTACCGCAAGGAGATGAAGTTGCGCTTCATCAATTTGACCGACGCCTGGGCTTCACGGCGCATGTATTTGTGTACACGGCAGGAGGCGCTGAGTTTTCCGCAGCGGCGGTTGGTCGATCATTTGTTGGCGCGGGGGATGCCTTAAGCGCCTGGCTTAGGGCCGGGCTCGGGATCGGGGTCATTCGGGGCGACGCCCACGCCGACGGGGTGCCTTGCTCCGCGAATGTCCCCCGCTTCGCTCCTCCTTTATTTCGCTGCGCAAGACACCCCATCGACGTGAGCGCTCAGCGCCGTTGGTGACTGGCGCGGCATGACGCGCGTGAGGCTTTGCGCGCGGCGCGTTGCGTTGCCGAAGCTGCATTTGTTGGCGCTCGTCGGGACTTCGTGCGGCACGAAACCGGCACCACGTTGCGCTCTTCTCTACAGTGGTTGCCCCTGCCACTCAAAACCCCAACAAGGGGACACGGAAGGCGCTACACACACAACACCCACCACTGAATGTTTGAAGGCTGCTTGCCTCGCGGCAGGTTGTCGGTGCGAAAGCAGCGATGCGAATGCGAGGTATCAAAGGCGACGCCAGGGTGTTACTAGCACCCCGGCCGTCTAACCAAAGACGTGCAACCACCTCTAAAGGAGCGCACAAAAATGGCTACCAAGACTATAGCCCGGCCCCGCACGCCGGTATCCCCCGATGGAACCGCCCACCAAGACCCGGCGGACCTCCTCGAAAACACACTCGCCCACCTCGAAGCCCTGCTGTGGGTCAGCCACGGGGAAGGCATCGACTGGTGCACCGGGGATGGGCCCCGGCAATTGGACAACCTGCTTTGGCTTGCGGCGAAGCTGGCGCGGGAGGCGGGGGAGTTGTTTCAGTTGAACGAGAAGGCGCGGCGTGGGACGGCTGAGGCCGGCAGTTAGCGGGCGGTCTGCGGGCCGCGGATTTCGCGGGCCGGCCTGGGCAACGGGATACTTTCGGGCACGATGGTCGAGGCCGTCGCGATGGAGTGAGTTCGGCTCGTTTGAAGTCGTTTGTGAGGCGGCTCTCAGTGGCAGCTATGCGCTCTATGCTGATAGTCGACAGACTATGCGAGCATCCGCTTTGCGGAGGGACGCTTCGTTGATGCATCCGCTGCAAATTGCCGGGGTCGGCCAAAAGCGGCTCGCTCATGGGCGGCCGAAATCCTCCAACTCTGCAAGGGCCACGTTTTAGCTTCAAGTCAACCTCTTGATCAGCCAAGCAGGCCGGCAGCCCCTTCAGGACACAAGATCCGACTCAAAGTCTTTGCAACGGTCACTATGGGCCTCCAGCCAGAATGCGGATATCGTTTGTTACGGTGTGTGTCAAAATCGCCAAAAAAGAGGCAGGAGATTTTTGTATGGTGCGCATCATTGAGGTCGACCTCGGTCGGCTTGGCTTGCGGTTTCCCCGCTCCGAGGTAGGCATGGTCATCGCGCAGCCGTATGTCAAGTTCTCCAACGTGGAGCCCTTTCCGCTTCTGCCGAAGTTTCGCGACGGCGCCCTTGCCGGCATCGATGCAACGCTCGCAATCGCGCTCAACACCGACCATGGTGCAGAAAAGACGCACTTCACCGTTTTTCCTGAATGCACATTGCCAGGGCTCGAAGGGTTCGACCGGATCAACGCAGCGATGACTGCGGACAGTTGGCCGGCTGGCACGGTGGTCATTGGTGGTTTTGAGGGACTCACGCCTGCTCAGTTCACTGAACTTGTTGGTCGACCGGGAACCACATACGACCACGACGGGAACTCGTTGACACGACTCCATGAGGATCACTGGGTGAATTGCTGCGTCACATGGGCAAAGGTCGGCGCCGGTGATGTGCGTTCCTGGATTCAGCCCAAAATCGAGCCGGCTGGTGTCGAGCTGAACGTTCCCAATGAGCGCATGTTCAAAGGTCGCTCGATCTTTAGGTTTAGGGGGACTTACGCAGACACGCATGCTCCCTACCAATTCGCTACTCTCATCTGCTTTGACTGGATTGGGGTCCGCGATGAGCGTCGCATCTGGGAATGGCTGCTTCGGGATATCGAGCAAGCCGCGAGCGTGAACCAGGCACAACTGCCGTTGACTTGGCTGTTCGTGGCGCAGTGCAATCCAGAACCCTCGCATACCTCGTTCATGGCCCAAGTACAGCCGTTCTTCAGCGCTGTGGATTTCCCAGGTGTGCTGCGCGAGGACACATGTCTAGTCATGGCGAACGTAGCTGGAAACGCCGTTCCTGGCGGTGCTGCGCAATATGGTCGTTCGGCCGTTATCTTCGCGACCGGAAAGTTCCAGAAGGCGGAGAGCTTGCCCACATTCTGTGGTGGAGGTCCGATCCAGAGGCCAGGTAATCCGCTGGAGAACTATCGTGACGCTGTGTTTCGCGAGCGAGGAGCGTGCATCCACTCGTTTCGTCAACTCAATCCAGGGGCCCTTCCGGCTGGAGCAGCGGGGAAACGGTTCGCGCTTGCCGACGCGGCCGTTCACCCATTTCCTGGGACCAACGACCCGCGAGCACCCGCGAGGCTCGTTCCAGCGGCCGTAAAGTGGGTGAACGACGAACTGGATGACCCTCAGAAGTCACTAGCGGTGAAGTTCCCGACATGGCCCTTGGCAGGCGCAGTTGGCATTGCGCATCAGCGGTCAGTTGACGTGTTGCGATGGCTGCCATCACCAGCGCTGAGCAGAGCGATTTTGATAGCAAGTCCTGGCACCAAGGCCTGCGCGGATGAGTGGGAAAAGAAACAAGGTAACGCGGTCAAACATGTCTTAAACACGTTTTCAATCCTGGATGTGGCGCAATACCCGACGCAATTCCATGCACTGGGTCCGCACGCTTCGATATTCCGTGGCGACATTGGCATTGAGGTCGTTGCTGTGAGTGGTCGGAGCCACGAGGAATGCAACGAGCACATTGCCAGCCAGGCACTCGTGCATCGAGGGCAACTGCTTGTGGTGAGTCGAGATGAAGAAAACACATCTTGGAACCCGAGGTTTGGACGATTCCTCGATCAGGGCGCAGAGAAGAAGTCGGAGGTCAACATCACAGATCCAAGGAGCGCGGTTATTCAGATTGGCTTCCAAGATTTTCTCCGGGCATATCAAGAAGCTGCCAACGAAGCAGCATTGAGAGGGGCAATTGATGCTGCAATCTCCTGAGACAAAGATTCTTTCGTCCAAGCTTCGAGAGGTACTTTTGAAGCAGATGAACGGGGCTGAATTCGTCGAAGTAGCACTTAGAGAGGAGCGTCTGCCAGTTCTTCTGATGTTGCGTGATCACGCGGTGACGGCATTCGCAATTGGAGAGGAGGCCGACTACGAGCCGCTCTACGATGCGTTCAAGAAGCACTACATGAAGCGCAGCGCAGAGTGGTCGGCGAAGGATGTTTCTTTCGTCTTCTGTCTGCCGGACGGCGTGTCCGTTCACGAAGAATTCTGTTCCCGAGTCGAGGTCGATGTTTACTTCTGTAGGAAGTATGTCGTTCAATTGGAGCGGGACCTGCACGCCAGCTTAGCCCGCTTGCCGTTCCTCCCGCTTTCTCCTGTTTCTGGTGCCCCCACGCGTCCACCGTCAGCCCAGACACTGCTCTCTCAGCGGAGCATGAAGGCCGCACTAGCGTCGGCCTTGGTGTTGCCAGCGCGCCTGAGCGCCGAGTCAATTCTTGATGCGAGCCTCGCTGGCCAGTACGGCCAACCGCACAAGGTCGACGGGTCCACGGCAGACGCACAGGGTCAAGGAGCAGAAGAGCGAGCTCATGCAACGCTCAAGTCAATCTCCATTCAGAACTTCCGTGCCTATCGAACCAAGAAAGAGTTTACGCTGGGGACAGCGGTTACTGTGCTCTACGGGCCCAACGGCTTCGGAAAAACATCCTTCTTCGATGCGGTCGATTTCGCAGCAACCGGAGGCGTCAGACGCCTTAACAAGGCCAGTGCAGGCTTCGCTAAGGCTGCAAAGCACCTCGATAGCGGAGAGGAGCCAACCGTGGTTTCGCTCACTCTTGAGCGAGACGGCAAGCCATACGTAGTTACAAGAACCCTCGCTGACCCGAGCAATGCTCACGTCGATGGACGGTTGACCAATCGAAAGGATGTCCTGAGTCTGTTGACTGGGGGCGAGTCATCCTCGGCGGACCGCCTTGAGAACATGGTGGCGGTGTTCCGCGCAACTCATCTTTTTAGTCAGGACAGCCAGGAGTTAACACAAGATGTGGCCGAGAAGTGCGAACTACCGGCGGACATTGTCTCGCGCATGCTGGCTTTTGAGGATTACGTCGGTGGAGTGAAGAAGACCAACGAGGTTCTGAAGCTGGCACGTCAGCGAATCACACAGGCGAAGAAACGAGCGAGCGATGCGCGACAGGTCGTTGAGACGGAAGCCAAGGAGCTTGCGCGTCTGGAGGGACTTGCAACAGCTGAGGCTTCACCTGACCAGCTTGATGCCCGCTTCAAAGAGCTTAAGCAGGCTATCACCTCGGCTGGCTTCGAAATTTCTGGCATCGAGGTCCGAGACACGCGGGGGGGTGCGAGCGATGCTGGATGCCGCAGCGGTTGAGGCCGCAGCGAGGAAGGCCGCTGCGACGGACGCGCTCGACCGCGTCGGCAAGCTCAAAGACTTGAAGGAGAAACTCGAACCGCTGCGCGCTCGTCTTGAGGAACGGACTCGCGAGACCACAAATACGGAAGAGGCAGCCAAGACGTCCGCAGAAAACCTAGCTGCACTAGCAAGTGACTTGGCCGGGAAGAAGGTTGCAGAACAAAGTGCTCAGAACGCGCGGGATTGGCTGCGCTGGGCCATCTGGAAACAGCCTGAACATGCGCGCCTGTCGGCGGAATTTCATACGCTGACGGATGGTCTGACGGGGCTGGAAGTTAAGTTGGGGCAACAGGTGCAGGCCCAGGCAGCAGCGCTGAGCGCACAGCAATTGGCTTCAGTGACCGTCCAGCGCCTTCAGGCTGTTCTCACAGCAGCGTGCGAATCGAGTCTTCGCGTCCGCAGCATTCACAATCGGTACGCCGTTTGGCAGCTCTCTGTGCCACGGCTTCTCGCCGCGATAGCGTACGAGGGCGAGTTGAATCGCTCAATTGAATCGAAACGACTGCAAGTCGGCGAGATACAGCAAACCGTGCTCGCACAGGAGCTTCTGATCGCACGCGTGGAGCGAGAGTGGAGCACAGCAAGGAGCAGCGACTCATCACTAAAGAAACTAATTGCAGAGATGCGCACGCATATCGATGGAGCGACATGCATTCTCTGCGGACATAACCACGGAAGCGAAGAGGCGCTTCTGGCTGCAATCGACAGGCGCATGGAGCATGGCGACCTAGTGGTTCGCCTGAGTGAATCGTTAGGCATAGAGAAGAGCAAGTTACAAGCGCAGGTTGCTTTGCATCAGGGGACGTTGGACCAGCTCGCGCAGGACGAGCAAAAGCTTCGTTTGACCCGAGACGAACGTGCTCAATTGGAGCTGCAGCGGTCGGATATTGAAGACTCGTTGGAGGAGCTGGGTTTTGCAAGAACCGGCGATGTGTCCGAGCCGTTCGCTCAAAAGAAGGAACAGTTGCTGGCTGCCGAGCAGGCAGCTTCACAGGCCTTCGCCGAGGCCAAGAAAGCTCTTGCCGCTGCCGACAAGATTTTGGAGGATGTCGCGACTGACGGGCAGAACCTCGAACGTGAGCGCAACGCCGCAGCTTTAGCGCTTGAAGTGGCCAAGCGTCAGCTCAATGACTTGCTTGCAGAGGCGCGCCGCGGAGCGATAAGCCTTGAACTTGGACAAGTCGCACTGAAGCAAAGGCACCAAGAAGCAGAAGCACAGGTTGTGCAGGCAAGCGCTGCAGTGCAAGAAAGTAGCATTGCGTTGGAATCACGCAAGCCTATCGATGCGACCGCCAAAGCGAATCTTGTTACGGCACGAACGAATCAGCGGCAGGCAACGGCAGCTTGGAACACGTGCCAGACTGCGGTGCAGCAGGAGCTTGCCGCTCTGAGTGCTTCGAGTTTCGGCAGCGCCGCGACTGAGGACGAGCTTCTGAGACATCTTCAGGCGGCGATAACGCGGGAAGCCAATGCCGCCAGCCTTCGTAACCGAGTTTCAGAGGTTGAAGTCGCGGTGGATACCGCCGCTACCTCAGCAGCCTTTGAGAACCTTCGGAGCCGAATCGCAGCCAGCCAGAAGCTGGCTGGGGAGGCGGACGCAGTGGTCGTGCAACACGAGCCCTGGGTGAAGTACTTTGAAGATGTTGCGAAATTGCTGGAAGATCAGCAGGGGTTTGCGACAGAGCACTTCATCAACGAGTATGGGCCGCGCACTGCGGTGATTCAGCAGCGACTTCGGCCCGTCTATGGCTTCGGCGACATCGAGGTATCCAGCAACGGTACTGCTATCGGGATTCGAGTCCGGCGCAAAGGCGTAGAGCTCCGTCCGACAGACTACTTCAGCCAGTCGCAAGTGCAGACTCTAGTTCTCGGCTTGTTCCTCACGGCTTGCAGTTCACAGACTTGGTCGGGCTTCTCATCCATCATGATGGACGACCCCGTGACGCACTTCGATGACCTGAATACATACGCGTTGCTCGACTTGGTTTCGGGACTGCAAAGCTCTCCAGAGGACGCGCGGCAGTTCGTCATTTCGACCTGCGATGAGAAGCTTCTACAGCTTGCGCGGCAAAAATTCCGCCACCTCGGAACGGCAGCTCGCTTCTATCGGTTTTCAGCCATTGGCGCCGATGGTCCCATGGTGAGTGAGATCCCCGCCTGAAAGAGGACGCAGGAGCAACCACCAGCACGAAGAGCACCCTCATGCCAAGCACCTGCTTTCAGGCAAGTCCCTGGACATGCTCAGCCGGCTGCTCAGGATTGACACATGTCGGTCGACCAATTCGCCGGAATGTCAGCACGCAGGCTGGAGTCGACACTGAACGCAGTCGTGTCATGTCGGCTGTAGCCAATGTCGGGCCTTCGGAGTTTTGCTTGTTCCGTGCCGATCTCTCGCAAATGTTCAGCGCAGCGCCCGCGCGTGCCAATCTGCAGTTCGCTACAACGGTCAAACCCTCAGCACCACAGCCGCACTCACCGTGCGCAGGGCACCGGGTACTCCCCGCAGCGAAATAAAGGAGGAGCGAAGCGGGGGACATTCGCGGAGGGGAGTACCCGGTGTCCTGTGCACTCGCCCTGAAGGAACCGGAAAACTCAGCGCAGCGCCTCGACCAGATCCAGCACCATCCGGTCCCCACCAAACTTCTCGACCCCTTGCGTCAGCAGCGCATCCACAGCCAGCGCAATGCCATGCCCGGCAGACGACTGCTCCGCCATGTCGTTGTAGTACCCCAGGTCCTTCTTCGCGTTCGCCATCGAGAACTTCAGCGAATCGGTGCTGCCCGTCAGCAGCTTGGGCTTGACGCGTTCCAGTGCCACGCCATTGCCACCGCCCTTGGCCAGCACGTCGACGAACACATCGGGCGCCACGCCCGCGCGCTGCGCGCACGCTGCAGCCTCGCACAGCAACGCCACCGTCCCCAGCGACACGAAGTTGTGCAGCAACTTCATCGCATGGCCGGCACCGATGCCGCCCACATGCGTGACGTTCTCGGCAAAGCAGCGCAGCAGCGGCAGGCACGACGCCAGCACCTCCGCATCGCCGCCCACCAGCAGGTTCAGCCGGCCCTCGGCCGCTTCCTTGGCCGTGCGCGTCATCGGCGCATCGATGAACTTGCCGCCCTTGGCGCTCACCGCCTCGGCCACCTTGGCGGTGGAAGCAGGCACCGCCGTCGAGCAGTCGATCACCACCGTGCCCGGGCGCAGCGTGCTCAGCGCGCCGGCGTCGCCCAGCATCACCGCTTCGACCTGCGGCGTGCCCGTGACGCACAAGATCAGCACGTCGACCTGCGCGGCCAGCGTGGCCACGTCCTTCACCGACGTGGCGCCCGCCTTCAGCAGGCCGTCGATCGGCTGGTTGCCCGCGTGCTCCAGCACCGTGAGCTGGTGGCCGTGCTTGACGATGTTGCTGGCAATGCCGTGGCCCATCAGGCCGACGCCGACGAGGCCGACTTTGCGTGGGGTTTGTTTTTGTTGTTCAGTGGTGGTCATGGGTGGGTGTCATCCGTGCTTGATTGCGATGGTCTTGAGGGTCGTGAAACCGAGCAGGGCCTCGAAGCCTTTCTCGCGGCCGAAGCCGCTCGATTTGACGCCGCCGAAGGGCAGTTCTACACCACCCGCCGCACCGTAATTGTTCACGAAGACCTGGCCGCAGTGCAGCTTGTGCGCCATGCGCAGCTGGCGCCCGCCGTCGCGGGTCCACACACCGGCCACCAGGCCGAAGTCCGTGCCGTTGGCCAGGCGCACCGCCTCGGCCTCGTCGGCAAAAGGCATCACCGCCAGCACCGGGCCGAAAACCTCGCGCTGCGCCAGGTCGCTGTCGTGCGGCACGTCGCGAAACAGCACGGCCTCTTGGTAGAAACCGGTGGCCGATGCATTGGGCGACACCGTGCCGCGCGCCGCCACCTTCATGCCGCTTGCCTCGGCGGTGGCGACCATGTCGCGCACCTGGCGAAACTGCTTCTCGTTGATGAGCGGGCCCATGTCCAGGTCTTCGGCGGGCGTGCCCGCGCGCACGGCGGCAAAGCGCTTGGCCAGCCGCTGCACCAGCTCTTCATAGATCGACTGCTCCACCAGCACGCGGCTGCCCGCCGAGCAGGTCTGGCCCGCGTTCTGGATGATGGCGTTCACCAGCACCGGCTCGGCCGCGTCGAGGTCGGCGTCGGCAAACACGATCTGCGGCGACTTGCCGCCCAGCTCCAGCGTCACCGGGCAGTGGCGCTCGGCGGCGGCCAGGCCCACGCTGCGGCCGGTCATGGTCGAGCCGGTGAACGAAATGTGGTCGATGCCCGGGTGCGCGCACAGCGCCGCGCCGGCTTCCTTGCCGTAGCCCGTCACCACGTTCAGCGCGCCGGCGGGAAAGCCCACCTCGGTCGCGATTTCTGCCAGCCGCAGCAACGACAGGCTGGCGTCTTCGGCCGGCTTCACCACGCAGGCGTTGCCCGCGGCCAGCGAGGCGCCCACGCTGCGGCCCGCGATCTGCATCGGATAGTTCCAGGGAACGATGTGGCCCGTCACGCCGTGCGGGTTGCGCACGGTCAGCACGGTGTAGCCGCGCTCGTAGGGCAGGGTGTCGCCGTGCAGCTTGTCGCAGGCGCCGGCGTAGTACTCCATGTAGCGGGCCAGCGCGGTGGCGTCGTTGCGCGCCACGCGCAGCGCCTTGCCGGTGTCGCGCGCCTCCAGCTGGGCCAGCTCTTCGTGGTGTTCCATCACGGCGGCGCCCAGCTTGGCCAGCAGCCGGCCGCGTTGCAGCGCGGTCATGGCGCCCCAGGGGCCGTCGAAGTTCTCGCCCATGGCCTGGCGCGCGGCGCGCACGGCGGTGTCGATGTCGGCGGCCGTGCCGCGCGCGATCTCGCCGAATTTCTGGCCGTCGCTCGGGTCGATCACGTCGATGGTGGCGTTGCCTTCGGACGCCACGCGGCGGCCGTCGATGTAGTGGGTTGCTGCGGTCATTGGGTTGTCTCCTTGCGAACGGCGTCGTTGGACGCCGCCTTGTCTATTGGGGTTCCGGCCAGGCGCGCTGTTCTTCGCGGATCTGCTCGAAGGCGCGGCTGAACTGCAGGACGCCCAGGTCGTCGAAGCGGCGACCGGCAATCTGCAAGCCGATGGGCAAGCCCTCGACCGAGTAGCCGCAGTTGATCGACGCGGCCGGCTGCTCCGACATGTTGTACGGCACCGTGAAGCCGATGTGCTCCAGCGGCAGCATCGGGTCGTTGGTGGGCGAGGCGTGGTCGGCGGGCGCGGGCATGTTCGGCGACACCGGCGAGATCACGAAGTCATACGCCTTGGTGGCCGCAACCGTGGCCGCGCGCGTGGCGATGAACTGGCTGTAGGCGTCGAAGATGTGCGCACCCGAGAAACCGGCCGCGCTCTCGGCCCATTCGCGGATGTACGGCAGAATTTTTGCGCGCTGCTCGGCCGTCATGGCCTGCATGTCGAGGCACGAACGCATGCGCCAGAAGTGGTCCATGCCCTGCAGCATCTTCGGCGTCATGAAGGCCGGGATTTCTTCGATGTGCGCACCGGCCGCCTCGATGCGTTTCGCGGCGCGGCGAACGGCTTGCGCAATCTGCGCATCGAGCGGCAGGCCGCAGCCCGCGTCCATGTGCAGCGCCACGCGCTTGCCCTTCAGGAACGACGGGTCGACCTCGAAGGCGTTCCAGTCGATGGCGGGAGCGGGCAGCTCCGAATAGTCGCGGTCGTCGGGCTGCGCGACCGACGCCATCATCAGCGCCGAGTCGGCCACGGTGCGCGTCATCGGTCCGGCGCAGCGGCCCATGTAGGGCGTGCTCAGCGGAATGCGGCCGAAACTGGGCTTGAGCGTGTAGATGCCGCACCAGCTGGCCGGCAGGCGCAGCGAGCCGCCGATGTCGGTGCCCACGTGCAGCGGCCCGTAGCCGGCGGCGGCGGCCGCACCGGCGCCCGCGCTGGAGCCGCCCGGCGTGCGAGACACGTCCCACGGGTTGCGCGAGAGTTCATGAAAGCTCGACAGGCCCGACGACAGCATGCCCAGGTCGGGCATGGTGGTCTTGGCGACCAGCACCGTGCCGTCTTCCTTCAGGCGCGCGGCGGGCGGCGAGTCTTGCGCCATGGGCACGAGCGCATAGGCGGCGGTGCCCAGCGGCATCGGGTCGCCCTCGGTCGCGAGGTTGTCCTTGATGGTCACGGGCACGCCGTCGAGCGTGCCGCGCGGCTTGCCGGCCAGCCAGCGCGCTTCGCAGGCGCGGGCCTGCTCCAGCGCCAATTCGGGGCGGAACAGCCAGGTGGCGTGCAGCGCGGGTTCGCAGGCGGCAATGCGCTCGTTCACCGAGCGCGCCACTTCCACCGGCGACAGTTCCTTGGTGGCGTAGGCCGCGTGCAGTTCCTGCACGCTCAGGGCATACAGGGGCTTGGAAGACAAGGCTTGGGTCATTGCATCAACCCCACGAAATGGCGGCCAGGTCGTTCACCACGATCGGCATGCTCGGCCACAGGCCCTTCACTTCCTTGCGCGCGATGGTCGGGAACACCGCCTGGTACAGGAAGCCGTTGACCGCGTCGGTGGCGAGCATGCGCTGCGCATCGGCCAGCAGGTCGGCGCGGCGCTTCTTGTTCTCTTCGTTCTGGATGGTGACGAACAGGTCGCGGAACTTCTTCGAGTCGTAGCCCCAGTAGTAGTCGGGCTCGGTGTACTTCACCAGGTCGAAGGGCTCCACGTGCGCCACCATCGTCAGGTCGAAGTCGTGCGCGCCGCCGAAGGTGCCGCTGAGCCACTGCGCCCACTCGACGTTCTGGATCTTCACGTTGATGCCGATCTGCGCCAGCTGCGCCGCGATCATCTCGCCGCCCTGGCGTGCATACGAGGGCGGGGGCAGTTGCAGGCGCAACTCGAGCGGCGTCTTCACGCCCGCTTCGGCCAGCAGCTTCCTGGCCTTCTCGATGTCGAAAGGGTTCACCGACGTGGTGTCGACGAAGCCCGGCGCGCCCATGGCGTAGTGGCTGCCGATGGGCTTGCCGAAGCCGTCCGCAGCGCCCTGGATGATGGCGTTGCGGTCGATGGCCGCCAGGATGGCGCGGCGCACGCGCACGTCGTCCAGCGGCTTCTTGCGGTTGTTGATCGTCAGGATGACCTTGCCGCGCGTGCCGACCTCGATCACTTGGAAGCGCGGGTTGCCCTTGAACTGCGCCACCGAGCGCGTGCCCGCGCGCGGGAAGATGTCGATGTCGCTGGCCATCAGCGAGGCGGTCTGCGCGGCCGTGTCCGACATGAAGCGGAACACGAACTTCTGGATCTTCGCCAGGTTCGGGTCGCGGTAGGTCGGCGACTTCACCAGCGTGCACGAGGCGCCGCGCTGCCATGCGCTCAGCTTGTAGGGGCCGGTGCCCACGGGCGTGGTGGCGTTGGTGTCGGCGCTCTTGGGCTCGACCAGGCAGGCGGTCGACTGGCCCAGCATGAAGGGCAGGTCGGGGTTGGGCAGCGTGCTGTTCACGCCCACCGTGTATTCGTCGAGCACCACGGTGCCGATTTCGCTGAAGAAGCGCTTGTCCTTGTTGGTGCTCTTGGCGCCGCCCGCGCGGTCGAACGAGAACTTCACCACCGCCGCGTTGAAGGGCTGGCCGTTCTCGAACTTCACGCCCTTGCGCAGCTTGAAGACGAAGGTCTTCATGTCGGGCGACGACGACCAGCTCTCGGCCAGCATCGGCGTGACGGAGCCGTCGGCGTTCACCTTGGTGAGCGTCTCGAAGATGTTGTACTGCGTGATCTCCGCGATGGCCGATGCCGCGCCCGTGGTCGGGTCCAGGCCCGGCGGTTCGAGCGGCATGCCGATCGTCAGCGTGTTCTTGCCGGCCTGCGCGCGCGCCTGGGGCAGGAAGACACCCGGGATTGCCGCGGCCATGGCGGAAGTCATGAGTGTGCGTCGCTTCAACATTCGATAGTTCCTGGAGAAAGAGGTGGGAAAAGAAAAGAGCGTGCGCCGCGTCGCTCAGCGCGAAGGCGTGTGCAGCACGGCGGAAAGCAGGGTGCGGGTGTACTCGTGCTGCGCATGCGCGAACAGGTCGGCCGGGCGGCCGCGCTCCACGATGCGGCCCTTGAAGACCACGCACACTTCATCGCACAGGTGGTTCACCACCGCGAGGTCGTGGCTGATGAGCAGGTAGCTGACGCCGAACTGCTGCTGCAGGTCTTGCATCAAGTTCAGCACCTGCGCTTGCACCGACACGTCGAGCGCGCTCACGGGCTCGTCGGCCACGATGAGCTTGGGCCGCGTGATGAGGGCGCGCGCAATGGCGATGCGCTGGCGCTGCCCGCCCGAGAACTCGTGCGGGTACTTGTCCATGTCGGTGGTGCGCAGGCCCACGGCGGCGAGCGCTTCGGATGCACGTTCGCGCTGTTCGGCGCGGCTGGTTTCGGCCAGTGCTTCGAGCGGCTCGGCGACGATGCGCGCCACGGTCTGGCGCGGGTCGAGCGAACCGTACGGGTCCTGGAACACCATCTGGAAGTCGCGCCGCGCGGTGCGCAGGTCGGCCTTGGACAGCGCATGCAGGTCGCGGCCTTCGAGCGACACGGTGCCCGAAGTCGGCGTGTCCAGCGCCATCACCAGGCGCGCGATGGTCGACTTGCCCGAGCCCGATTCACCGACGATGCCCACGCTCTGGCCGGCCTGCACGTCGAAGCTCACGCCGTTCAGCGCTTTCACGGTCGGCGGCGGGCCGAAGAGTTTTTCGCGCGGCAGCGCGTAGTGGCGGTAGAGGTTGTGCACGGACAGCAAGGGCTGGCCGGGTGGGGTGGGCTGGCTCATGCGGTAAGGGCTGCGGTGGCGGCGGCCTTGGCGTTCAGCGCGGCGATTTCGCCGAGCCGCAGGCAGCGCACCGTGTGGTCGTCGGGCAGCAGCGTGGCTTGCGGCCGCGTGCTCTGGCACAGGTCGATGGTGTGGGCGCAGCGGCCCGCGAAGGCGCAGCCGCGCGGCATGTCGACCAGCTCGGGCACGCTGCCGCGAATGGTCGGCAGCCGGCCCGCGCGCACCGCGCCGATGGCCGGGCGCGCCGCGAACAGGCCGCGCGTGTAGGGGTGGGCGCGGCCGGCGAACACGGTGTCGGTCGGGCCGCTTTCCACGGCGCTGCCGCCGTACATCACCAGCATGCGCTTCACGCTGTTGGCGATCACGCCCAGGTCGTGCGAGATCAGGATCAGCGCCATGCCCATCTCCTTGACCAGGCCCTGGATCAGGTCGAGCACCTGCTTCTGGATGGTCACGTCGAGCGCGGTGGTGGGCTCGTCGGCAATCAGCAGGTCGGGGCCGCAGGCCAGCGCCATGGCAATGCCGATGCGCTGGCGCTGGCCGCCCGAGAACTGGTGCGGGTAGGCGTCCAGGCGCGAGGCCGCGTCGGGAATGCCCACGCGGTCGAGCAGGCTCAGCGCTTCCTTGCGTGCCTGTGCCTTGGTCAGGCCGCGGTGCAGCTGCAGCGGCTCGCCGACCTGGCGCGCGATGGTGTGCACCGGGTTCAGCGCCGTCATCGGCTCCTGGAAGATCATGCCGATGCGGTTGCCGCGGATCTGGCACATCTGCTTTTCGGGCAGGCCGACCAGCTCTTGCCCGTCGAGCTTGATGCTGCCCGTGACCTTGGCGCTGGAGGGCAGCAGGCCCATGAGCGACATCACGGTTATCGACTTGCCGCAGCCCGATTCGCCGACGATGCCCAGCGTTTCGCCGCGCTCCAGCGAGAACGAAATGCCGCGCACGGCTTGGGCCGGTCCGCGCTGCGTCTGCAGGCCGATCTGGAGGTTGTTGACTTCGAGGAGGGGCATCGTGCGTGGTCTCAGCGTGCGCGTGCGAGGCGCGGATCGAGCAGGTCGCGCAGGCCGTCGCCCAGCAGGTTCAGGCCCAGCACCGCCAGCGCGATGGCCATGCCGGGAAAGACCGCCAGCAGCGGCTGCTGGAACATGAGCGTCTGCGCTTCGCTGAGCATGCGGCCCCACGAGGGTTGCGGCGGCTGCGTGCCCAGGCCCAGGTACGACAGCGCGGCCTCGGCCAGGATGGCAATGGCGAAGCGGATGGTGATCTGCACGATCAGCACGGCCGAGATGTTCGGCAGCACATGCTGCATGGTGATGGCGAACTGGCCCTTGCCGCAGGCGCGCGAGGCCGCCACGTATTCGCGCGACCAGATGGCGTTGGCCGACGCCCGCGTGATGCGCGCGAAGGTCGGGATGTTGTAGATGCCGATGGCGACGATGGCATTCACGATGCCCGCGCCGAACACGGCCGTCATCATGATGGCCGAGAGAATTGCGGGAAAGGCCAGCGTGAAGTCCGACAGCCGCATGACGGCCTCTTCGACCCAGCCGCGCTTGGCGGCGGCCAGCAGGCCCAGCGCGGTACCGACCACCAGGCCGATGCCCACGGCAATCACGCCCACGAGGATGGACGCGCGCGCGCCCACCAACAGCAGCGAGGCCACGTCGCGCCCGAACGCGTCGGTGCCCAGCCAGTGCGAGCCCGAGGGTGACTGCATCTTGTTGGCCATGTCCATGGCATAGGGCGACCACGGCGTCCACACGAAGGACACGAGCGCGGCAACGAGCAGCAACGCGGCCAGCACGCCGCCGATGACGAAGCTGCGATGCTTGACGGCGCGTTGCCAGAAACCGGGGAGCTTCAGCGCCGCGGCGCTGGGGGCAGGGGCCGTGATGGCGTTCATATGTCGCTGGCCTTGATGCGCGGGTCGATCACGGCGTAGAGCACGTCGACCACGAAATTCACGATGACGACCATGGCCGCGAGCAGCATCACGCAGTTGCGCACCACGATCAGGTCGCGGTTGCTGATGGCCTGGAAGATGAGTCGGCCGAGGCCGGGAAGATAGAACACGTTCTCGACCACGATGGTGCCCGCGAGCAACTCGGAGAACTGCATGCCCATCACGGTGATGACGGGAATCATGGCGTTGCGCAGCACGTGGGTCCACAGCACCATGCGCTGCGACACGCCCTTGGCGCGCGCGGTGCGCACGAAGTCTTCGCGCATCACCTCGAGCACGGCGGAACGGGTGATGCGCGCAAGGATCGCGGCCTGAACGACGGCCAGCGACAACGCCGGCAGCAGCAGCGACTTGATGCCCGCGAAGAAGCCGTCGCCCCAGCCCTCGAAGCCGCCGGCCGAGAACCACTGCAGCTTCACCGAGAACACGAGGATCAGAAGAATCGCGAACCAGAAATTCGGAATGGCAATGCGACCTGGGCCATGCCCATCAGGCCCACGTCGCCCAGCTTGTTGTGGCGCGCGGCGGCGGTCACGCCCACGAGCAGCGCGATCACCGTGGTGAAGAACATCGCCAGCAGCGCGAGCGGCATCGTGAGCGCAAGGCGTTCGAGGATGAGGTCGAGCACCGGCGAGCTGTAGGCGTAGCTGTCGCCGAGGTTGCCGGTGAGCAGGCCGCCGATCCAGTGCCAGTAGCGCGTCCACGCGGGCAGGTCCAGGCCCAGCTTGGTGGCAAGCGCCGCAACGGCCTCGGGCGAGGCGTCGGGCCCCATCAGCATTTGCGCCGCGTTGCCCGGAAGAATCTCCAGCACCAGGAAGACGATGATCGACGCGCCGATCAGCGTGCCGACCAGTGTCAGCGTGCGCTTCAGCAGGAACAGGCCCATGGTTCAGTCACTCCGGCGCGCGTTATGTTGAAGCTGAGGCGCGCCGTCGGCGCGGGCGCGCCCCGGCCGGCCTGCCCGAAGTCGAACCTTGCAGCGGGTTCGCGGCAGCGTCATGCCGAGATGCAGTCGGCAATCGCGCGGCCCACGTCCACCGTGTTGGCCGTGCCGCCCATGTCGCGCGTGCGCGGACCTTCGCTCAGCACCGTCTCGATGGCCGAGATCACCGCGGCCGAAGCCTGCGCGTACACCGGGTCGTTGTTGCCCAGGTGGTCGAGCATGAGCGCGGCCGACCAGATCTGGCCGATCGGGTTGGCGATGCCCTTGCCCGCGATGTCGGGCGCGAGCCGTGCACCGGCTCGAACAGCGAGGGGAACTTGCGCTCCGGGTTCAGGTTGGCCGACGGCGCGATGCCGATGGTGCCGGTGCACGCCGGGCCCAGGTCCGACAGGATGTCGCCGAACAGGTTGGAGGCCACCACCACGTCGAACCAGTCGGGGTGCTGCACGAAGTGCGCGCACAGAATGTCGATGTGGTACTTGCTGGTCGCGATGTCGGGGTGGCGCTTGGCGATTTCGGCCAGGCGCTCATCCCAGTAGGGCATGGTCACCGAGATGCCGTTCGACTTGGTCGCGGCCACCAGGTTCTTGCGCGGGCGGCGGCTGGCCAGCTCGAACGCGTACTCGATGATGCGGTCCACGCCGACGCGGGTGAACACGGCCTCTTGAATGGCCATTTCGCGCGGCGTGCCTTCGAACAGGCGCCCGCCCACCGAGGTGTATTCGCCTTCGGTGTTCTCGCGCACCACCAGGAAGTCGATGTCGCCGGGCTTGCGGTGCGCCAGCGGGCCGGGCACGCCGGGCATCAGGCGCACGGGGCGCAGGTTGACGTACTGGTCGAAGTCGCGGCGGATCTTGATCAGGAGGCCCCACACGGCGATGTGGTCCGGCACCTTGTCGGGCGCGCCCACGGCGCCGAAGTAGATGGCGTCATGGCCCTGGATCTTGTCGGCCCAGTCGGCCGGCATCATCAGGCCGGTGCGCACATAGTGGTCGGAGCCCCAGTCGAAGTGGTCGTAGGAAAAGTCGATGCCGAAGCGGCGACCGACCGCGTCGAGCACGCGCAAACCTTCGGGCATGACCTCGACGCCGATGCCGTCTCCGGGAATGACGGCAATCCTGTGCTTTTTCTGCATTGACTCAACCTGTTGTTCAAAAATCGTTTCGGTGGGGCGCATGCGCTCGTGACGCAAGGCCGCACAAAAATTCTAGGAGCACGAGCCGTGCCACGGCTCGGGGTTGGCACCCACTCAGTGTTGACAAAATGAGAAGGCGCTGCGTAGGGCTTTCCTTGGGGATGGCAGGATTTTTCTGTCACGGAAGTGTCTTTGACTTCAGAAAATTAGAAGCCTGAAGGCGCCTTGCACAGGCCGGCCCACCGCGCGGCGGGGCGAATTCATGAAGGTTTTCTGAATTCCGCCGGTTCGCCCGGGCACATACTCCGCCCGCTCGCGGCTTCCTCGAGGGGGACGGGCCGCCTGGAGACCCATGAATCCTTTGCTTGTCGAGAACAACGCCGGCCACGGCGCGGGCATCGGCGCGCGTGCGGAGCGGCGCGCGGTGATCGTGCGGGCGCTCGCCCGGCGGTGGCAGCGATGGGTGCAGCCTTCGCTGCTGCGGCGCCTGCTGCTGGCGCAGGTCTTGGTGGTCGCATTGATGTGGGCCTTGGCTATCGGCCTGTTCGTGCACGACTCCAACAGCAGGCCTGAGCTCGTGCGCTACGACACGGTCTACGCCACCATCATCACGGCCACGCAGAACCTCGCGGCCTCGCCCGACCGGCAGCAGGAAACGCTGAAGTCCTTCGACCTGACGCTGCTGGAGACCTCGGGCGACTTTTCTTCCGAGTCCGACAAGGCGCCCGTCATGCAGGTGTGGCAGCGGGGCAAGCTGATCTACAGCTCGACCTCGTCGGTGCCGCCGATCATCAACCGCGTGCTCGGCAAGGTCGAGACCATCCGGTTCGGCGGCCGGTCGCTGCGCGCGCGCACCATGGCGTCGCCGCTGCTCGACACCCGCGTGGTGCTGGCCGAGCCCAACTACTTCCGGCTGAACTTCACCATCGAGAACCGCAGCTACTACCTGCTGCCGCTGATCATCAGCCTGCCGTTCCTGGTGTTTCCCGCATGGCTGGCCGTGCTGCTGGCGCTGCGGCCCTGGCGGCAGGTGACGCGCGAGACGGCCGAGCGCGGGCCCGCCGACCTCACGCCGCTGTCGTTCGAGCCGCCGCACACGGAACTGCGGCCGATGGTGCGCAGCATCAACGGCCTGCTGCGCAGCGTGCGCGACCGCGCGGCGCGCGAGCGCGGGCTGATTGCCGATGCGGCCAACGAGCTGCGCACCCCGCTGGACGCCATGCGCGTGAACGTCGAGGCGCTGAAGGCGCAGACCCACGACGCGGGGCAGCGCGAGCTCATGGCCAACCTGCTGCGCAGCAACGACCGCGCGACGCGGCTGGTGGGGCAGCTGCAGCAGCTGATGCGCAGCGACGAAATGCCGCAGGACGCGGTGCCCGAGACCCTGGCGCTCGACGCGCTGGTGCGCGACCGCGTCTCGCTGGTCGAGCCGCTGGCGCATGCGCGCGGCGTGAGGTTCGACGTCGCTTGTGAAGGGTTCGTGCCCGTGTTCGGCGAGCGCGAGAGCCTGATCTCGATGCTGAGCAACCTCATCGAGAACGCCATCAAGTACAGCCCCGACGGCGGCACGGTCACTGTGCGTGTGGGGCGCGACGGTACGCGCGCGGTGCTGCGCGTGGCCGACCAGGGGCCGGGCATTCCGCCGGCGCTGCGCGAGCGCGTGTTCGACCGCTTCTTTCGCAACCCCGACCAGACGCAGTCGGGCAGCGGGCTGGGGCTGGCCATCGTGCGCTCGGTGCTGGAGAAGCACCGGGGGCAGGTTGCGCTGGACGCGGGCGAGGGCGGTCGCGGCCTGCTCGTGACGGTGTGGCTGTCGTTGTCGCAGGGCTGACAGGGGCATCGGCCCTCCGTACCATGGGCCCATGCGAACACTCTCACTCCCCACCGGCGGCAAGATGCCGGTACTCGGCCTGGGCACCTGGCGCATGGGCGAAGACGCGGCCCGGCGCGCGGCCGAAGTGGCCGCGGTGCGCGAGGCCATCGTGCTGGGCTACCGGCTCATCGACACCGCCGAAATGTACGGCGAGGGCGGCGCGGAAACCGTCGTGGGGCAGGCCGTGGCCGAGGCATTGCGCGCGGGCGACGTGCGGCGCGACGAGCTCTTCGTCGTCAGCAAGGTCTACCCGCACAACGCCAGCCGGCGCGGCACGCGCGAGGCCTGCGAGCGCAGCCTGAAGCGGCTGGGGCTCGACGCCATCGACCTCTACCTGCTGCACTGGCGCGGCAACCATCCGCTGCGCGACACCGTCGCCGCGATGCAGTCGCTGGTGGCCGACGGGCGCATCGCGCACTGGGGCGTGAGCAATTTCGACACCGACGACATGCAAGAGCTGGAGCCGCTCACCGGCAACGGGCCGGGCTGCGCGGCCAACCAGGTCTACCTGTCGCTGGGTGAGCGTGGCCCCGAGTTCGACCTGCTGCCGTGGCAGCGCGAACGCGCCATGCCGCTGATGGCCTACAGCCCGATCGACCAGGGGGCACTGGCGGGTGACGATGCGTTGGGAGAGCTGGCCGGCAAGCTCGGCGTGAGCGCCGCGCAACTGGCGCTGGCCGCGGTGATCGCAAGGCCCGGCGTGGCGGCGATTCCGAAGGCGGTGCGCAGCGCGCACCTGAAAGAAAACCTGGCCGCCGCACAGCTCGAGCTCGACGCGGCGACCCTGCAGGAACTCGACCGCCTGCACCCACCGCCGCGGCGCAAGACGCCGCTGGCGATGATCTGAAGAAGAAGAGAAAAACTCAGTGCGCCTCGGCCTGCTTGGCAGCGGCGATCATGGCCTGCTCGTCGTGCTTCGCGCCGTTGAGGAACAGGTTCAGCAGCACCGCCGCAATCGACGCCAGCAGAATGCCCGACTCGATCAGCGAGTGAATCGCGTGCGGCATCCACTGCTTGAAGTTGGGTGCAATCAGCGGAATCATGCCGATGCCGATCGACACCGCGACGATCATCGCGTTGTGGCGGTTGGTCTTGAAGTCCACGCCCGACAGGATGCGGATGCCGGTCGCGGCCACCATGCCGAACATGACCAGGCCCGCGCCGCCGAGCACCACCGTGGGCAGCGACTCCACCAGCGCGGCCATCTTCGGCAGCAGGCCCAGCACGATGAGGATCACGCCGCCCGCCACGCACACATAGCGGCTGCGGATGCCGGTAACGGCCACCAGGCCCACGTTCTGCGAGAAGCTGGTGTACGGAAAGGTGTTGAACACGCCGCCGATGAGCGTGCCCAGGCCGTCGGTGCGCAGGCCGCGCGCCAGGTCTTTCTGCTCGATCTTGCGGCCGGTCATTTCGCCGAGCGCCAGGAACATGCCGGTCGACTCGATCATCACCACGATCATGATGAGCGTCATGGTGAGGATCAGGATCGGGTCGAACTGCGGCATGCCGAAGTGAAAGGGCAGCACGATGTCGACCCACGCGGCCTTGCCCACCTTCTCGTAGGTCATGAGCCCGGTAACGGACGCCACCACCGCGCCGATCACGATGCCCAGCAGCACCGAGATGTTGGCGACGAAGCCCTTGGCGTACTTCACGATCAACAGGATCGACACCAGCACCAGCGCGGCCACGCCGAAGCCCGAGAGGTCCGCGTACTTGGGGTTGGGCACGGTCGGCATGATCGCGAAGCCCTTGGGCACGGCCGGGATCGAGCTGCCCGGCGAGGTCACCTCGGCCAGCCACTTGGCGTACACGGGGTCGACCAGCGCGGGCGCGGTCGGGCCCACGGGGTTGCCGAAGATCCAGTTGATGCCCACGCGCATCAGGCTGATGCCGATGACGGCAATGATGGTGCCCGTGACCACCGGCGGAAAGAAGCGCAGCATGCGGCTCACGAGCGGCGCGATCAGTATCGACACCACGCCCGCGCCGATGATGGCGCCGAACAGCAACTGGGCCCCGTTCTGCCCGGGGTTGGCGTTGGCAATGGCGACCATCGGCGCGACCGACGCGAAGGTCACGCCCATCATCACCGGCAGCTTGATGCCGAACCATTGCGTGGCGCCCAGCGCCTGAATGAGCGTGGCGATGCCGCAGCAGAACAGGTCGGCCGAGATCAGCAGCGCGACCTCGTCGGGCGTGAGCTTGAGCGCGCGCCCGACGATCAGCGGCACCGCGACGGCCCCCGCATACATCACCAGCACATGCTGCAATCCGAGGGCGGCGAGCTTGCCCGAAGGCAGCCGCTGGTCCACGGGATGGACTTTGGAAAGTGTGTCGTCGGCCGTCATCTTTGTCTCCTGCTGCTGCGAGGGGAGAAGCGAGCGGCAGGGCCCTGCCATGGCGCACGCCTCAATGTGTACGCCAAACTGTATACAACTTATGCAACAATCTTGACCCGGAAAAACCCGAAGCCGACCGGGGCCGTTCCGGGGGAATTTCGGGGGCTCAGGCCCGCGGCCGGGCCTCGCGCACCGTCAGGCCCGACGCCGTGTGCTTGGCCTCATGCTTCGCGATCGCCGCCTCGCTGGCCACGTCTTCCGCGTGCCTGAACATGTCCGGCGCGATGCGCACCGCGCCGATCGACAGCGTGGCGCACGGCGTGAAGCGGACCACGCCCTGCCGGTCTTCGCCCACGACGCCGCCCGCCAGCCGCTCCGCCTCGTCGTAGAGGTCGGGCGCCTGCCGGTTGAAGTCGTCGATCATGGCGGCGCAGCGCTCGCGCCAGTCGGGGCTCTGGAACAGCACCAGGAAGTCGTCGCCGCCGATGTGGCCGACGAAGTCGCGGTGCGGGTTGGCGTGTTGCGTCGCAAGGCGCGCCAGCAGCAGGATCATCTCGTCGCCGCGCCAGTAGCCGTAGTGGTCGTTGAACACCTTGAAGTTGTTCAGGTCCGCATAGCAGGCGACAAAATCGGCGCGGCCTTCGAGCAGGCGCGCGATGTGGATGTTGATGGGGATGTTGCCCGGCAGAAAGGTCAGCGGGTTGGCGTGCCGCGCGGCCTCGATGCGCGCCTCGGTCACGGCGCGCACCAGCTGGTCGCCGGTGCCCAGGCCGGCGTAGCGGTTCTGCTCGGTCACGATGAAGCCCTCGCGCAGGTAGCGCTGGTCTTCCGACATCAGGATGCCCAGCAGGCTCTCGACGTTCTCCTCGCGCTCCACGATGCGCGGCGACAGGCTGCCGTACGACAGGCAGGGCCGGCGCCCGTGCACCTCGCGAAAGTACATGCGCGCGTAGTCGTTCATGAACGACTGCCGGTTGATCAGCGCCACCGGCCGCCCCCGGTCGACCACGGCCAGCGCATGCAGGTCGGGGTGCTTCTGGAAGGTGGCCGAGACCTCGTCGATCGGCGTCATCGGGCTCAGCGCGGGCGCCTGGATCACCGACAGGCCGCGCAGCACGTTCGGCTGCGACGGCTGTGCGGCGTGCGGCATGACGGCGATGCGGGTGTCCTGGATGATGGCCGCCACGGGCGCGGGCAGCACCGGCTGCAGCGCCGGCGCCGGCCGGCCGAACAGGTAGCCCTGTCCGTGCGCGATGCCCAGGTCGCGCAGCACGCGCAGGTCCTTGGCGTCTTCCACGCCTTCGGCCACCAGCTCGGTGCCCATGGCGTGGCCCAGGCCGACGATGGTGCGCACCATGGCCACACCGTGCGGGCAGCTCGCGATGCCCTGGGTCAGCAGCTTGTCGATCTTCACGAAGTCGGGCTGCAGGTCTTTCCAGCGCCGCAGGTTCGAATGGCCCTCACCGAAGTCGTCGAGCGCCACGCGCGCGCCCAGCGCATGCAGCGCCTTGACGGCCTGGCGCAGCGCCTCGGGGTTGCCGGCGGCGCGCTGCTCGGTGAGCTCCACCGTCACGTCGCGCGCCGACACGTCGCAGCGCGCGAGCGTGCGTTCGAGCCAGCACGCGGTGCCCACGCCGCCCATGGCCGCGACCAGCGCGTCGGCGCTCATGTTCACGAAGAGCCGGCCCGGCCCGGCCAAATGGCCCCAGTGGGTCAGGATGACTTCGACGCAGTGCAGCTCGAACTCGGTCAGCCGCGACTCGCTGGCCGCCTGGGCCAGCAGTGCCAGGGGGCTGTGCAGCGGGGTGCCGGCGGGGCCGCGTATCAGGGCCTCGTGACCGAAGATCGTGCCCTGGCGCAGGTCCACGATGGGCTGGAAGAACGGGGAGACCGCGGGATGCGAGGCAGGAATGTCGATGGGCCGAATGTGCCGGGGCATGCTGTTGGGTGGTTCGTCGGTGGGGCGTCCGCGGAAAAAAGGAACGCGGAGCCCGTCCGGGGTGCAGCATGACGCGGTTGTGTGACAGTCGCACCGGCCCGCCGGCCGTGTGCCCCCCCGCCTGCCGGGCGGGGCCTGGGCCGCCTCAGGCCAGCAGCGCCTTCACCAGGTCGAGCTGGCGGTCGGGCTTGTCGATGCCCAGCTCGAGGCTGGCCTCGATGCGCTCCAGATGCTCGGTCATGCTGGTCACCGCGGCCTCGACGTCGCCCTTGCGGCACAGGCGCAGGAACTCGCCGTGCTCGTCGGACGAGCAGTGCGGGTCGTTCGACGAGTGGTACAGCATGGCAATCAGCGAACTGCGCGCCACCAGTTCGCGCACCAGTTCGGCCAGCGTGCGGTTGCCCGTGGCCTCGGCCAGCGCCACGTGGAAGTCGCCCAGCAGCTTCTCGCGCACGGTGCCCGTGGTGGTGGTCTGGCGCAGCGCGGTGCGCTCGAACTTGATGTGCTGCTCCAGCACCTGGTAGTCGCGCGGGCGGGCGTTGGCGATGAAGATGCGCACTACCTCGCTCTCCAGGATGCGGCGCACCGCGAACACCTCGCGCGCTTCTTCGACGCTGGGCTGGCTCACGAAGGCGCCCTTGTCGGGAATCATCTCGATGAGCTTGTCCTTGGACAGCATCAGCAGCGCGGCGCGCACCTTGGTGCGGCTGACCGAGTAGACGCGGCCCAGCGCCTCTTCGCGCAGCCAGGTGCCGGGCGGCAGGCGCTTTTCGACGATCGCGGTGGCGATGTCGTTGGCGATGCTTTCGATGGAGCTTTGCTTGTCCGCCGGGGCGGCGGCGTCATCGGACGGCGCGGCTGCGGCGGGGGAGACAGTGTTGGCGTTGGGTTTGGAACTGGCGCGGGGCATGCGCGAATTGTGGCCTAGCGCGCGAGCGTGAAGCCTTCGAGCGCGCCAATGATGGGCTTGGGCAGGGGCTTTGCCAGCTCCCCGCGCTTGCTGGTGCGCAGCTTCAGGGCCACGAGCGACTCGATGAGCTTGGTGCCCGCGGCCACGCCGTCGATCACCGGCACGCCCAGCAGCTGCTCGATGTGTTCGCACAGGTCGGTCATGCCGGCGCAGCCGAGCACGATGCAGTCGGAGCCGTCTTCTTCGAGCGCGCGGCGGCATTCGTCGACGATGCGCTCGCGGGCGCGCGAGCCGGGCTCTTCGAGCTCGAGCACCGGCAGCTCGCAGGCGCGCACGTTGGCGCAGAAGCGCTCCATGCCGTAGATCTCGGCCAGGTGCCAGGCCTGGCCCAAGGTGCGGCCCAGCGTGGTCACCACGCTGAAGCGGCTGCCGACCATGCTGGCCAGGTGCATGGCGGCTTCGGCGATGCCGACCACGGGGCCGCTTGCCAGTTCGCGCGCGGCCTTCAGGCCTGGGTCGCCGAAACAGGCGATCACGTAACCGTCGATGCCGTCGCGCTCGCCCGCCGCAATTTCCTGCAGCAACCCCGGCACGGCCAGCGCCTCGTCGTAGTGGCTCTCGATGGAGACCGGCCCCATGGCCGGGCTCACGGCCACGATCTCGGTGCCGGCGTGCGCCACCGCGCGGGCGCATGCACCGATCTTCTCGGTCATGCTCCAGGTGGTGTTGGGGTTGATGAGCTTGATGCGCACGGCGCGGTCCCTTTCTTTCTCTGGTTTTCAGGTCTTGTTGTTGCGGTTCAAAAGCACGTAGAGCACGAAGCCCAGGCCCATGCCGATGAACCACGCATAGTTGGCGGCGCCGCGCAGCGTCGGCACCATCACGCACAGGATGGGCACCAGT
This sequence comes from Variovorax sp. E3, assembly GCF_016082275.1. Taxonomy (GTDB): domain Bacteria; phylum Pseudomonadota; class Gammaproteobacteria; order Burkholderiales; family Burkholderiaceae_C; genus Variovorax. The sequence continues at coordinate 140,647 of NZ_MOWM01000002.1, forward strand.
GCCGCCGGCACCAGCGCCATGATCGCCTTCGGGTTGTAGCCGCCGCTGTACCAGTACTCGCCCTTGGGGCTCATGGTGTAGAGGGCGTCCACGTCGATGCGCTGCTTGCGCACGATGTAGTAGTCGGCAATCAGGATGCCGAACAGCGGGCCGATGAACGAACCCAGCACGTCGAGCGTGTAGTGAATGACCTCGGGGCTGTTGTAAAGGTTCCACGGCGTGAGGAACACCGAGCCCACGGCCGCGATCATGCCGCCCGTGCGCCAGCTGATGTGCTGCGGCGCCACGTTCGAGAAGTCGAAGGCCGGCGACACGAAGTTGGCCACGATGTTGATGCCGATGGTGGCGATCATGAAGGTCAGCGCGCCCAGCACCACGGCGGTGGTGCTGTCGATCTTGCCCACGGTGTGCACCGGATCGGTGATGAGTTCACCAAACACGGGCAGCGTGGCCGCAGTGGTGATCACGGTCAGCAGCGAGAAGAAGATGAAGTTGATCGGCAGGCCCCAGAAGTTGCCCTTCTTCACCGCGTCGAAGCTCTTGCCGTAGCGCGAGAAGTCGCCGAAGTTGAGCATCGGGCCGCTGAAGTAGCTCACCACCAGCGCAATGGCCGAGAGCATCACGGGCAGCGCGTCCCAGCCCTGGAACTTGATGCCGCCCAGGTTCAGGTCGATCTTGCTCCAGCCGGCCTTCCACACCAGCCAGCCGCACAGGATGGCCATGACCACGTACACCGCCGGCCCGGCCCAGTCGATGAACTTGCGGATGGCGTCCATGCCGTGCCAGAACACGAAGGCCTGCAGCACCCACATGACCATGAACGCGACCCAGCCCAGGGCCGACAGGCCGACGAAGCCGTGCTGCGCCACGTCCGCGTAGGGCGTGAGGCCCGGCGCCATGTGCAGCGCCAGCACCATGAACGCGGCCGACGCCAGGTAGGTCTGCACGCCGTACCAGGCCACCGCGATCAGCCCGCGGATGATGGCCGGGATGTTGGCGCCCAGCACGCCGAAGGGCGCGCGGCACACCACGGGGTAGGGCACGCCCGTCACCTGGCTGGGCTTGGCCACCAGGTTGCAGAAGAACTGCACGATCACGATGCCCACCAGCAGCGACACCAGCACCTGCCAGCTCGACAGGCCCAGCGCGAACAGGCTGCCGGCCGTGATGTAGCCGCCCACGCTGTGCACGTCGGACATCCAGAAGGCAAAGATGTTGTATTGGCCCCAGGTCTGCTTTTTCAGCGGCGCCAGGTCTTCGTTGGTCAGGCGCGGGTGGTAGCCGGGCTTGATGAGGGCGTTCGATTCCGCGTGCGGCGCAATGCCGGCTTCGCTTGCCCCCGCGGGGGCCTGGCTGACGACTGTGCTCATGGTCTTCTTTCCTCGTGCGAGTGAGTAGGGATTGGGACCCGTTTTGACGCAAATTTCGCGCCGGCTTTTCGGATGCGTTATTTGTATACAAAAACTGCACGCAATCAAGACCATTCGGGGAATCATATATCCGTAGATTCCCTGATGCGCGGGTGGCCGGCGCAAGCGCGCCGCCCCGCGTGAAACGCGCTAGAAAAGACCTTGCTGCGAGGTCGTGAGGGCCATGAAACTCTCCCCCATCGGCTGGAGGATGGCGTCGCCGATCGGCTGCAGCTGCTTGCTCAGGTAGTGCTCGTAGTCGATGCGGGCTTGGCGGGTTTCCAGCGGCTCCGGCCCGTTGCGGGTCATGACGTACTGGATCCAGCCGCCGTTCTGGTATTGCTTCGGCCGGTTGACGCGTTCGTTGTAGTCGTCGGCGATGCGCGCGGCGCGAACCTGCGGCGGCACGTTGACGAGGTAGGCGTCCAGGCGGTGGCGCAGGCGCTTGCGGTAGATGAGCAGCTCGTCTTTTTCGCCGGCCAGCGTCGAGCGCGCGTAGTCGGCCACGAAGGCCTTGTAGGGCTCGCCCTGGAAGATGCGCGAGAGCAGCCCCTCCTGGAACTGGCGCGCCAGCGGGGTCCAGTCGCTGCGGGCCATTTCCAGGCCGCGGTAGACCATTTCTTCCTTGCCCGCGGCATCCGCGCTCAGGCCCGCGTAGCGCTTCTTGCTGCCCACGTCGGAGCCCCGGATGGTGGGCATGAAGAACTTCTTGTAGTGGGTGTCGAACTCGATCTCCAGGAAGTTCTCCAGGCCCTGCTCCTCGCGAAGGGCGCGCGTCCACCATTCGTTGATGTCGCTGGCCAGGCTTGCCGCGACGGCGTGCGCCTCCTCGTTGGTGTGGGTGCGCTTGAGCCAGATGAAGATGGAGTCGGTGTCGCCGTAGATGGCCTCGTAGCCGCGCTGCTCCACGAACTCGCGCGTGAGCTTCATCATCTCGTGGCCGCGAAGGGTGACGGCCGACACCAGCTGCGGGTTGAAGAAGCGGCAGTCGGCCGCGCCCAGCACGCCGGCGAACGAGTTCATGAGCAGCTTCAGCGCTTGCGACAGCGGCTCGTTCTTCACGCGCTTGGCCTCGTCCCGCGCGCGCCACAGCGTGGTCACGATTTCGGGCAGGCAATGCCTGTCGCGCGAGAAGAGGGTGCCGCCCGGCCCCTTGACCAGCGGCGCCGGGTCGGCGGCATGCGAGCCTTCGGCAAGGCCCACCGGGTCGACCAGAAAGGTGCGGATGATCGAGGGGTACAGGCTCTTGTAGTCCAGCACCACGACGGAGTCGTAGAAGCCCGGCTTCGAGTCCATCACGTAGCCGCCGGGGTAGGCCTTGCTGGCAATCTCGCCCACGCTCGGCGCCACGTAGCCCTGGCGATGCATGCGCGGCAGGTAGTGGTGGCTGAACGCGGCAATCGAGCCGCCGAAGTGGTCGGCCTGCAGGCCCGTGGCGTGGGCCCGCTCCATCACGAACTGCAGCAGCCTGGCCTTCTCGAAGATGCGCAGCACCAGCTCGCAGTCGCGGATGTTGTAGTGCGCGAGCGCGGGCTTGTCGTGCTGGTAGCGCCGCTCGATCTCGGCCATCTTGTCGTACTCGTCGCCGATAGCCTTGCCCTCGCCCAGCAGCGTTTGCGAGACGGTCTCCAGGCTGAAGGACGGAAAGCTCCACACCGCCGCCTTGAGCGCGTCGATGCCGTCGATGATCACCCGGCCCGGCGTGGGCGCGAACAGGTAGCCCTGCTTGCCCGGATGCGTGCGCCATTCGATGGGCCGGCGCTCGCGTCCCAGGAGAAGCTGCACGCCGCTGTCGTTGGCGGTTTTCTGGAGCACGCGCAGGTCGAACTGGATGACGTTCCAGCCGATGAGGACGTCGGGGTCGTTCCGCTCGAACCAGTCGTTGAGCTGCTCGATCATGGCCTTGCGGCTGGCGCAATAGACGAGCGAGAAGTCCGCGGGCTCGCGCGGCTGCGGTTGCGGCGGCGGTTCGGGCGGTGCCTCGCCCAGCATGAAGACCACACGCTCGGGCATGCCGTCCAGCGCGATGGAGTAGAGCGCTTCGTGCTGGCTCGTCTCGATGTCCAGCGACACCACCTTCAGCACCGGCCGGAATTCGGGTGCGGGCCTGAGCTTGCAGTCGACGAGGGCGCCGCGCTCCGCCCGGCCGCCTTCCACTTGCACGCCGGCGGTGATGAAGCGCTCCATGAGGTAGCGGTCGTGCGGGCGCACGTCGGCCTCGAGCAGGGGAATGCCTTGCGGCTGGAGGGCGCGCGCCAATCGCCCGAGCTGGCGGAAGTGCTTCGCATAGACGCCGACGACGGGTTCCTGATGGAAGTTCTTCAGCGCGAGTTCGCGCTGCTGCATGCCGGGCATGGTCGCGAGCTGCGTTTCGAGCGCCGCCCGGTGCCGGGCCGCGACGAATGCGACCGAGGTCCGAGAGGTCAGGACCACTTTCACCGGCCCCGCATCGGTGGCCAGCCAGTATTCGAGCTCGGTGCCAGCCGGCGCATCCCGCCAGTGGCGGGTGAGGATGAAGCCCTTGAATTCGGTGGGGGTCACGAGCGCTTGGAGAACCGGGGAGGCGCCGATTTTCGCCGACGAAGCGCCGGCCCCCGCCGCGCTCGGGCGAGCGTCACGACCGTCAGCGCTCGGCCGTCGTCCCGATCAGCGACAACACCGCCTTGGCCGCGTCGAGATAAGGCTCGCCGTGCGCGGCATCCGTCGAGATCCTGGAGAGCGACACGGCCCCCACCATCAGCGCCAGCACGGCGGGCGCGGGCACTTGCAGGCCGTCGTCGCGCGCCATGTCGTCGATCAGCGCGAGCAGGTCGTCGAGCCGGCGTGCCGCCGCTTCGCGGACGGCGCCGGTCTGGCGGCGCAGCTCGCTCGACAAGGCGGCGGCCATGCAGCCCTGGGCCGGCGAGTCGCGGTGGGTGGTGGACGTATAGGCCGCCACCAGCCGCGCCAGGTGCTGGCCGGGCTCCCCGGCTTCGGCGTAGGCGCGCAGGCTCTGCAAGGTCTGGTCGAAGGCCGTGTCCACCGACTCGGCGACCAGCGCGTCCTTCGATTCGAAGTGCGCGTAGAAGCCGCCGTGGGTCAGGCCCAGCGACTGCATCAGCCCAGCCACGCCGATGCCGTCTATCCCCTGCTCACGAAAGCGGGCCGAGGCCGCTTCGGTGATCTGCGCGTGGGTTTTCTGCTTGTGTTCCTTGGAGTAGCGCATAGGGAGGGGTAGGGTGGTGGGCGCGGCATTCGGCGCCAGGTTTGGAAATGGGCGAGGTGCCCGATTCTCTACAGCTTGCCCTGCCGCATGTCCTCGGTGTCCTTGAGAATCTTCTGCATCTTGCCTGCCTGGACTCTTTCCCACAGCGTGCCCTTGCCGAGTTCCTGCCCCCGCAAGTCTTCCTTGCGCAGCCATTCTTCGACGCTCCGGATCCGGTGGGGATGGATCTCGTCGAGCAGGTCGTAGTTGCGCTTGACCACGTTGTGCTTCCACACGTTCCAGAAGCCGGTGAAGTTGTCACGGATGTTCATCGTGCTCTTGTCGTCGGGGTCGGCGTTGTAGCCGGCGGGCATGTGGCCGACGCGGCCGAACGGTCCCTTCCAGTAGGTGTCCAGGTCCGTGTCGATGTAGCGCGCCGGGTGCCCGGTCACCTTCTCGAACGCGGCCGCGAGTTCGGCGTAGCCCACATGCGCGATGGCGACTTCGAGGTCCATGCCGTTGGCGAGCTGCGGATGATCGAACAGCCAGCGCACGTAGTAGCCGCAGTCTTCCAGCGCCACGTGCGGCACCGCGCCTTCGCCGAGCGGGACCCGCCACGTGACGACGCCGTCTTCCACCGACGGCGACATCGGCGTCATCGCGGAGATGGCCATCTCGATGTAGGGGCCCGAGGTGAAGATCGCCGCGCCCATGCGCTTGCCGTTCGACTGCGTCTGGAAGCGGATCCATTCGCCCATGCGGCCCTTGCCGTCGTAGTGGCCGGTGCGAAAGCGGGAGTCGAAGTCGGCCTTCTTCAGCGCGTAGTCCAGGTTGCCGTACACGAAGAACCTGACGCCCACCTCCAGCGCGATTTCATACGCGCGAATGGCCCAGTAGGTCTCGGTCTTCTCGCCGGTGTTGAAGCCGTCGATGTTGACGAAGGCGCCGTCGCAGCCGCAGAAGCCTTCGCGCAGCACGGCCTCGTCGGCGAAGGAGCCTTCGAGCAACGAGACGTTGCCGAGCGCCAGCAGCTCCTTGGCCCGCGAGGAGTTCAGGTCGCGCGTGAGCACCCGCACGGCGTACTTTCCATCCGCGACCAGCGCGCGAATGATCGGCATGCCCTGGGCGCCCGTTCCGCCGATGACGAAGATGGTTGACGTGGTGTGTGAAGACATGGCTGGCACCTTTTAAATTATGGTCATCATATTATAAAAGCGAGCGAAACCACGAGGCCGAAACCGCGCGGCCGCCGAGGCCGGCGGCGAGTGCTCGGAAGGTCGAGCGGCGCCGTTGCGGAAATTATTTTCAGACCCGCTGGAATAAGTCGCCGCCTCCGGGGTCTACCTCTGCAACGGCCCATTGCCGTGAACGTAGAGGAGCCCCGATGCAGATCCGATTTCCACGCCGCTTGCCGCGCCCCGCCATGCTGGCCCTGGGCGCCGCGGCGCTTGCCTGTGCCGCGGCCGCCTTCGCCGCGGCGCGGATGCCGCCGGGCGCGCGCGCGGGGGCTTGCTCATGGGGCTGATGGACATCTGCACCAGCAGCGACCCGGCCGAGGCGGGGTTCGCCGCCGAGAACGACGCGGCCATGAACCGGATGATGGCCGGCATGAACATCAAGCCGTCCGGCAAGGTCGACAACGACTTCGCCGAGATGATGATCGCCCACCACCAGGCGCGATCGACATGGCGCTGGCCGAACTGCGCCACGGCAGCAACGAGCAGTTGCGCCGCATCGCGCAAGAAATCATCGTGGAGCAGCAGCAGGAGATTGCCGCGATGCGCCTGGCGCTCGGGCAGCCGCTGCCGCCGTCGACGGCGTCACCCACGCAGGCCGGCCGCTAGCCGTTTCTCCTTCGCACACCCCTTTCACCACCCCGAGCGACAACATGAAAAAACACAGCCTCTCCCATTGGCTCGCCGCCACCGCATTGGCCGCCACGGCCGCCTGCGCGCAGGCCGGCCAGGCGCCGCTTGCGGCCGCCGATGCCGACATTCCCATGAGCCACCGGGACCGCGTCTACACGGCCGAGCAGTTCTCCAACACCGTGTCGGTCACCGACCCGGTCGACAACAAGCTGCTGGGCGTGATTCGCCTGGGCGACCCGTCGCCCGGCAACTTCAGCCCGCTGTACCGGGGCCAGGTGCTGGTGCACGGCATGGGTTTTTCGCCGGACCACCGCACGCTCGCGATCGTGTCGATCGGCTCCAACTCGGTGACCTTCATCGACACCGCGACCAACGCGGTGAAGCACACCACCTACGTCGGCCGCTCGCCGCACGAAGCCTTCTTCACGCCCGACGGCAAGGAGGTGTGGGTGACGGTGCGCGGCGAAAACTACGTGTCGGTGCTCGACGCCGCCACCTTCACGGAAAAGACGCGCATCACCACGCCCAACGGCCCCGGCATGCAGATCTTCTCGCCCGACGGCAAGTACGGCTACGTGTGCTCCTCGTTCAACCCCGAGACGGTGGTGATCGACACGGCCACCAAGCAGACCGTCGGCCGCGTGAAGCAGGACAGCCCGTTCTGCCCCAACATCGCCGCGACGCCCGACGGCAAGCAGGTGTGGTTCACGCTGAAGGACGTCGGCCGCACGATGGTGTTCGACGCGAAGCCGCCGTTCGCCGTCATCAAGTCTTTCGACACCGGCCCGATCACCAACCACGTCAACTTCGCGACCACGGCCAAGGGCAGCTTCGCCTACGTGACCATTGGCGGGCTCAATGTGGTGAAGGTGTTTCGCACGGACGACTTCTCGCAGGTCGCGACCATTCCAGTGGGCAAGCTGCCGCACGGCATCTGGCCCTCGGGCGACGGCAAGCGCATGTACGTGGGCCTGGAGAACGCCGATGCGCTCACCGCCATCGACACGGCAACCAACACCGGGGTCGCGACGGTGCCGGTGGGGCAGGCACCGCAGGCCATCGCCTATGTGCCCAACGCCGTGCCGGCGGAAGCGGGCGACGGCACCCAGGGCCTGCAGGCGCCGGGCCTGTCGGGCCAGGTCGCGCACCTGACGCTGGTGGCGCCGCAGCCGCAGGGGCGCAGGCACGCGGCCGGCGAGAGCGCGCCGACCAGCGTGGCGCTGTTCGACCAGGGGCTGCTGCAGGTGCTGCAAGCCTCGGCGACCGGCCTCGAACCCAGGCAGCCCTATGTGCTCGCGCTGGCGGAGCAGCCGGACGGCGGCGGCGTGCTGCAGCCGCTCGCGAACTTCATGACCAACCCGGCGGGCGCCGCGATCGTGAATGCGATCGGCCCGATCCGCCAGCAGATCCAGGGCGCATCGCCCGGCGACGGCAAGCGCTACCTCGTGATCGCGCCACAATCGGGCGGCAAGCCCGGAACGCCGGTCCAGGTGCAGGCCCTCTGAGGCCCGTGCCGCCGCGCGCTGCGATGCCCGGAAGATGAACGACCTGCTCCTTCTCGTCGAGCCGATGATCCCCGCATTGCGGCGCTATGCGCGCGCCTTGCTGCGCGATCGCGAGTCGGCCGACGAGCTGGTGCAGGACTGCCTGGAGCGCGTCATCAGCCGCTGGAGCCAGCGGCGCGATGTCAACGACACGCGGCAGTGGGTCTTTGCCATCCTGCACAACCTGGCGATGCACCGCCTGCGCCAGCAGTCGCGCCGCGGCCTGCACGTGGCGATGGAAGACATCGACGAGACCGAGCTGGGCACGCCGGCGCCGCAGGAGCATCGCGTGCGGCACCACGAGCTGATGCGCGCGCTCGACCTGCTGCCTGAAGACCAGCGCGCCGTGCTGCTGCTGGTCGCGGTCGAAGACCTGTCTTACGCGCAAGCCGCGAAGACGCTGGAGATTCCCGTGGGCACCGTGATGTCGCGGCTGGCGCGCGCACGCCAGCGGCTGCACCGCATGCTCGACGGCGTCGACCCGCCGCCGTCGGCGGCCTCGCCCGAAGCGGGACAATCGGCACGCCCCCATCTGCGGAGGCTCAAATGAACGGTGACCCCATGGACGGACGTCCCATCCTCGAAGAAGACCTGCATGCCTACGTCGACGACGCGCTCGACGCGCCGCGCCGCCGCGAGGTGCGGGACTACCTCGACCACCACCCCGAAGCGCGCGCGAGGTCGAGGCCCATGCGCAGCACCGGCAGGCCCTGCGCGCGGCCCTGGCGCCGATCGCCGAAGAGCCGCTGCCGCCCGCGTTGAACCTCGCGCGGTTGGTGCAAGCACACGCGCAGCGCGAACAGGAAGACCGGCGCGCGCCGCATCGCCGCTGGCCCTGGTGCATGGCGGCGGCCGTGGTGCTCGCGCTCGGCGTGGGCGGCGGGGCGGG